>NZ_JBFAHX010000010.1:0-215376 GCF_040654435.1 Streptomyces sp. NPDC050703
GTGGGGACTCACCCAGACAGACGAAGAGTCCGGGGTACGGAGCGACCGCTCCGTACCCCGGACTCTTCGTCTGTCCTACAGGAACTACTCGGTGCGCAGCGCAGTCGCCGTACGCGCCCTGGCGGCCCAGCCCGCCGGGACCAGTGCGCCCAGCATCGCGATCACGACGCCGCCGAGCCCCAGCAGGAGCAGCCGGAAGGGCCCGTACACGTCGAGGACGAGCGACGGCAGAGTGGTGCCCACGGCACGGCCCATCACCGGCATGACGACGCTGTGCAGCGCGTACCCCACCGGCACGCCGATCACCCCGCCCATCACGCCGATCACGGCCACCGAGGCGAGCACCAGGCTCAGCGTCTGCCGCGGCGACATACCGATCGCCTTGCAGACACCCAGGTCGTGGATGCGTTCGCGGGTGTCGAGGACCACGGAGTTCAGCACGCCGAGACCGGCCACGATGATCAGCATGAGGGTGAGCAGCACCGCCATCGCCGCCATGATGAGGATGACACCGTCCTGACCCTCCTCAGTGGTGGTCGTCGCGTCGCCGCCCAGCGGCTGCACCACCGCGGCGACCTTCCTGGCGTACTCGTCGGCGGAGACCCCGGACTTGGTCTCGACGAGGAAGGTGCTGGGCTCGGCCGACTTGAAGTCGGCCATGTCCGCGTGGATCGCCAGCTGGCTGCCCGACGTGTCGAAGGATTCACCCACGATGCGCAGGTTCGCGGTCTCCTTCTCGTAGGTCACGCGCACCGTGTCACCGAGCTTGGTGCTGGTCCTCTCCAGGAAGCGCGTGGGCACCACGACCTGTCCCTTGCCGGTGATCCAGTGCCCGGAGAGCATCTCGTAGCTTCCGGCGCGCGCGTCACCCTCGTAGAGGCTGGCCTGGATCGATCCCGAGACTCCGGCGACGGCGACCTCGGTCTCGGTCTTGCCGTAGTACGACTCCACGCCCGGTTGCGACGTGACGGCGGCGCGCACCTTCGCGGAATCGGCGACCTTGGGCTTCTTGACGGTGCTCGGCGCGCTGTCCTGCACGGGAGGCGGGCCCGCGTCGCCGCCCGGGGGAGGCGGATCTCCCGCGTCGCCGCCCACGGGAGGCGGCGGCGGGGGAGCGACCTCGATCGCCCTGGTCGTCGTGACCGTGACCGCGGCCCGGTTCTCGGGGTCCTGCGAGCTGCCGATCGCGTTCAACGACGAGGTGAGACCCACCGCGAACGTTGCCGCGACCGTCCCGAACGCCACCGCGAGCAGCATCGCGAGGGTACGGACCGGATGCGTGAAGGGGGTGGCGAGACCGTAGGTCACCGGCCGCGGCAGCGGCAGCATGCCCATCGCCCGGTGTGCCCACTGGCCGCGCCCCGTCCGCGGCGCCCGGCCGACCGCGATGGCTTCGACCGTACGCAGCCTGCCGGCCCGCAGCGCGGGAATCAGCGCCGCGATCCCCACGACGACCAGGGTGACGGCCGGTACGGCGACATCCACCCACCAGGCCACCGAGAGTGAGACGCCGCCGTACACCGACTCGGTGTCGGCCAGCAGGGGCACGGCGAGGACGTTGCCCAGGACGACACCCAGGGCGATGCCCACGACTGCCGGGATCAGGGCCTGGGCCACGTAGGCGCGCACGACCTCGCGCGGGGTGAAGCCGATGGCCTTGAGGATGCCGATCCTGCGCAGGCTGGTGCCGACCGCACCACTGATCACACTGCTGACGATGATCACTGACATCACGATGCCGAGCGCGCCGAAGGCCATCACGAACGGGACGGTCGCCGCCGCACCCTGATCGGCGGCGCGCTTCGTGTCCAGCCAGGACTGGGTCCCGAGCAGCGCCCCTGACCCCACGGAGGCGGCGAGGTTCTTCCGCTCGGCGACGATCTGCTGCTTCGTGCTCGCGGAATCGAAGCGGTACAGCATCTGACGCGTGACCGGATGGCCCTGCGACGCCAGCGCCTCGACCTGCGCGGGAGCCGCCCAGGCGTCGGCGGTCTTGCTGGCGGACACGGCGAAGCCGACGATCGAGAGGGTCGCGGCGTCCTTGGCTTCCGACGTCTTCATGGGCGCGCCGATCCCGATGGCGGGCCCCTCGAACGACGCGTCGAGCACGATCTCACCGGGCTTCTGCGCCCACCGCCCCGACTTCAGGTCCACCCGGTCCACGGCGCCGTCCGGCGAGGACCGCCCGACCAGGGCCAGCGACGGCAGTGGGAAGCCCGCCCGGTCCACCAGACGGACCGACGTGGACGGGTACGGTCCCGCGCTCGCGGCGACACCGGGCAGCTTCCCGGTCCTCGTGAGGTCGGCCGCGCTCGCCTTGGCCGGATCGAACTGCGCGGTGATGTGCGAGCCCCGCTGCTTCTTGAAGGCCTTGTCGAAGGGAGCGGCCGCGGCGACCATCAGCGACCCCGCGACCACGGCCGAGGCCACGGCCATCATCGTGGCCACGGCGATCACCACGGTCTGCACACGCCGCCTGCCGACACCGGAGCGTACGACGCGGCCGAGCGCGCCACCGAAGAGGCTCATCGGACGGACTGCGCGTACGTGTCGAGAGCGAGGTGGCCGTCGACCAGGTGGATCGTGCGGCTCGCGCACGCCTCCGCGAGGGACAGGTCGTGCGTCACAAGCACGATCGTCTGACCGGCGCGGTGCAGGTCGAGGAGGAGATCACGGACGTCGTGACCCGAAGCCGTGTCGAGCGCACCGGTCGGCTCGTCGGCGAGCAGCAGCGCCGGCCGGTTGACCAACGCCCGCGCGACACCGACCCGCTGACGTTCGCCTCCGGACAGGCGGCCCGGATAGGCGCGGGCGTGCTTCTGGATGCCCAGCATCTCCATGAGCTCACCGGCGCGGGCCGCGGCCGCGCGCCGGCTGCTCCCGGTCAGCTGCGCGGGAAGCTGGATGTTGTCGGTGACGGTGAGGTCGTCCAGGAGGTTGAAGAACTGGAAGGCCATGCCGATGTGCTCGCGACGGAACTTGGCGAGGGCGTGCTCGCTCAGCTGGTCGATCCGCTGCCCCGCCACGATCACGGCGCCGTCGGTGGGCTTGTCCAATCCGGCGACGAGGTTCAGCAGCGTGGACTTGCCGCTGCCGGAGGGGCCCGTCACGGCAAGGGCCTCACCCTTGGCGACGCTGAGCGTGAGCGGTCCGAGCGCCGGCATGCCGGCGCTGTCGTAGCGCTTCGCCACACGCTCCAGTTCGATCACTTGCTGCATACGAGTTGTCCGTCCTTACGGTCGCGAGAGGCACATGCCGTTGCCGACCCTGAGAACCTAAAGGTCATTGGGGGAAGGTCGCGTCGGCCGCGGAACCAACATCGGGCCCTCCCTCCGGAGGATTCGACCACGGACTCCTACCTGAGAAGTAGACCTCTGGGACAAGACCGTGATCAGACAGATGGACGCCGACCGGGCGAAGAGCGCAGCACAATGTACGCATGGAGACGGAAGACCGGCGCGACTGGCGTCAGCAGCTCATCGACGCCCTCCGCCCCGAGCCGAAGGCGGCCCCCCTGTCCCGGCGGGCGGTCCGCGTCGACGTGGTGCTCGCCGTCGTACTGACCGTCATCGCCCTGTTCGTGGCGGTGCGCTATCCCGGCGACGGTCCGGTGAACATCAACCCGAAGGCCGACGTCGGGACAGGGGTTCCCGCCCCGCCCCCGCCGCCCGACCCGGGCCAGGTGGTGGAGCCCCCGGACGAGGAGTCCGCCTCCGCGCCCTGGCACCTGGTCGTCCTGACGACGCTTCCGCTGGCGGCCCGCCGCCGGTATCCGCTGTCCCAGTTCGTGGTGGTGCTCGGCGTGGCACTGGCCATCGGCAGCTCCGCCTCCTGGATCACCGTCCTGGCCTGTGTCATCGCCGCCTACAGCGCTGTCGTGTACAGCCGTTACCGGATAGCGGCGATAGCCGTCCTGGTCGTCGCCGCCGCACTGTCCGGTTTCGCCTTCCGCAACGCGGAACCGGTGCTCCCGGGCTGGTCCAGTCCGGGATTCGTTCTCCTGGTGGCCGGAATGCTGGCCAGCCTGGTCCGCTTCCTGCAGTTGAAACTGGTGTCCAGCAGGGACCGGGTAGCGGAACTGCAGGAGGCCCAGGAAGAGGCGATGCGCCGGGCTGTCGAGGAGGAACGTGCCCGCATCGCCGCCGAACTGCACGACGTCGTGACCCACAATGTGAGCGTGATGGTGATCCAGGCGGGTGCGGCCCGCAAAGTGATGGACGTGGTACCCGAGCAGTCGAAGGAGGCACTGTTGGCCGTCGAGGCGGGCGGCCGGGCCGCCATGGCCGAACTACGCCACGTGATGGGACTGTTGGCCGCCCCGGACCACGAGAAGCTCGACGGCCTGGAGCCGCAGCCCGGGCTCCCTCAACTCGACGCGCTGGTATCACGGGTACGCGCCGCGGGGACGCCCGTGAGCGTCAGTATGTCGTTGCCGCCGGATCCGTTGCCGCAGGGAGTGGACCTCGCGGCGTATCGCGTCGTGCAGGAGGCGCTGACCAACACGATCAAGCACGCGCGCGGCGCGGAGGCCGCTGTCGCCATCGGGTACACCGACGATTGGTTGGAGATCGAGGTCACGGACACCGGCGGCGACAACGGCTCCCCGCCGGTGGAGAGCAACGGCCGTGGTCACATGGGGCTGCGCGAGCGGTTGGCCGTCTACGGGGGCGAGCTGGCGGCAGGACCGAATCCCGCCGGCGGCTATAAGGTCACGGCCCGTATCCCGTGGAGGACCACATGAGCATGGACCAGCCGTCGCTGCGCGCAGTCATCGCCGACGATCAAGCCCTCGTACGCACCGGATTCAAGATGATCCTGGCCGCGGACGGCATCGAAGTCACGGCCGAGGCGGCCGACGGGGTCGAGGCCGTCGCGGCGGTCCGTCGTACGCGGCCCGACGTCGTCCTGATGGACATTCGCATGCCGGAGATGGACGGCATCGAGGCCACCAGGCGCATCACGGAAGGCGCGGGCTCGGAGGGAACGCGGGTCATCATCCTCACGACATACGACCTCGACCACTACGTCTATGCCGCGCTCAGGGCCGGCGCCAGCGGCTTCCTGCTCAAAGACGTCACTCCTGAGCGCCTCGTCTCCGCCCTGCGTCTGGTCCAGTCCGGCGACGCCCTCCTCGCACCCGCGATCACCCGTCGGCTGGTCGAGCGCTTCGCCCAGCACGATGAACCGCAGACCACCGCTACGCACAGTGATCTGTCCGGCCTGACCCCGCGTGAGCTCGAAGTGCTCCGTCTGCTCGCGACCGGCCTCAGCAATGCCGAACTCGCCTCACAGCTCTTCCTCAGCCCGACGACGGTCAAGAGCCACGTCGGCCGCATCCTGTCGAAGCTGGACCTGCGCGACCGCGTCCAAGCCGTCGTCTTCGCCTACGAGACGGGCCTCGTGGCCCCGGGCAGAGACGCCTGACAGATGACTGGAGACGATCGGGGGCAGTACTGACTGGCTTGCGCCGGTTGCGTGTGGCAACACATCCGATCGGCGCAGCCCTGTCACCCGCCACTACCCGGCAGCCCGCGTGGCTTCATCGGTCGAGGTGACGCGCCGTCACGACAGGCGGCGGCTCCCACACTTGGGCCTGCCCGTGAATGAGACGTTCCTCTATCTGAGGGGTCGACAATGACTAGAGTGACACGTGAGGATTGGTGGAGCGCGCGGGTTGAAGCATCTCAGGACGGAGTCCAAGGCGATGGTTGGTGGCTCGGGTACCAGTATTTCGACGTACCGCCAAGGTGAGCGGAATTCGCTATTCCGCTAGTCGCGAGTGCCCTGGGCGAGAGTGCCCAGGACCGGGCCGAGGTCGAGAATCGGCCCGGTCCAGCAGTGCGGCCCGGCGCTGCTGAGGCCGCCCGATTGCCGCGTGTGTCATGTGCTGTGAGCTGTCGATCAGCGGGGTGGACAGAATGGATCAATCGACCGGCGTACCTCGAAGACCCACCGACGAAGACAGAGGCGTCACCGGAGCCGCCGACCTCGGCACCGGGTGCCCGGTATCGATGAGTGCCGCACAGGTGAAACAGCCGACGGTGGAGGACGTACTCATTTCCTCGATCATGCCGGGCGTCTCTCTGCGGTCGCGGGGTCCGGACGCGGAGCACGTGGCGCGTCTGGCGGAAATGGAAGGACCACTTCCGCCTATTCTCGTCGACCGCCGCACCATGCACGTGATCGACGGAATGCACCGCCTGATGGCCGCCTTCCTCAGGGGCCAGCAAGTCGTCAGGGTGGAGTTCTTCGAGGGCAGCGCCGAGGACGCGTTCCTGCGTGCCGTGCAGGCGAACGTGACGCATGGCCTGCCGCTCTCGCAGTCCGACCGACGGGCCGCGGCGGCGAAGATCCTGAAGTCGCACCCCTTTCTGTCGGACCGGGCGATCGCGCACGCCTCCGGTCTCGGAGCCAAGACCGTGGCCGCCATCCGCCGACAGTCCGGTGGAGCTGGGCAACTGCGCGCGACGCTCGGCATGGACGGCAAGGTCCGTCCGCTCAGCAGCGATGAGGGCCGCAGGCGGGCGGCGGAGCTGATCGCCGAGCGTCCGGAGGCCTCGCTGCGCGAGATCGCGCGTCTGGCGGGACTCTCTCCGGCGACTGTGAGCGATGTGCGGAAGCGGCTCCGGGCCAGCGAGAGCCCGGTCATCACGCACGAACAAACGGAGCACCGGAACCGGGCGGACCGGGGTGCCGGCACGGTGCGCTCACTGCCTACCGGACGAAGCAGAGAGAAGACGCTCGACAGCGACCCCCAGCAGGTACTGGAGAAGCTGCTGCGCGACCCGGCCCTGCGCCACAAGGAGGAGGGCCGGAACCTCCTGCGACTGCTGCACCAGAACGCCGTCGTCACGCAGCGCTGGACCGAGCTCACCGACGCGGTCCCTTCGCACTGCGGTGCGCTGGTGATGGAACTGGCCGAGCAGTATGCGCAGACCTGGCTGCGGTTCGCCCAGGACCTCGACGAACAGACGCGGTCGCCGAACCAGGTGGCCGTGGGTGAGTAGCGGGACAACGGGCGGATCGCTCTGCCGGTGGAATGAAGATTTAACTCCCAATTTTGTCTGCATTTAGAGTGCCCGCCCCGGCGGAAATCCCCCCTCGACGCCGGGGGCGTGGCAGTGATCGATGACACTGACCGGGCTCGTCCGGGCCCCGAAAACCGCTCGCCGCAGGTCGCTCCGTCATGCAACTGTCGGAGCCGCAGTTGAACGCACGCTACCCGCACGCGCGACCTTCCAGCCGGAAAGTTCTGTAGCAAGTAGATTTTGATCCTGTGTCAATGGGGGAGAGAGATGCTTCCGAATCGCCACGATTCCGACCTGATGCCCGAAGTGCGAGGTGAGCGTGCGATCGGTGTGGCCCGACCGGCTGTGCCGATGGGGGCTCGTGTGCGAGAGGTCGTACCCGTTCCGATCGCGTCGCTGCTGCCTGGTGAGTCTCCGCGACTGAAGGGGCAGGACGCCGAGCACGTCGCCCAATTGGGGGAACTTGACGTGGCGCTTCCTCCTATCCTCGTGCATCGCCGCAGTATGCGCGTGATCGATGGAATGCACCGCTTGATGGTCGCCCTGTTGAGAGGGCGGGAGACAATTGATGTCGAATTCTTCGACGGCACCCAGGAGGAAGCCTTCCTGCGTGCCGTCGAAGCGAATGTGACGCATGGCCTTCCTCTGACGAAGGAGGATCGCAGGGCGGCAGCCGCGCGAATCATCGCTGCGCACCCCGAGATGTCGGACCGGGCGATTGCGCGTACCGCAGGTTTGGGCGCAAAAGCGGTCGCCGCTCTCCGGCGGAGTTCGGCGGATACGACGTCGCAGCTGACCGGACGTATCGGCCGGGACGGCAAGGTGCGTCCACTGAACAGCTCGGAGGGGCGGAGGCGCGCAGCCGAGCTGCTGGCCGAGCACCCGGAGGCGTCACTGCGTGAGGTGGCTCGGCGCGCGAGAATCTCGCCGGCCACGGTGAGCGATGTCCGCAAGCGGCTCCTGTCAGGCGAGCCGCCGGTGCCGGAAGGTAGGCAGAGAGGTCGCGAACCGGACGACGATCACAGCGGTTCGCCGGATCGTACGCCGCCGGATGGTATGCCGCCGCCGGATCGCGTAGCGCTAGCGCCGGCGGATCGCGTGGCGCCGGATCGACCCCCGGCGGCGCGCAAAGTCTGCTTCATGCCATCCGACCCTGTCTCCCTGATCGAGAAGTTGCTGCGCGATCCGTCTCTGCGGCACAAGGAAGAGGGACGCAACCTGCTCCGGATACTGCAGCAAAACGCCATCGATATGCAGGAGTGGTCAAAACTGACCGCTGTAGTGCCTTCGCACTGTGGGGGCCTGGTCGCCGACCTTGCGAGACGGTACTCGGAGACGTGGAGAGAGATCGCGAAGGAGCTGGGCGAGCGCAGGCATACCGTGAGCGACGAGACGCAGGACCCGACCCGGACCACGTCGTAGCGGCAACGCTCTCGCAGCATGGCCGCACACGCCAACGCGACTGTGCGACAGCGCACCGCTCAACAGTCCACTCCTGACGGTGCGTGCGCGGCCTGCTGCGACAGGCTTCAGGCGTCGAACAGGCCCAATGACACGTTCCTGACGCCGGTGATGTTCTGCGGGCCCTCGGACCAGTCCGACGGGTCGTAGTCGAAGGTCTCGTACGGGCCGCCCGCGTGCCCGCAGACCACGGGCGCGAAGCTCAGGAAGTCTCCGGTGGCGGTTTCCCAGGTCATGTACCAGGCCACGCACTCTCCATCAAGCCAACCACCTGGTTTCAGGTCCTCCGCCCACCCGGTCACGTGCGCCCGGCCGTTTTCGATACAGATGCTGATCTCGCCGCGGCCGAACGCCTTTGTCGCGCTGTCGGTGACGCAAGTGGGTGCGGCGGTCCTGGCGGTCGCTGCCGGGGCCATCGCGAGGCACAACGCAGCCGCCGAGAGTGCCGCCATCGTTTTCGCCCAAGTGAATCGCTGCATGGTCGTCTTCCTCCGTGATGGTCTGGGTTTCCGAGGTCACGTCACGTGCACGCCAGCAAGTTCCTGATGGGTGGAGCGAAGACGCCGAACGGGCAAGCGGTCGCAACGTCTACAGCCCATGCCCTCTACGGACTTCGTCGGCACCGGTACCCACGAGCCCAGCCGGGCGGAACCAGCACAGAGTAGCCCCCGGCCGGAGTCCTGAGGCTGCGGCTGTTCAACTGCTGCCCCTCGACGGCCAGCGGTCTGCCGCACGGTCTGCGCCCTCCGCATGGCACTGCGTCAGCGAAAGCCGGCCGCAGGCACGCCGCGTCCCGCCGGCGTCGAGGCGGGTGTGCGGGGCCTCGTCATGGGCTCCGGCGGCACGGCCGACTCGCGGAGGCCGGCGAGCAGTCCGGGCTCCGCGGCCTACGTCGAGAAATTGGCCCACCCGCACGGCTCACCCCGCACGGCTCACCCCACAGCTCATCCCACGCAGAGGCCGCACTCTCACCGAGGCGGCCACTGCCCCGGGTCGCCAAGCTCCCGCACCCGCCCGGGCGTTGCCTGCGGCGGCCTCGATCACGGCCTGTTCGCATGGCGTAGCTCGACCATCTCCCAACGAACCATATTCGGCCAACATCCATTAAAAAGGCTGACATGTACCTGGCTCGAATGGCACGCTTCCTCGCAACACGCAGCACGTGCGGCAACTCGCTGCATGCCAGCATCGTGACTTTCTTCCGTCCCGGGCGGCACTTCGTGCTTCCCGGGCCCCCACAGATGGAACCCGAGTGACCTCTCACATATCCCGTAAGCGTGCGACGCTCGCGATCGCCGCCGCCGGAGCAGTGCTCACCACGGCGCTGACCACCGGCGCCTCCGCCCAGCCGGACAACGACACCGAGCCGTCCGGCTTCCCTGTCGCTCTCTCGGCATCGGCCCGTGCGGAGCTCCTCCAGGACGCGAACGCCGACAGATCGGCGACCGCCGACAGGATCGGCCTGGGCGCCGAGGAGAAGCTGGTCGTCCGCGACGTCGTCAAGGACGCCGACGGCACCGTCCACACCCGCTACGAGCGCACCTACGACGGCCTGCCCGTCCTCGGCGGCGACCTCGTCGTCCACACCGCCGGGAGCGGCAAGGTCAAGAGCGTCACCAAGGCGACCGAGGCCACCGTGAAGGTCGCTTCCACGGACGCCAAGCTCGCCAAGTCCGCCGTCGCGAAGTCCGCCGAGTCCACAGCCTCCAAGGCGAAGACCGCCGAGGCCGACGCGCAGTCGCCGCGCAAGGTGATCTGGGCCGCCTCCGGCAAGCCCGTCCTCGCGTACGAAACCGTCGTCACCGGCGTGCAGAAGGACGGCACGCCCAGCAGGCTCCACGTCATCACGGACGCCGCGACCGGCAAGAAGCTGTACCAGTACCAGGACATCGAGAACGGCACCGGCAACAGCCAGTACAGCGGCAAGGTCACGGTCGGCTCGAAGAAGGTCACGAGCGGCTACGAGCTGACCGACAAGGCGCGCGGCAACCACCGCACCTACGACCTGAAGCACGCGGAGAGCGGCGCCGGCAAGCTCTTCAAGGACTCCAACGACGTCTGGGGCAACGGCAAGCCCTCGAGCGCGCAGACCGCCGCCGTCGACGCCGCCTACGGCGCCCAGCTCACCTGGGACTACTACAAGTCGGTCCACGGCCGCAAGGGCATCAACGGCGACGGCAAGGGCGCGAAGTCGCGGGTCCACTTCGGCAACGGCTACGTCAACGCCTTCTGGGACGACAGCTGCTTCTGCATGACGTACGGCGACGGCGAGGGCAACAAGAAGCCCCTCACCTCGATCGACGTCGCGGCCCACGAGATGACGCACGGTGTCACCTCGGCCACCGGCAACATGGAGTACAGCGGCGAGTCCGGCGGCCTGAACGAGGCCACCTCCGACATCTTCGCCACCGCCGTGGAGTTCAAGGCCAAGAACCCCAAGGACGTCGGTGACTACCTCATCGGCGAGAAGATCGACATCAACGGCGACGGCTCCCCGCTGCGTTACATGGACAAGCCGAGCAAGGACGGCGGCTCCCTGGACAAGTGGAGCGCCAACGCCGCCAACGTCGACGTCCACTACTCCTCGGGCGTCGCCAACCACTTCTTCTACCTGCTGTCCGAGGGCAGCGGCAAGAAGCGGATCAACGGCGTCAACTACAACTCGCCGACCGCCGACGGCACCAAGGTGCTCGGCATCGGCCGCGCCAAGGCCGAGAAGATCTGGTACAAGGCCCTGACGACGTACTTCACGTCGACCACCAACTACAAGGCGGCCCGTAAGGGCACGCTGAGCGCCGCGAAGGACCTCTACGGCGCGAACTCCACCGAGTACAAGCGTGTGGCCGCCGCCTGGACCGGCGTCAACGTCAAGTAACCTCGACCGGCCACGTAAGAGGGGCGGCGTCCGTATCGGGCGCCGCCCCTGGCCGCGTCCACCGCCCGGAAGGTGACCGTCCCCCGTGGGTCCCGATCGCCGTACTGTCCGTCGTCAGCGCCCGGCGGGCCGGCGCAGCACTCGTCCATGGCAGAACATCGCCGTACAGAACCTCGCCGCGCAAGACGAGCTCTCGTGACACGGATGGCGACCGTCCTGTTACCGGTCGGACTCGCCGAACACGGGCAGCAGGCTCCGATCCCCGGCGGCCGGGGGGCCGTCGGGATCGTCTTCGACGGCATCTTGGACGTCAGTCAGTACGAGGCTCAGCACACGACCGTCCTCCTCGAAGAGGAAGCCTCGCTCAGTCAGCCACTCAAGCCGCGCGGCCACATCGGCATCAGTGGCAAGGGTCGTGCGGCGGCGAGGCGATGAGAGCCGCTGCAGCAGGCGGAGCGTCGGTTCTTCGACATGGTGGTCCGAGGGAACCCCGGTGCGCGAGTCACGGATCGACCAGCCGGCCTCCGCCGTGCCGAGTAGGTCGAGGTCGCCGCGGGCGTCGTGGTGCTCCCACAGGTGGAAGGCGAGGTCGAACTTGGCCGCACCGGTATGGACAGGCGTCAGCGCGGTCTCCAGACCGACCAGTTCGAATCCGCTCTCGGGGATGTTGCGCACGTTCAGCCAGACCTGGAACAGGGGCTGGTGGGAGAGCGAGCGGGTCGGGTTGAGCACTTCCACGAGGTGTTCGAACGGCACGTCCTGGTGGTCGTACGCGTTCAGCGCGGTCTCCCGTACGCGGGCGAGCAGCTCGGTGAAGCTCGGGTGCCCGGAGGTGTCGGTGCGCAGCACCAGGGTGTTCACGAAGAACCCGACCAGGTCGTCCAGGGCGTGATCGGTGCGGCCCGCGACCGGCGAACCGACCGGGATGTCCGTGCCCGCGCCGAGCCGCGTCAGCAGAGCGGCGAGCCCCGCCTGGAGGACCATGAACAGGCTCGCACCGTTACGGCGCGCCAAAGCCGTCAGCGCCCGGTGCAGACCGGCGTCGATTCGTACGGGGACGTATCCGCCCCGGTATGTGGCCACCGAGGGCCTGGGTCGGTCGGCAGGCAGCTCCAGCCGTTCGGGCAGTGCCGCGAGCGCCTCGGTCCAGTAGCGCAGCTGTGTCGCGAAGAGGCTGTCCGGTTCCGACGGGTCACCAAGGAGCTGGTGCTGCCACACCGTGTAGTCCACGTACTGCACCGGCAACGGCGCCCAGTCAGGCGCACGCCCCGCACGACGTGCCGCGTACGCCGTGGCCAGGTCCCGGGGCAACGGCCCCAGCGACCACCCGTCACCGGCGATGTGATGCACCACGATCAACAACACATGCTCGTCCGGCGCGACCACGAACAACTCCGCCCGCACCGGCAGCTCGGCCACCAGATCGAAGGGCTGCCGCGCCGCCGCGGCCAGGGCCCCGGACACCGTCCGGGCGGTGGTCCGCGTGACCCCCAGCGGCACCCCTGCCAACTCCGGCTGCAGCACGCGCTGGTGGGGCACGCCGTTGTGCTCGGGGAACACCGTCCGCAGGCTCTCGTGCCGTTCGACCACGTCGGCCAGTGCCGCTTGCAGCGCCGAGCGATCCAGACCGCCCTGCAACCGCAGCGCACGCGCGATGTTGTAGGTGGCGCTCGGGCCTTCCATGCGGTGCAGGAACCACAGGCGGCGCTGGGCGAACGACAAGGGTGCCTGCTGCGGCCGTCGCGACGGGCGCAGGACGGGGCGCGCCTGTCGTGCTCCCGCGAGACGTTCCGCGATTCCCTCGGGCGTCGGGTTTTCGAATACTGTCCGCAGCTCCAGTTCCACCCCGAAGGCTGCCCGAATCCGTGCGTTCAGGCGGGTGGCGAGCAGTAAGTGTCCGCCCAGGCCGAAAAAGTCGTCGTCGGCACCGACCGACGGCACGCCCAGTACTTCGGCGAAGAGGTCGCAGAGTATCTGCTGCTGCGGTGTGCCCGGGGCGCGGCCGGTGGGAGCGACGGGGATTTCCGGTGCCGGAAGCGCGGCCCGGTCCAGCTTTCCGTTCGGTGACAACGGCAGTGCGTCGAGCACCACGACGGCGGAGGGCACTGCGTACTCGGGAACGCGGGCGCGCACCCAGTCCTGGAGGGCTTCCGCCCGGCAGGCGTCCCCGCTCACGTATGCGACCAGCAGCAGGTCGTCGTTTCGGCCGCGCCCGGCGACTACGGCCGCCCGGGTGACCTCGGGATGCTCCTCGAGCGCGGCCGCCACCTCGCCGGGCTCGACCCGGAACCCGCGGATCTTCACCTGGTCGTCCGCGCGGCCGTGGTACTCCAGCTCACCGTCAGCGTTCCACCGGACGAGGTCTCCCGTCCGGTACATCCGCTCGCCGCCGGGCCCGAACGGACATGCCACGAACCGCTCGGCCGTCGGTCCCGGCCGGCCGAGGTACCCGCGCGCCAGCCCCGCGCCCGCCAGGTACAACTCGCCGGTCACACCCGACGGGCCCGGGCAGAGCCCGGCATCCAGGACGTATGCCCGTGTGTTCGCCATCGGCCTGCCGATCGGCACTGTGGGCGCGGCCTCGTACGGTGCGCGCAGTAGGTGGTGCGCGGCGAAAGTCGTGGCCTCGGTCGGGCCGTATCCGTTGACCACGGCGATGGACGGGCAGGCCGCCAGTACGCGGGCGACAGAGGAGCCGGAGACCGCTTCCCCACCCGCCCACACCTGCCGGACGCCGGCCAGGCAGCCGGGGTCCTGCTCGGCCATCAGGTGGAAGAGGCTCGCCGTCAGCCACAGGCTGGTGACGGCGTGCTCGGTGACGAGCCGCCGCAACACGGGGCCGTCCACGTCCCCCGGCGGAGCGACGACGATCTGACCATCGGTCAGCAACGGCACCCACATCTCATACGTGAAGGCATCGAATGCGGGCGGCGAGTGCACCAACACCCGCTGGTGGTCCCCGCCCTGCCAGCACGGGTCCGCCGCCAGCTCCACGACGTCGCGATGGGTGACCGCGATGCCCTTGGGCGCGCCCGTCGAGCCGGAGGTGTACATCACGCAGGCGAGCTGTTCGTGGTCGCACGGGACACCGGGGTCCGCGTCGCTGCCGTCCGGGTCCACGCCGATGGCCATGGGGCCCGGCAAGGGATCGGCCCGGTCCGTGACGAGGACCGAGGCACCCGTCTCGGCGGCGATCATCTCAAGGCGGGCGGCGGGGTACCGGGAGTCGAGCGGTACGTAGGCGCCACCGGCCTTGACCACCGCCAGGATCGCGACCACCAGGTCGGCGGACCGGTCGAGCAGCAGCGCCACGGCGCTCTCCGTGCCGATGCCGAGCGCGACGAGTCGGTGAGCCAACCGGTTGGCCCTGGCGTCGAGCTGCGCGTAGGTCAGGCTCGTGGTGTCCGAGACAACCGCGACCGCGTCCGGCGTCGCCGCCACCCGGGCCGCGAAGAACTTCGGCAGTGAGACCACCGGGACCGGTGCCTCGGTGGCGTTGCGCTCGACGAGCAGACGGGAGCGCTCGGCCGGTGTCAGCACGTCGATCCGGCTGATCGGCACGTCGGGGCCGGAGGTGACGGCCTTCAGCAGCCGTACCCATCGGGCGGCCAGCTCCCGTACCGTGGCGGGGTCGTAGAGGTCTTCGGCGTACTCGACCGTCCCGTCGAGTCCTCCTGGATCGCCCTCGTGTGTGCGCCGTTCCCACAGGTGGAAGGAGAGGTCGAACTTCGAGGTGCCGGTCGGGGTGGGGACGAGCCCGGTGTCCGCGCCGGGCAGGCCGGCGTCCGCCGCGGGCAGGTCCTGAAGGGCCAGCATGACCTGGAACAGCGGGTGGTGCGCCGGTGAGCGGGTCGGGTTGAGCACCTCCACCAGGTGCTCGAACGGCACGTCCTGGTGGTCGTACGCGGCGAGTGCCGTCTCGCGGACGCGGCCGATCAGCTCGGTGAAGCTCGGGTGGCCGGACGTGTCCGTCCTCAGCACCAGCGTGTTCACGAAGAACCCGACCAGCTCGTCGAGGGCTTGGTCCGTCCGGCCGGCGACGGGTGAACCGATCGGGATGTCGGTGCCCGCGCCCAGGCGGGTGAGCAGGGCGGCGAGTCCCGCCTGGAGCACCATGAACAGGCTCGCCCCGTTGTCTCGGGCCAGCCGCTGCAACCGCTGGTGCAGCCCGGCATCAATGCGCACGAGGACATACCCACCCCGGTGGGAGGCAACGGCGGGCCGCGGCCGGTCGGTGGGCAGCCGGAGAAAGTCAGGCAGTCCGGCGAGCGCCGCCGACCAGTACCTCAGCTGGGTCGCGAACAGGCTGTCCGCATCGGACTGATCGCCCAGCAGCTCGTGCTGCCACAGCGTGTAGTCCGCGTACTGCACGGGCAACGGCTCCCAGCGCGGCGCGCGGCCCTCGCACCGGGCGGCGTACGCCGTCGCCAGATCGCGTGACAGCGGCCCCCATGACCCGCCGTCACCGGCGGTGTGGTGCAGGACGATGAGCAGGGTCTGGTCGTCCGGTGCCACGACGAACAGCTCCGCGCGCAACGGGGGTTCGGTGGCCAGGTCGAAGGGGCCGCGTCCCGCCGCCGCCACCGCGGCGTCGACGTCCCCGCGGTCGATCCGGCTGATCCTCAGCCGGGGTACCGCGGCGCACGGTTCGAGAATGTGCTGGTACGCCACTCCGTCGTGCTCGGGCAGGAGGGTGCGCAGGCTCTCGTGCCGCTCGACCACGTCGGCCAGAGCCGCGCTCAGTGACGCATGGTCCACCGGTCCGCGCAGGCGCAGCGCCAGGGGGATGTTGTACGTCGCGCCCGCCCCGTCCATCTGCTGCAAGAACCACAGGCGGCGCTGCGCGAACGACAACGGTACCCGTGCCGGGCGTTCCCGCCGCGTCAGCGCGACGCGGGCGGGGCCGGCGTGCGCCAGTCGGCCGGCGATCGCTGCGGGCGTCGGGTTCTCGAAGAGATCGCGCAGCTCCAGCTCGACCCCGAAGGCCGCCCTGATCCGTGCGACGAGTCGGGTGGCGAGCAGGGAGTGCCCGCCCATGGCGAAGAAGTCGTCCTCGACTGCGGTCGCCGTCACGCCGAGCACGTCGCCGAACAGCTCGGCGAGCAGGTGCTCCCGCGGTGTGCGGGCGGCGCGGCCGGTGCCCGGCGGCGTGAAGGTGGGGGCGGGCAGCGCCGCCCGGTCGAGCTTGCCGTTGGGTGTCAGCGGCAGCCCGTCCAGCACGACCACCGCCGCAGGCACCATGTGCTCGGGCAGCCGTTCACGCGCCCACGCGCGCAGCCGTTCGGGCCGGTCGACATCCCCGGTCACGTACGCCACGAGCCGTACGTCGTCGGCCCGGTCCCGGTGCGCGGTCACCGCTGCCCGGCGCACCCCGGGGCAGCGGGCGAGGACCGCCTCGATCTCGCCGGGCTCGATGCGGACTCCGCGCACCTTCACCTGGTCGTCGACCCGGCCGAGGTACTCCAGCTGTCCCTCACCGTTCCACCGGACCAGGTCACCTGTCCGGTACATCCGGGATCCCGGGGGGCCGAACGGGCAGGCCACGAAACGCTCCGCCGTCAGTCCGGCGCGGCCCAGGTAGCCGCGGGCCAGTTGGATGCCGACCAGATACAGCTCGCCGACGATTCCCGTCGGCGCCGGGCGCAGCACCGCATCCAGGACGTACACACCGGTGTTCCAGACGGGCGTACCGATGGGCACCGTGTCGGCGCCGGGCCTGGGAGCACGGGTGAACGACGTCACGTCCACGGACGCCTCGGTCGGTCCGTAGAGGTTGTGCGGGGCCACGCCGAGACGGTCGGCGCACTGCCGCCACAGCTCGCCGGGGAGCGCCTCGCCGCTGCAGATCACCCGCTTCAGCGCGGTGCGGTCGGCTGCGGCCGGTGCCGCCAGGTACTCCCGCAGCACGGACGGGACGAAGTGCACCGTGGTGACGGCCGCGGAACGGATCAGCGCGGCCAGGTAGGCGGGATCGCGGTGGCCGTCCGGTCGCGCGACCACCACGGCGGCCCCAGTGAT
Source organism: Streptomyces sp. NPDC050703 (assembly GCF_040654435.1). Taxonomy (NCBI): domain Bacteria; kingdom Bacillati; phylum Actinomycetota; class Actinomycetes; order Kitasatosporales; family Streptomycetaceae; genus Streptomyces; species Streptomyces sp. NPDC050703. The sequence continues at coordinate 17,383 of NZ_JBFAHX010000010.1, forward strand.
CAAGGGCCAGAACAGCTCCCACACCGACACGTCGAAACCGGACGGTGTCTTCTGCAGCACACGGTCGGCAGCGTCCAGACGGTACTGGTCCTGCATCCACAGCAAGCGGTTGACGATACCGACGTGCGGCACGACGACGCCCTTGGGCCGCCCGGTGGAACCCGACGTGTGAATCACGTATGCCGGGTGCTGGGGAAGGAGCCGGTGGACACGGTCGGCGTCCGTCGGGTCGCTGTCCGGGTACCCGGCCGGTACACCGTCCCCCACGTCGTCAATGGTGAGGAGCAACGCCGGGCGAGCGTCGTCCAGCACCGACTCGGTGCGCGCGGCGGGGTGGTCCGGGTCCAGGGGCAGATACGCCGCTCCCGACTTGACCACCGCGAGCACCGCCACGACCAGCTCAGTCGACCGTGGCAGCGACAGTGCCACGTACTGCTCGGGGCCGATCCCCAGGGCGATCAGCCGGTGGGCAAGGCGGTTCGCCCGCGCGTTCAGCTCCACGTAGGTCATCGTGGTGTCGCCGCAGATCACCGCGGTGGCGGCCGGATCGGCTGCGGCCCGTGCCTCGACCAGCGCGGGCAGTGTGGTCGGCGCGACGGCTGTTCTGGTGGCGTTGCGGCCGACGAGGAGTGCCGCGCGTTCGTCCGCGGTCACCAGGTCGAGCCGGCCGATGGGTGTACGGGGGTCGGCATGGGTGAGGACGTGTAGCAGCCGGAGGAAGCGGTCGTGGTGGGCGGCGAGTTCGTCCGCGTCACACGCCTGTGGGTGCGCGTGCCAGCCGATCCGTGGCGCCGAGCCGTCCCGCCTGTCCCACAGGACGATGGCCAGGTCGCTGATCATGCCGAAGGCGAGGTTCCGCGCGGTGGCGCGATGGCCGCCGAAGAACAGGTCATAGCCGAAGGCAGCGATGTTGGTCAGCGGGGCGAACGAGCTGGTGACCCCTCCGGGCAGGCCGAGGTCGCGGTGCAGGTCCTCACCCCGGTAGCGCTGGTGTTCCGCCGCCTCGGCGATCGCCTCCGCCACCTGCGCCACGAGTTCGCCCGGTGTCATCTCCGGACGGAGGCTCAGGCGCAGCGGCACCACGTTGGAGACCATGCCCGGTGTCCGCTTGAGCAGGTGTCCGGTCCGTGCGGTGACGGGGAATCCCAGCACCACGTCGCGTGTGCCCGTGACGCGGTGCGTGTAGAGGGCGCATGCGGCGATCACCGCGACCGACCAGGGTGCCGCGGCCCGGTCGGCCAGGGCCGCCAGCGCGCCGACCGTGGACTCGGTGAGCGCGGTGACCCGCTCCTCAAGGTGATCGGGGGAGGCGGCCGACGCTCGGGGCACCAGCCGCGTGCCCTCCGGAGGAGCGTCCCGGAAGCGCCGCGTCCAGTACTCCCGGTCCTGCCGGTACTGCGCGGAACCGCGGTAGACCGCGTCGCTGTCGAGCACGTCCGCCAGCGATCCGAACGGGCAGGGCGGCACCTCGGTGCCGTCGGGCCAGCGCGGTGTAGACCTGGGCCAGTCGCCGGGCCACCAGCGAGTACCCGTATCCGTCCATCACGATGTGGTGGTAGGCCTGGTACCACACGAAGTGGGAGGGTCCGAGCCTCAGCAGTGCGAAACGGAAGGGCGGTCCGCGGGTGAGATCCACCGGCTGGGCGAGGGCGGCGCGCATCCATGACCGCGCCGCCGCCATCGGGTCGGGGTCCTGGCCGAAGTCGACGACATCCGGTTTCCAGTCCCCCAACGGTCGCAGGACCTGCCGGGGCCCGTCCTCGGTCTCGACGAACCGGACACGGACCGCGTCGGTTTCTTCGACGACCCGCCGCGACGCCGTTTCGAACAGCGCCGGGTCGACCGAACCGTGGATCTCCAGGTACTCACCCGCGTGATAGACCCTGTTGGGCGCGCCGATCCGCTGTTCGGCGAGCCAGATCTCCCGCTGGCCCGCGGACAGGGGGAGGAGGATGTCGGTGGTGGGCGAGAGAGTCATCCTGTGTCCTGTCCCTTGCTCTGCGGCACGCCTTCGACGAGGGAGTACATGGAGGCGGTGGGGACGATGCGGGTCAGCCGCAGTCCAGCCGCGTCGTAGAGGGTGGCGAACTCCGCGGCCGTGCGTTCTTTGCCACCGAGGGACACGAGCATCTCCAGGTCCATGCCGTGGACCAGTTCGTCGTCGCGTCGAGGATCGATCACCGCGTCGGCGGCGAGCAGTCGGCTGTCGCCGCGCATCGCCTGTCGGCAGACGTTCAGCAGCCGCACACAAGCCTCGTCGTCCCAGTCGTGGAGGATCCACTTCATGACGTAGAGGTCCGCGCCGGCGGGCACAGCCGAGAAGAAGTCACCCGCGACCAGCTCGATCCGGCCGTCGGACGTGATGCCGGATTCCGCTCGGGTGTCCTCGATCACGGCGGGGCGGTCGAAGAGCACCCCGCGCTCGGTGTGCGGACTGCTGTCAAGGAGGGCGCGCAGCAGTCCGCCGCGGCCGCCCCCGATGTCCACGACGCTGCGGACACCGGAGTCGGCCAGGGCGGCGGCGCGGACCAGGGAAGGGTCGACCACGCCGGAGGCCTGGGCCATGGCCTTGTTGAACCTTGCCCCTGCGGCTGGGTCGCGCTCGCTCAGGTAGGCCCACATCGGCACGCCGTGAGCACGCCCGAATCCCGGCTCGCCGGTGCGCACGGTGTGGAGCAGTTCGGTGAATGCGCCGTGCATCAGGCCGCAGGTCGTCATCACCATGTCCGCCACGGAGTCGGATACGTCGGAGCGGAGAAGACGCGACTCGGCGTTGTTGGCGAAATGGGTCTCGTCGAGCCGGGTAAAGACACCGATGTGTGCCAGGGCTCGCAAGAGGCGGTACAGCGAAGGCACATGTGCGCCGGTCCTCGTTCCCAGTTCCGTCGCTGTGAGTGAACTGTCGCCGAGCGCGTCGGGAATTCTCAGCGTGACAACGGTGTGAAGGGCTGGGGACACCCACTGCCGGTACATCAAACGCATCAGGGTCGCCATGGGTGGTATACCGCCATCGGGCGGGACCGCGGGGCTGTCGTCATTTTCTCTGGACATGCCTTCTAAGGCACCGCCTCGACGTGATTTTCCGGCGTAATCGTCAGCTCTCACCTACGTGTCCGTGAATGCCTAGACGGAAGAGGCTTCATGCGTCACGTATAGAAAGGCTCCAACATCCCAGGATGGACCGTCAATGCAATCACACGTTCGGTAGCGCATTCTGGCCAATCGTCAGGCCCACTCGGCGACCCCGAAATCGAGCGGTACGATCATTCAGGACGGCATCCCCCGCACAGCAGCGACCAGGACCCGATACAGAACGGGTGAGAAACTATGAGTCGCCCGTGAAACGAGGGACATGGTTCCGCGACACCTGCCGGGCCGGCGACCTCCTCAATGCGGCCATCCCCCTGCCCATTGCGGCCTCATGCGCCCCGAGAGCCATGAGGCGGTGCAGCGGGAGCCGGCATATATGGACCGAGCAGTCTGAGCAGCGTTCGGAGCAGCTGTCCGGTGCGCGCGACCTCAAGAAAGTCATTCCTCGCCACCTTGGGTTCGCTTGACCTGAACTCGCACCTCGAAGCCGTGACTCACTGAACTATTATCGAATTTCCGTACGATCCCATCCAGGATTCTGCCGCCGGAGTCGTACAGGAATTCGGGTCTACCGAGCGCGGCGGGTAGCCCCGTCGCCCACCGCGGAGGCTTCCTCTTCGGGTGCGTTCTATGGGGCCCTCAGGGGTCCTCGTCCCCCTGCACGGCCCCGCCCCGCGGATCCCGCCGTCATGATGGCTGTCCAGGGAGGAGGGACGAGCGGCGAATCCCCGGGCGCACCTTCATGAGGCGGTAGTGATGATTTGGCACAGCCCATGGACTTACGCCCGGGGTTCTCTCCGGCCCTTTACCTCAGTGCAGTCCGCAGCCTTGTCACCGATCAGTCCCCGAGTGCGGATTCCGATGCGCGCAGATTTGCCTGCGGAGCGGGCCAGCTCGGGGAGTTTCTGGGCGCCGAAGGCGAGCATGACGACGATTTGGAATGTCTGTCCCGTGAAGGAATTCACGGTGAAGATGATCTGGTCCACGCGCGCCGGGGCGCGCTGCAGGTCGACAGCGATCGACTCGTCGTCGGTCTGGACCGTGCCGCCGACGAGGTTGTCGCCGCTGTGCTGAACCGAGCCGTCCGTGCTGGTCAGTTGCTGGGAGAAGACAACGTCGACGTACTCCTTGCCGGCGACGAGTACGGCTGAGGCATCGAGGTCGATTTCACGGTTGCCGGTCAGCTTGGTGAGGAAGCCCTTGCGGGGAGCGGCCTGCCGGCCCAGCCCCATGCGGACAACGCTGAGGGTGGCGCCGTCGGACTTGCTCAGGCTGATCTGCCGGTCCTTGGTGGGATTCACGGAAGACATGTGTGCGCTTTGGACCGGAGCGGAGGGGTAGGAGAGGGAGCGTCACTCGGGCCTGCCGCCCGCATGCGATTGGGTGGTCGTACGGGCGGTAGGAGACTGCAAGGGCTGCCCCACGGTGAAGCCCATGTTCGTCAGGTGGTGACTCCGAAGCCGTAGCCGTAGATCATCTTGTAGGCGACCTCGGGGAGGAACTGTCCGGCCGAGGAACCGCTTCCGGCGCCGCAGTTGCCGTCGGACTCACCCGGGACCTTGATCCACAGGAGCATCTCGGCGCCTCCGCCCAACTGAGTGGGGGTGCCGATGCGGCGGCCCGAGGGGTTGCACCACTGGCCGTTTGAACCGTTGCCGTTGCGGCTGGTGTCCACGACGAACGGTTTGGTGTAGCCGTACCGGGCCTTGAGTTCACTGTTCACGGCGTTGCCGTACGCGGTGTTCTCGGCCGTGGTCAGGTAGTTGGAGACGTTGAGCGAGAAGCCGTGGGCCTGTCGGACACCGGCTTCATGGAGGCGCCGTGCCATGGTCGCCGCGTTCGCCCAGGCCGGGTTGCCGGCGTCGAGATAGACCCAAGTGTTGGGAGCCTGGCGGTTGAACTCGGCGAGCGCGCCGGTGAGCATGACCTCGCGTTCGTCGATCTGGGCCTGGGTCATGCAGCCGTAGTCCCCGAGAGAGTCCGGTTCGAGGACGACCAGTGCCGGGCGGTTGGCGATCCCGCCTGCGAACCGGGCGATCCAGTCGGCGTAGGCGGCCGGCGAGGAGGCTCCGCCCGCGGAGTGCCCGCCGCAGTAGTCGCGGTTGTAGATGTTGTAGGCGACGAGGAGGGGCAGCTTGTCCCGGGCGTCCGCGGCGCCCACGTACGCGCCGGTGGCAGTGCCGATGGTGCCGCTCCAGGAGCCGAACCAGCGGGCCGTCGGGGTGTTGGCGATGGCAGTGCTGATCGCGGATGCCCGGCCGTCACCGGGGTTGGCGTTGACCCACCGCTTCGCGCTGGAGTCGGGGTCCACGTAGAACCCGTTGGTCATGGTCGTCGGGTCGGCTGCGTGGGCGGGCGGTGCGGCGGCGAGCGCAAGCGGCAGCCAGGAGAGCGCTGCCACCAGGGTGAGGAGTCTGCGGCGCATGACGGTACCTCGGCTTTCAGACAGGGGTGCGTCGGAGGGGCGACCGGGTCAGGGCGTGGACAGCTCGAACCGCAGGATGCGGACCGGGCCGCCGAGCGCCTGCCTGGCGTGGGCACTGCGCAGCACGGACGCGGGGCCCGGCAGAACGGCTGCCGGGTCCCGGCCAGCTTCAGCCCGCCGCGCTGTTCAGCGCCGCGAGGACCGCGCCGTAGGCCTCCTTCTTCTGGTAGTTGCCGTTGAAGAGCAGCGGGGTTTCCCGGGCGCGCCAGGAGTACTTGTCGGTGACGCCCCACACGGTGATGCCGTTGCACCGGGCGACGGCCAGGCACGCCTGGGTGACCTGCCGGTACACGTTGGCCTGTGCCGCGCCGGAGCCGCCGACGTCGAGCTCGGTGATCTGTACGTGCACGCCGAGGTCGGCGAAGCGCTGGAGGTTCTGGCGGTAGGTGCTGAGGTTCTCGTTCTGGGAGAGGTGGCTCTGGAAGCCGACGCAGTCGATCGGGACGCCGCGGGCGCGGAAGTCCTTGACCATGCGGTAGATGGCGTCGCTCTTGGCGTTGATGGCGTCGGTGCCGTAGTCGTTGTAGCAGAGCTTGGCCTTGGGGTCGGCCGTCTTCGCGGTGCGGAAGGCGTCCTCGATCCAGCCGTCGCCGAGCTGCTTCTGGAGGTTGGACTGGCGTCGGCTGCCGTTCCACTCGAACGCCTCGTTGACCACGTCCCACGAGTCGATCTTGCCCGCGTAGTGGCCGGCGACCCTGGAGATGTGGTTGCGCATCGCCTGGCGCAGGTTGTCGCCGGTCAGTCCCTGGACCCAGCCGGGCTGCTGGGCGTGCCAGACCAGGGCGTGGCCGCGTATGTACTTGCCGCGCTGCTGGGCGTAGTTGACGAGTCGGTCGCCACCGCTGAAGTTGAACTGATTCCGGTTGGGCTCGGTGGCGTCCCACTTCATCGCGTTCTCGGCGACGACGCTGGAGAACTCCCGGTTGAGAGTGCCCTCGTAGTCGGCCTCACCGTAGTGCTCGGCGACCGCGGTGCCGAAGTACCGGCCGCTCTGGGCGGCCGCGGCGCCGAGGGTGCCGGCGGCCTGGACGGTGGGTGATGCGGGTTCAGCGGCCGGAGCGGTCGGCGAGAACGCCAGGACGCCCGCTGCCGCCAGGACGCCGCTCGCCGCGACGGTGACGGCGGATCGGGTGCGCCGTGAGGTGCGGGTGTGCCCTTGTGGAGAACTGCTGGTCATTGGGTGTCCCTTTCTGGTGGGGGGGCGGGTGGCGGTGCGGGGCCTGAACTTGTACGGCCTGGGCCCTCAGGCCAGGGCGGCTTCCCAGCGGGTGCCCTCACCGGTGGCGTCGGCGGGGAGGCGGTCGCGGGCGGCGGTGTCGTCGTACAGACGCCAGCGGAACCAGTCCACGAGGGTGTTCTGGGTCCGGTCGAAGGTGGGGAACCCCGGATTCAGGTACGCGGCGTGGTCCGCGCCGACGTGGGTGAGGAACGCCTTGGGCGCGGGCAGTTCTCGTACGCCCGCCGGGCCAGGGCGTAGTCGCAGGTCGGGTCCTTGTCACCGTGGATGAACAGCACGCCGGCCCGGGCCGAGGCGGCGGGGGTGCCCATGTCCACGCAGGCGACCGGTACGGCGGCGACGATCCGCTCGTCCGGCCAGGCGGTCACCAGGCCGTGAATGGTCATGCCGCCCATCGAGTGCCCGGAGACGCCGACGCCGGCCGCGGTGTCGATGTGCCCGGCGAAGGGGCCGCTCCCGTTCAGGGCCAGGGTCCGGGTGATGACCTCGGAGACGTCCCTCGACCACTGCCCTCCGTATACAGAACCGATGTTCGTGTTGTCGGAGATCGAGGGGGCTGGGCAGATGAAGCCGGCGGAGGCTATCGCGTGGGTCTGCGAGGCGTAGGAGTCGGAGTTGCCGCCCATGCCGTGGTTCCACTCGGCGACGGGGAACAGCCCGTCGGCGACAGGGGCGTTGGGAACGGGGGCTCCGCCGGGGGCGCCGGGGGTGGGGTAGAAGACCTTGGTGTACAGCGAGCGGGCGCCGCGGCTCCAGTTGAACTGACGCACTCCGACGGCGAACTCCGTGTCGGGAGCCGAGAGTTCGGCGCCGGAGGCGGGGTGAAGTGCGGAGCCGAGCAGGGGGGAGCTCAGGCCCGCTGTCGCGGCCGCGGTCAGGCCGAGGAAGGTGCGTCGACTCAACGACATGTGCGACTCCTTGCATGGGGGGGCCGACTGTCCGGTCCAGGCCGGATCATCCCGAGCTTTGGTCGATATACCGAACGACAGTCGGATCGTCGGACGCAGGAATAATGGGTCGCTTGACGGAGCCCGGTCAATGCCGTGCGCGGAAGACTTTCGGCCTTTTCCCGAAAGTCTTCCGGAAACGTCAACACCCCTGTCGAGGCGGTGACGTGAAAGGCTCCGGGGCCCGAGTGGGCACGCCGGAGGCCGCGCTCGGCTCGGCGCCCCCGGGGCGGAAGGGCACCGGGGGCGCGTCGTGCCGTACGTGCGTCAGGCCTTGCGGGTTACGGGGCGGTGCCCCACAGCAGCCGGCCGCCGGAGTAGATGCCGATCTTCGGTGCGTCCGTGTATGTGCTGGCGGTGCCGTGGCTGTAGTCGTCGGCCTCGTTGAGGTTCGACCAGTCGCTGCGGTGCAGTCGCAGTTGGATGTCGCCGGTCGAGGCGCCCGGGGCGAGTGTGCCGTCGGTGACGTTGACCTTGAGGTAGCGGTTGGCTCCGGTCGTGGTGCCGTTCGTCGACACCGAGTGGGTGAGGTTCGAGCAGCCGATCTGTGCCCAGTCGCACCAGGTGGTGTACGAGGAGGCCGAGTCGTCGAACCAGTAGCGGATCTCGACGTCCTTCAGACTCCGCGTACCGCTGCCGGTGTTGACCACCTTCAGGTTCATCCCGATGGTGTTGTCCGTGGCGCTCGTGTCGCTCGTCTTGTACTGCACCTTCAGATTGCCGGTGCCGGTCCCGCCGCCGGACTCGGTGGTGACGCTCACCGGACCGGTGGGCGGCGAGACATTCCCGGCCGCGTCCCGGGCGCGCACGGTGTAGCTGTACGCGGTGGACGCCGTCAGTCCGGTGTCGGTGTACGTCGTGCCGCCGGTGGAGCCGACTCGCGTGCCGCCGCGGTAGACGTCGTACGACGTAACGCCGACGTCGTCCGTGGCGGGATCCCAGGCCAGCGAGGCGGACGACGAACTCGCGCCGGTGGAACGCAGGTTGCTGGGCGCGGTCGGCGGCGTGGTGTCCCCGCCGCCCGAGCCCTTGCGGGCGTCGAACGAGAAGGAGTTCACCCCCAGTCCCTGGCCGCCCTGCCAGATCTCGAAGCCGGCCTCGGCGTCGATCAGGTAGTGCGCGGGGTTGATCTGTCCGCGCGCGGCGGCGTCGTCGACGAGGCGCTTCACGTCGAGGTCGGTCACCGCGGTGGCACCGCCCTGCAATACGTACGAGATGACCTTCCACCCGGACGCGCCGGGACCGGTCCACACGTCCCACGTCCGGCCGTCCGCGGTGATCGTCGCCGTACGGGAGCCGATGGGCTGGACGCCGCCGCGGTGATTGATCCAGATCATCAACTCGGTGCCGTCCGGCTGGTCGTCGGTGGTGGGCGTGGAGTTGAACCACAGGTCGTACGCGGCGTTCCAGGCACCGGAGGCGACCTGCGTGGTGTCGAACGTCGACCGGGCGCCGCCCAGCTCGCTCACCCGGATCGGCAGGCCGCTGTTCACGGTGCACGCGCCCCAGTGGCAGCCCTTGTAACTGGACGGATAGGTGGCGGGCGGCCCCGCCGTGGTGAGCGAGAAGTTCGCCTCGGTCAGCTTCCAGGCGCCGGTCGTGGTGTCCACGCTGACGCACTGGCGGGCCGAGGAGTTCCACTCGTTCTGCTGGTACGTGTACGCGCCGCCCTGCAACTCGGTGGTGCCCCACTGGGTGCAGTCGGTGACCGGCGCGGCCGCCGCCGAGCCCGCGCCGGTGAACAGGGCGAGCCCGGCGAGCAGGATGCCCGCGGCGGTGCCGGCGAGGGCGCCGCGCGGGCGTCGTCCCCTCACGGCGCCGTCCCCCAGACGAGCTCGCCGCCGACATACGCGGTGATCTTGGAGGCGTCCGCGAACGACGCGTTGGTGCCGCGGCTGTAGTCGTCGGTCTCGTTGAAGTTCGACCAATTGCTCCTGTGCACGCGCAGCTGTATCTCGCCGGAGTCGCCGCCCGCGGCGACGCTGCCCGCGCCGGCGCTGAAGCCGACCTCCAGGTAGTGGTCCGCGCCGGTCTTCGGACTGCTCATGGCGACCACCCGGTGGGTGATGTTGGCGGCGCCGAGCATCGCCCAGTCGCACCAGGTGCTGTACGTGGACGGGCCGCCGTCGCCGGTGAAGTAGTAGCGGACGGTCACCGTGGAGAGGCTGAGCGCGCCGCCGCCGGTGTTGCCGACCTTCAGGGACATGCGCAGGGCGTTGTCGGTGGCGTTGGAATCGGTGCTCTTGTACTGGACCTTGGCCCCGCCCGTACCGCCGCCGGCTTTTGTCGTGCCGGTGACCTCGGCGGACAGCGCGGAGGCGTTGCCCGCGGCGTCGCGGGCGGCGACCCGGTAGTGGTACGCGGTGGAGGCGGAGAGCCCGGTGTCGGTGTAGGTGGTCGCGGTAGGGGTGCCGACCGGGGTGCCGTCGCGGTAGACGTCGTACGCCGCGACGCCGGTGTCGTCGGTGGACGCCGACCAGCGCAGCGACACGCTGGTGCCGGTCGTCGCCGTCACCGTCAGACCGGTCGGAACGGTCGGCGCGGTGGTGTCGCCGCCGCCGGGGCCGCCCTCGTCGCCGAGGAGCTCGGCGTACGAGGCGAAGGAGAGCGCCAGCGCCGCCTGCGCCCAGAAGCGGTGGTACGTGAAGACCGGCGGGGCGCCGCCGTCGAGGTACGTCTGCACCTTCGACCAGCCCGGCTCCTGCTTGAGCCAAGGCCGCATGCCGAGGAAGGTCGTGCCGGAGCCCAGCTTCACGCCCTGCGGGGAGGTGCCGGACCAGCCCGCAGGGAAGTACACCGGGTCGTCGAAGCGGTCGTAGTCGCGGCGGGTCTCGGGGACGGCGATGCCCTTGGCGTCGGCGTGTTCGGCCATGGCGTCGAGCAGGGACTTGGCGAGTCCGGCGGCGTCGGCGTTCCCGGACTTCGCGGCGTAATAGATCAAGGTCATGGACAGCGCCGCGCCCACGCCGACGTCGTCGCCGTAGTCGACGACCGACACGTGCAGGCCGGTGTTGGCGCCGGGGTTCGTGGCGTTCCAGGTGTCGGGAGCACCGGTCCAGCGCAGGGTGGCGGGAAAGCGGTAGCTGCCGTCGGCGCCGACGGTGGTCTCCGCGGAGGCCCAGGCCACCCACTTGTCGAGAACCGCCTTGGCGGTCGTGTTGTTGGTGACGTAGTAGTACTGGGCGACACGCTCCATGCACCAGACCTGGAAGCCGAACCAGTTGTTGCTCGGCGGGTCGTGGTAGACGGGCTGCCAGTCGTACGCCATACCGTAGAAGGTCGGTGTGCCGGACGGCGGGGTGCCGTAGTGGCCGTCCCAGCTGTTGGAGCAGCCGCCGGCGAGCCCGCCCTCGGAGGACTGGAGCCAGCGCAGGAACTCCAGCTGCCGGGTGAGCGACTTCTGCCAATCGCTCTTCGCCGTCGGTGACTTGGGAGTGAGGGCGGGGACGGTGGACAGCGCCCAGGCGGCGAGGGGGTTCTGGTAGCCCTGGTGGGCGATGCCGTCACCGATGCGCCAGGCCCAGCCGCCGCCGGTGCCTGCGGAGCCGCCCCAGGCGTAGTACCAGGACAGCAGGTAGTGCTGGGCATCGCGGCCTGAGGCGGGCGGGCAGCCGGTCGGGCTGGTGCAGTCGCCGATTTTCTTGAAGTACTTGTCGAACATCGAGTAGCGCAGGTAGTCGCCCATCTTCGCGGCCTTGGCCACGGAGGCGGAGACCTGGCTCGCCTTGCCCTGCGCCGTCGCCCACGTCAGCGCCCAGTACGCGGCCTGCACGGCGCGCGCGTCGGCGTCGGGGGCGTTGGTGTACTTCCACTGCTTCGCGTACGAGGAGTCCTTGACGAAGAGGTCGAGGTAACCGTTGGGGCCGCCGTACTTGAAGAGGTCGGTGCTGGGCTGCGGGATGGTCTCCCAGACCGATTCCTGCGCGCCGCGCTGGTAGCTGTTGATGAAGGACGCCATCTTGCCGGGGCCGAGCTCGTCGCCGGTGCCTGGCTTGTTGCCGAAGCCGTAGACGTTGTCGAGGTCCATCAGCCAGTGCATGCCGTAGACGTCCATCGTCCCGTACGCGGAGGCGAGTTCGGCGGCGATGGGGTCGGAGCCGACGGAGACGGATGCGTTCAGCTCGGACGGGTAGCTGGTGACCTGCGGATGCTCGGGCGCGTAGGTGGCGGGCTTGGAGGGGGTGTACGAGTCGTTGGTGGGCTGGTCGATGTGCGGCGGGATGATCGAGGCCTCGGCGACCTCCCAGGACTTGTTGAACGGGGCCCAGTCGCCGGTGACCCGGCCGTACGCCGCCTCCAGCCAGATCCAGAAGCTGAACGCCTCGGAGGTCGTCTGGTGGCCGTGGTCGGGAGCCTCGACGATCAGGGTCTCGGCGCAGTGGTACGGGATGCCGTCCGGGCTGAAGTAGCCGCTGTCCGGGCTCTTGATCTTGTTGTACTGAGTGAGGAAGGCCTCCGTGTAGGGGCCGTCGGCGGCGGCGGCGGTCGCTTGCGCGGCGGACCCGGCCGGGGCCTCGGCAGCCCGCGCGAACGCCTGCCCGGCGCCGAGGGCGACGAGCGCGCCGCCGGTCACGCCGACGAAGGAACGCCGGGAGAGTAACGCGGATCTTTCAGGTCTTTCGGGTGATTCGGAATGTGCGGACACAGGTCCTCCAAGAGGGGCTCCGGGTGGGAGTGGTGGTGGTGCCGGCGGAACGGTCGGGGCGGGCGGGGCCGGCCGCCCGGACCGCGGTTCAGGGGGTGGTGCCGTAGACCGTCCGGCCGTCGAGGTGGACGGTGATCTTCGGCGCATCCGCGAAGGAGGTGTTCGTACCGCGGCTGTAGTCGTCGGCCTCGCTGAAGTTCGACCAGTCGCTCTTGTTGAACCGCAGTTGTGCCTCGCCGCTGGAGGCCCCCGGGGCGAGGCTGCCCACCGTGGCGGCGAAGCCCACCTCCAGGTAGTGGTCGGCACCGACCTTCGGGCCGCTCATCGCGGCGATCCGGTGCGTGAGCTTCCCGCAGCCGAGCACCGCCCAGTCGCACCAAGTGCTGTACGTCGTGGCGCCGGACCCGCTGCTGAAGTAGTAGCGGACGGTCACCTTGGAGAGATCGACGGCCGAGTCACCGGTGTTGACCAGCTGCAGTCCGGGCTTGATCGAGTTGTCGCCGGCGGACTGGTCGTTGTTCTTGTACTGGACCTTCAGATCGCCGTCGCCCGTCCCCGCCGGCCGCGTCGTCGCGCTCACCGGGGCGGACTGCGCCGAGGCGTTCCCGGCGGCGTCGCGGGCCCGCACCGTGTAGGCGTACGCGGTGGAGGCGGCGAGCCCGCTGTCGGTGAAGGACGTACCGGAGGCCGTCCCCACCTTCGTGCCGCCGCGGTGGACGTCGTACCCGGTGACGCCCGTGTCGTCGGTGGCGGCGTTCCACGTCAGGGAGACGGAGGTCGATGTGGTGCCGGTCACCCGCAGCTCCGACGGCACGCTGGGGGCCTGGGTGTCGACCGCGCCGGTGTCGCCGAGGGCCTTGCGGATCGCGTCCATGACGACGGGTTTGGGCTGCAGGTTCCCGTCCCACGGGAGGGCCGAACCCTCGCCGTCGAAGACGCCGGGGATCCAGGAGTACTTGTCGGTGTAGTCCCAGACCGTGATCCCGACGCACCGGGTGACGGCCAGGCAGGCCTCGGTGACCCGGCGGTAGTAGTCGGCCTGGGTGGCCTCCTTCGCCGAGTCCTTCGGCAACTGCATCCGCACGTCGAGCTCGGTGATGGCCACGTCGAGGCCGAGGTCGGCGAAGCGCTCGATGTTCTGCCGCATCTGGTTCGGGAATCCGTACTGGATCGCCAGATGAGCCTGCAGCCCGACACCGTCGAGTGGCACGCCCGCCGCCTTCAGATCGCGGGCGAGGGCGTAGAGCGCGTCGCTCTTCACGCCGATCCCCTCGACGTTGTAGTCGTTGATGTACAGCTTGGCGTCGGGGTCGGCGGCCCGGGCGGCGCGCAGGGCGTGGGCGATGAAATCCTTGCCCATGGCGTTGTGGAACGGCGAGTCGCGGAAGCTGCCGTCCTCGTTGAAGGGCTCGTTGACGACGTCCCAGGCGGACACCTTGCCGCGGTAGTGGCCGGCGACCTCGGCGATGTGGTTCTCCATGGCGGGGCGCACCTGCGAGGCGGGCAGCTGCCCCACCCAACCGGGCAGCTGGCTGTGCCACACCAGGGTGTGGCCGCGAACGCTCTGGCCGTGCGCCTGGGCGAAGTCCACGACCTGGTCGCCGCCCGCGAAGCTGAACTGCCCCTGGGTGCGCTCGGTGCTGTCCCACTTCATGGAGTTGCCGGGGGTGATCGGACCGAACTGGGAGCCCAGGATCTGGGTGTACGGGGCGTCGGACAGTTCCCCGTTGTCGGTCGCCGAGCCGAAGTACCTGCCCTTGGCGTCGGCGAGCTGATGCAGCGTCCGCGGCTCGGCCGCGGACGCCGGCGACGGCGTGAGCCCGATCGCGGCCGCCGCCAGGGCGAGGGTGGCGATCAGGGCGGCGACGCTCCGAGACGCCCGTCTTCGGGCGGGGGGTGTGGGTGCCAGCGTCATGCTGGTTCCTCTCTCCGAATGCGGGAGGGGGTTGCTCGGGTTTCACCGAAGCCCTGCGACGGGGGTCCAGCCGGTCGCGACGCTCCGTCCCCTCCCCGCGACCCTGATGGGAGACAGTGCAAGTCTTGAAGTCGTGGGAGCGCTCCCAAAGTGCTGTAGTGGGGTGCACCTGTCAAGGAGTTGGGTCGAAACTTGCGGAGTACTGACGAAAATGACGACAGCTCGGGCTTTGCCTCCCCTCCGCGGACAGGGACCGGCACAACCGCAATCCGGACGACAACCGCGAGGTGATCCGCCCTGACGGCTGGGCGGCCAGCTATGGCCACCCGGATGCCGGCAAGGTCACCGAGACCAGCTCCACCGACAAGGTGTCCTGTGACGAGTTCGCCCGGGCCTCTGTCTACGACCCCAGCGGCATGGGCGGCATGAACGAGGTCGACACCGGCAACGACTGCGGGCAGACCTATGCCATCCCGGTCAAGCAGGGCGAATCGCGCCCGTACGACGATATGTCCTGGACAGGTACCGGCTGTTGGGTCAGAGCCCGTACTGGGTGGACTTCCCCCGGTTCGCGCACTGCGAAGCATCCAAGGCGACCGTGGCCCGCACGGTTCCAAGCCCGCATCCCGGCCGAACGTGGCTTCGCCGCCAAGGGCGAACTCGCCCACACCCCGGCCCTGCGGACACTGGCCTCGCCGCTGCTGGTCAGTCAAGGGATGCGGGCCTCCGGACCGACCGGCAGGCAGGTCGGGCACCTTGGCAGCCCCGACTTCCGTCCCCATCGGTCTCACCGTGGAGGCCCGTCTAAAGGAGGTAAATCTGTCGAATCCCGCTCTCCGATCCGCCCACTTCGCTTCCCTCATCCTCTTGGCCCGGCGTTCTGAATGCGTGGACCGCACAGGAGACGGAAGAATTAGGTGCCCTTTTCGCGGCGCTGTGTCTATGCGTCTGCGCGACCGGACTGTTCGGCGAGAACCTGGTGCAGCGGGGCTATCGTCGTGATCGAGCGGCCTTCGCGCACATCGAGGTGCACCTCGGAGCCGCAACTCGAACGTCGCCCAATCCCTTGGCTCCTCCGAGCGTGTGGTGGCCCGTCGCCTCAGGCGACTCACCGAAGACGGGCTTCTGTTGCTGGTCACGGATGGAGCGACCCTTGCTCTCCGGTCCTATCATCCGGCTTGCTGAAGCAGGCGACACAAGCGCCAGGGGTGCTTCGCTTCGTGCTGGGCGATACATATCAGACGACCCCCGGTCAGCGAAACCGGGAATTCTCCAGAGCGTTGATGGTGTTCGCGTGCGGATGTGCTTGGCGGTGGAGCCCGTGCGGACGTAGTTGGCAGCGCCGCACGCATTCCGGCGTAAAGCCTTGACGCACATGAAGGTGACATCGCATGGTTCGCCCTCCCTTCCTGAAGCTCGCCGAGGTTCTGGCGGAGATCCGCATGAGTCCGTCAGCGTTCTACCGAATGCGCGCTCGCGGGCAAGCCCCCCCCACACGATCAAGCTGCCCAATGGCGAACTCCGGTGCCGTCGCGCAGACCTGGACGCCTGGTGGGAAGCAGAATCGTTCAGCACTGTCGGGCTCACCGAGAGCAGGCATGCGAAGCTCATGACGGCGGCGCGCGATGGCGAGCCGTTCGACGAGCACACGGGCCTGCCGGCGTCCGAGCTGCGGGCTATCAAGCAGCGGACGACGTGGTACGACCTTGCCCACGAATACCTCGACCAGCGGTGGGACCGCACGCCGGGGAACGCCCGCCGCACCCTGGCCGACGCATTCGCCACGATCACGCCCGCTCTGGTGCACCGGGGCGCAAGTTGTCCGGAGCCACGGGTGCTGCGGGGTGCTTTGTACTCGTAGGCGTTCAACAAGTGCTGTGGAGAAGGGTTACTTCACGGAGAACCCCCTCAAGGGGCTCCGGTGGAGCGCTCCGGCGGTCGACGAGGAGGTGGACCCGGTTGCCGTCCCCAATCTGGCTCAGGTCGCCTGCTCACGGCGGTCGCCGAGTCGCGTGGGCGCGGTCCTCACCTTGAGGCGTTCTTCGGCTGCATGTACTACGCGGCCATGCGTCCGGCGGAGACGGAAGTATGTCCTGACCCGCACGGAACTCGCCTCCGGCCTGGCCAAGCGGCCCTACGACCTCCGGCACGCCGGGATCTCGTTCTGGCTCCACTCCGGTGTGGGCCCGGCCCCTTGCGCTCGCCGCGCGGGTCAGAGCATCGAGGGCCTCTTCCTTCCGTCACTACGCCAAGTTCCTGGGCGGCGTCCGGGAGCAGCCCGACCGCCTCATCGAGCAGTCCATGGCGGAGTGGGACCGCGTCAGCCAGGGTGGGGCGTCTGCCGGGTGAGCCGGGATCTGGGACCGGAAACAGACCGGAAGAGCTGGTCAGGAACACGATAGCGGAGGGAGGAACTGGTAATTACCATACAAACCGGGCTCTGCGCCGAGCGGGCCGAGTGGAAGGCGCCTGACGGGCAAAAGCCCAGGGCAGGCGCCTTTTTTCGTACCCTTAGAAGAAGCCGAGCTTCTTCGCCGAGTACGACACCAGAAGATTCTTCGTCTGCTGGTAGTGCTCCAGCATCATCTTGTGCGTCTCGCGTCCGATGCCCGACTGCTTGTAGCCGCCGAACGCCGCGTGCGCGGGATACGCGTGGTAGCAGTTCGTCCAGACGCGGCCCGCCTGGATGGCCCGGCCCGCCCGGTAGGCGGTGTTGATGTCGCGTGTCCACACCCCTGCGCCCAGGCCGTAGAGCGTGTCGTTCGCGATCTTGATGGCGTCGTCGAAGTCGTTGAACGACGCGACCGAGACGACGGGACCGAAGATCTCCTCCTGGAAGATCCGCATGCGGTTGTCGCCCTCGAAGATGGTGGGCTGGACGTAGTAGCCGCCCGCAAGCTCCCCGTCATAATCGATCCGCTGCCCGCCCGTGAGGACCTTGGCGCCCTCCTGCTGGCCGATGTCCAGGTAGGAGAGGATCTTCTCCAACTGGTCGTTGGAAGCCTGCGCGCCGATCATCGTGTCGGTGTCGAGCGGATGCCCGGCCTTGATCTGCTCGGTCCTGGCGACCGCCGCCTCCAGGAACTCGCTGTACTGCCCGCGCTGCACGAGGGCCCGCGACGGACACGTGCAGACCTCGCCCTGGTTGAGGGCGAACATCGTGAAGCCCTCCAGGGCCTTGTCCCTGAAGTCGTCGTCAGCCGCCCACACGTCGTCGAAGAAGATGTTGGGCGACTTGCCGCCGAGCTCCAAGGTGACGGGCTTGATGTTCTCCGAGGCGTACTGCATGATCAACCGCCCCGTGGTCGTCTCCCCGGTGAACGCCACCTTGGCGACGCGCGGGCTGGAGGCCAGCGGCTTGCCCGCCTCGACCCCGAACCCGTTGACGATGTTGACGACTCCCGGCGGCAGCAGATCGGCGACCAGACTCATCCAGTAGTGGATGGAGGCCGGCGTCTGCTCCGCGGGCTTGAGGACGACGGCGTTCCCGGCGGCCAGCGCCGGCGCCAGTTTCCACGTCGCCATGAGGATCGGGAAGTTCCACGGGATGATCTGTGCGACGACGCCGAGCGGCTCGTGGAAGTGGTACGCGATGGTGTCCTCGTCGACCTCGCTCAGGGTCCCCTCCTGCGCGCGGATGACCCCGGCGAAGTAGCGGAAGTGGTCGATCGCGAGCGGAATGTCGGCCGCCAGCGTCTCGCGGACCGGCTTGCCGTTCTCCCAGCTCTCGGCGACGGCGAGCTGTTCGAGATTGGCCTCCATCCGGTCGGCGATCTTGCGCAGGACGTCCGACCGCTCGGTCGTGGAGGCCCGTCCCCAGGCAGGCGCCGCCGCGTGTGCCGCGTCGAGAGCCCGCTCCACGTCCTCGGCGGTGCCGCGGGCGATCTCGGTGAACGGCTGCCCGTTGACCGGGCTCGGGTTCTCGAAGTACTGGCCGCGCGCGGGCGCCACGTACTCGCCGCCGATGAAGTGGTCATAGCGGGACTGGTAGGAGACGATCGCACCCTCGGTGCCGGGCGCTGCGTAACGGGTCATCTTGACTTGCCTCCCGAGGAACGCTGCCCACCCTCGGGCAGCTCGCGCTGGGAGGCTAGGGACACCAAGGTTGCGTCGACGTTGCAGGAGCACGGGAAGAGATCGTCTGTCACGAGAAGGCTCTCGCCGGCGCAGGTGTGGGGGGTCGAATAAAGCACTTCGCCCTGAGGCGCCGGTGCGCTTACGGTGACGCGATGGTGCAGGTGCGAGAGATGGACGCGGCCGACATCGAGGCCGTCTCGACGATCCGAGTCAGAGGATGGCGGGCGGCGTACGCCGGCATCGTTCCCCAGACGTACTTGGACGCCATGTCGGTGGAGGGAGACGCCGGACAACGTCGTCAGTGGCTATCCCACCCCGACCGCACGTCACGAGATCTCGTGGCACTCCATGACCACGTCCCGGTGGGATGGATCTGCTTCGGGCCGTGCCGGAGCGAGACAACCGGCCCGGGAAAGGCGAATCCGGGAAACGCGAATCCGGTGGATTGGAAAGGGATGGATCCGGAAGGGATGGATCCGGAAGGGGTGAACCCGGGGCAGGCGAAGGCGGGAGAAATCTACGCTCTGTACATCTCGCCGGGACTGACGGGCCAGGGCATCGGCCGGACCCTCCTGGACGAGGCGCACGCTCAGCTGAAGGGCCAGGGCTTCGCGGTATCAGCCCTCTGGGTCCTACGCGACAACCACCGAGCCCGACGCTTCTACGAACGGGTCGGCTACCAGGCCGATGGCGTGACCCAGGACGACGTCTACGACGGGACCACGCTCACGGAGCTCCGCTACCAGCGCCCGCTCTGAGCCGAGCGCCACCGATGCCTCCCAGGCAGTCCGCGGACCATCACCTCCCGCTCCCGCCTGCCCGCTTTCCCCGTGCCGTCTGCCTGCTGACCAGAGCAAAAGGCAACCTGAAACCGGTACCCGCTGTGTGGCCTGGCGAGAAGCTCACTGCGACGCGGTGCGGAGTGGCCCGGGACGGTGCGGCGCGGTCCGGGAGGCGCGGTGCGGTGCGGCGCGGCGCGGGACAATGCGGCACGGCACGCTACGAGTAACGCAGTGGGCGGCGGTGGTGGCGGTCAGGCTCGACCGGTCGAGGCCAATTCGGCGTCTAGCGCCCGCAGTCGGGACAGGACCGACGGCGTCGGCCGCAGCGCCGCCAGGGCCCTCCACACGCCCAGATCGTCCTCGCCCCACGGCGTACGTACCCAGTCCGCCAGCAGATCAGGATCATCGCGGGCGACGAGCGCGGCCCGGAGCTGCTCGGCGAGCCTGCGCCGCAGCCTGACCAGCGCCGGCGCCTGGGACTGCGGCAGCAAGGGCCCGGCATACGCGGCTACCGCAGCCGTCACCGCCCCTGCCCCCAGACGACGCTCGACCGTGTCGGCATCACACTCGACCGGCACCGCCAACCGATACGGACGTGACCGCAGCAGATCCGCCCCGAGCACCCGCCGCAACCGTGCCATCTCCGCCCGCAGCGTCACCTGAGGCACCGACTCGTCCTCGTACAGCGCGAACAGCAGTTCGTCCGCACTCAGCCCCTCCGGGTGACGGGCCAGCAATACGACGATCTCGCTGTGCCTACGGCTGAGGCGCACTTTGCGCCCTCCCGCCAGCAACAGTGCCTCATCCCGCCCCAGCACCGTCAGCTCCAGCGCGGCCCCGCTGCTCACCGGCGGTGACAGCAGCGCGAGTTGCGACTCCGCCGCCCTGGCGACCGCCTGCACGAAGGCGAGACTGTGCGGGTGCGCCAGGCCGTCACCCCCGGTGATGTCGACCGCCCCGATCAGCCGCCCGGTTCGCGGATCGTGCACCGGAGCCGCTGCGCACGTCCACGGCTGCACCGTCCGCATGAAGTGCTCCGCGGCGAACACCTGCACCGGCCGCCCCACGGCCACCGCCGTGCCTGGGGCGTTGGTCCCCACGTCCGCCTCCGCCCACCGGGCACCCGGTACGAAGTTCATCCGCCCCGCCCGCCGCCGCGTCACCGAGTGCCCCTCGACCCACAACAGCCTGCCCTGGGCATCGCAGACGGCCAGCAGGTGCTCCCCGTCCGCGGCGAAGGTCCCCATCAACTCGCGGAACAGCGGCATCACCCTCGCCAACGGATGCTCGGCCCGGTACGCGCCGAGGTCCCCGTCCGTGAGCTCCACCGCGGCCCCTGCTCCCTCCGGACTGACCCGGGCCCTCGCCGACCTGCGCCAGGAGTCCGCGACGACTGAACGCACCGGCCTGACGACCGTCCCGCCCGCGGTGAACCTCTCGTGCGCCTGGCGCAGCACCCGCACCCGCTCGGCGGGATCGGCACCCGGAGCCAAGGCCACCCATGGATCGGTCAAGTCGGCCTCCCGGGAACGGCGATGCGGTGCTGCCATCGTCGCCCCGGGAACGAGAGCCGACAAGCGTGCCGCAGGGAACAGATCCCTCGGCCTCCCGGCCACTGGTACGCCGGACCGGCCGCCTCAGACCGCCTCAGACCGCCTCAGACGGAGTTGACGAGGCGGATGTACCTCGACCAGTCCCAGTACGGACCGGGGTCCGTATGGTCCGACCCGGGCACCTGATGGTGCCCGATGATGTGCTCGCGGTCCCTCGGGATGCCGTACTTGGTGCAGATGGCGGCGGTCAGAGCAGCTGACTGCTCGTACATGGCGTGCGTGAAGTACTCCGGTTTGTCGACCCATCCTTCATGCTCGATTCCGATGCTGCGTGTGTTGTAGGACCAGTTGCCCGCATGCCAGCCGACATTGCGGTTGCGGACGCACTGGGCGATGTGACCGTCCCTGGAGCGCACCACGTAGTGAGCCGAGACCTGCTTCGCCGGGTTCTGGAAGATGGCCAGTGTGTCCGCATACGTCTCCTGGGTGACGTGGATGATCACGTAGCCGATGGCGTAGGTGCTGGGACGGTTGGCGGCGGTGTAGTTGGAGGTGCTGGCCGGCACCCATTCGGCGCCCGGATAGTCGACCGCCTGGGAGCCGTCGGCCGTCCGGGAGCCGGCGAGCGCGGACGAGGGGGACAGGAACGCTGCCGGCACGGCGGCCGCGACCGCGCCCTGCAACAGCCGGCGCCTGTTCGGGAACTGTCTTTCTCGATCCATGACGGAACTGCCTCTCGGTGGGGGAACGGCTCGACTGCGCTGATCGTGAGAGGCCGTGCGGGCTGTCAGCCCGGATAGGCCACGGCCACCGGCTGGTGCGGCTGGTGCGGCTGGTGTTGTCCGGAGGCACCTCCGATCTCGGCGTTGACAAGGACGGTGTCCGCTTGGTGGGACGTGGGGCGGCGGGCCGTATCCCTTGCGGACGCGAGGCTACTGAGGCTCATGCTTTCCGGGTGTCGCCTCACTTCCCGCGGGGGAGCGAGGCGGCCACCTCGCGCAGATGAGCATGCAGACCGCGGTGTGTCTCACGCTCGGGCAGCCACTCCTTGCGGATCTTCGCCACGCATGTGTAGTTGGTGTCGCAGACGTTGGCGAGCGGCGACTCCACCGTCTGCGTCGCGAACTGGTAGGCGTCCAGCTCGCTGAAGCCGTAGTCACGGACGAGCCACTGCACCAGGTCGAGCTGCGATATGCGGAACGCGTCCTCCAGCGGACGCGCCGAACCGGTGGAGATGATGTGCGTGTCGGACTCCAGGCGCGGCCAGGGAGTGGCCACCCCCTTCAGGAGCTCGACGATCACCATCGTGTTCATGGCGCACTCGACGGCGACCCCACACGTCTCCCCCTCCCCCTGTCGCGCGTGGCCGTCGCCCAGGCTCAGCAGGGCTCCCTCGACGTTCACCCCGAGGTAACAGGTGACGCCGGCTCGCATCTCGGGCGTATCCATGTTCCCGCCGTGGGCATCCGGCACCAGAGCGGAGCGCACCTCCAGGTTGGCCGGGGCGACACCGACCGTGCCGTGCATGGGGTCCATCGGCAGCTCCTTCTCGAAATCACCGTCGCGCGCGGTGAACCGAGCGGTGCGTCTGGCCCGGTCGAGCTGCCATATCCATACGGCTTCGGGCAGTGGCGGCTGGAGCGAGGCGGTGGAGTGCGTGGACGTCAGGGCGCCGAACAGCGGAACCGTCGTGGAGGCCGCCCAGTCGCGTGCGGGCTCGATGGACACGAAGTGCACGGCGACGGTGTCACCCGGCTCCGCACCCTCCACATAGAAGGGGCCGGTCTGCGGATTGAGGAACGGAAACTCGCAGACCTCGGAGACCAGGTCCTTCTCCGAGCGCACCTTCCCGGCGAAGCAGTCCTCTGTGAAGAGGTCGAGGACCGTGCCCGGCGAGACGCGCGCCATGGGCGGTGCGCCGCCGAACGTCCAGGCGTACTCGCCCGGATCGGGCCGCACGGTCAGAATCCTGGGGTCGCTCATCGCTGTACTGCTCCACTCTGGCCGGACGGGCCGTCGAACGGTCGGGGACCGGTACGGGAACGCCAGTTGCGGAACGCTGCGGTGTGGCTATGTGACAGAGCCTCACACAACCCGCCGACGCCACGGCATGGCGCCGGGTTGCTCTCTCGCGACATGCGGGAATCCCCCGGTCCGCGAGGCGCCCGTACTGCCAGTGCGGTGGCGCCTCACGTGAATTACGTTAAAGCGCCCGCTGGTTGGGGCGGAAGAGCGAAACCCACATCTGTGGGCGGTCGCGTGATTGTGGATATCCCGGTCACTCCTACGGGGGTATGGGGCGGTTGATGTGCCGTTTCCGTGTCGCCGGATCACACCCGAGTGATCAACCGCCTCCCGCGCCCGCTCCCACCGGGTCGTCCAGCACGGCTCGCGCCACCGAGTGGGCCGCGCCCAGCAGCGGCCCGTCCGACCCCAGAGTGGACGCCGTCACCCGGCAGGCCCGTCCCGCGGTGCGTTCGGCGAGCTCCCGCCCCAGCGCGGGCAGCAGCCAGGGCGCGAGGCGTGACAGGGCTCCGCCGAGCACCACGGCTCTCGGGTCCAGAAGATTGACGGCGCCGGTGAGCGCGATACCCATCGCGGTGCCCGCGTCGCTCAGCGCCCGGCGTACCGTTTCGTCCCCCGCGTCGGCGCGTTCCGCGAGCAGCTCCACCCGGTCCTCCCGCTCATCGAGGCCCACCGCCCGCAGCACTGCTTCCTGACCGGCGTACTGCTCAAGACAGCCTCGGCCGCCGCAGGGGCAGGCGGGTCCTTCCGGCCATATCGGCACGTGGCCCAGCTCGCCCGCGAAGCCATGTGTCCCGCGCAGCAGCCGGCCGTCGACCACCAGCGCGGCGCCCACGCCGATCTCCGCGGAGACGTGCAGGAAGTCCTCCGGGGTCTCCTCGCCGAGCCACAGCTCCGCGAGAGCCCCGAAGTTCGCCTCGTTGTCGACCGTCAGCGGTAGCTCGGCGGGGAGGAGCGGGGCGAGGTCGATGTCGTGCCAGCCGAGGTTGGGCGCACGTACGACCGTTCGTGAGTCGCGGGCCACGAGGCCGGGCACGGCTACCGCGAGGCCCGCGGGGGACATGCCCGCCTCAAGCGCTTCCACGCTCACTCTTCGCACCAGGGCGGCAAGCTCCTGGAGTACGGGACCGGGGGAGCGGTCGCGGTTGCCGGCTCGCCGCACGGCACGCACGCGTACCTCTCCGCGCAGGTCGACCGCGCACGCCGCGAGATGGTCGACGCCCACCTCGGCGCCGATGCCGACGGGTCCGCGTGCGCTGATCGCGAGGGCGGACCCTGGCCGGCCCACCCGCCCGGGACGCTCGGGGCCCAGCTCGTCCAAGTGGCCCGACCGGATCAGTTCGTCCACCAGCGTGGAGACGGCTGCCCGCGTCAGGCCGATCCTGGAGGCCACGGCGGCGCGGGACAGAGGGCCGTGTGCGGCGACGGCGTACATCACCCGGGAGAGGTTGCGGCGGCGCATTCCCTGCTGGGTGTCGAGCAGTGGCGTGCCGGGCCTCCCTCGCAGCGGCGGTCCGGAAGCCCCCTGGCGTTGCTCGCCAGGCGGCGTACCGGCCCCGCCCCGGCGATCCTCGTGCAGCGGTGCGGTCATGCTCAGGTCGGCCCTCACTCCCCGTTGGGCGCCCTGTCCAGGAGCGCCGCCGCGTCGGAGAGTACCCCGGAGATCCGGGACAGCGTCTCTTCGTCCCGCTCCACCGGGTCGAGCACGGGCCCCTCGGCGGTGCCCCACCGCCGGGCGATGGCCGCCGGGTCCTCGCCGGTCAGTACGCCCGCAGCCTGCGCCGCGGCACCGATCGCGACGAGTTCCTGGGCCAGAGGAACCTGCACGGGGCGCCCGGAGAGACGTCGCACGGTGTGCTGCCAGGCCGCCCCTCGCGCGCCGCCGCCGATCAGCATCAGCGGGGTCGACCTGTCGGCGTCCGCGTCGAGGACCAGGTCGAGCGCTCCGAGCAGCGAGTGCACGGCCCCGTCGTACGCGGCCTGCAGCAACTGCTCCGGCGTCGTGTCGTGCCGCAGCCCGTGCAGCAGGCCGGAGGCGTGGGGCAGGTCAGGGGTCCGCTCTCCGTCCAGGTAGGGCAGGAGCGTGGCGGTGCCGCCGGGTGCGACCGCCTCGCGGTCGAGGCTCAGGAGGGCGGCCACCCGGTCGACGGCCAGCGTGCAGTTGAGCGTGCAGGCCAGCGGCAGCCAGTCGCCACGCGCGTCGGCGAAGCCCGCGACGGTGCCGGTCGAATCCGCGGAGCGGCGCTCGGAGACCGCGTACACGGTGCCGGACGTGCCGAGGCTCAGCACCGGAGTGCCGGGTCGCAGCCCGAGCCCCAGGGCGGCCGCGGCGTTGTCGCCGGTTCCGGGTGCGACCAGGGTGCCCTTGGAGAAGGGCAGTTCGCCGCCGCGCACGGTTCCGGCCACCTCGCCGGGGCGGGCCACGCGCGGGAGCAACGCTGGATCGAGGCCCACCATGCCGAGGATTTCCTCGTCGTACGCCTCCGGGCCCGACGCCCACCAGCCCGTGCCGGAGGCGTCGCCACGGTCGGTCGTACCGAGTCCCGTGAGGCGTTCCGTGAGGTAGTCGTGGGGGAGGCGTACGGCGGTCGTGACGCGGACGGCCGAGGGTTCGTGCTCGGCGAGCCAGGCCCACTTCGTCACGGTGAAGGAGGGGCCCGGCACGCTTCCGACGCGGTCCGCCCACACCTTGGGCCCGCCGAGTCGTTCGGTGAGGGACCTGGCCTGCGGGGCGGAGCGCACATCGTTCCACAGCAGGGCAGGCCGGACCGGGTTGCCGTCACGGCCGAGCGTCACGAGACCGTGCTGTTGGCCGCCGACCGACACGGCGGCGGCCTCCCGCGCGGCGGGACCGCACTGCTCCAGGGCCGCACACAGCGCGTCCCACCACTCCTGCGGGTCGCTCTCGCGGCCCTCGCCCGTGCTGACCCGGTGCGGGGCCTGGCCTCTCGCCACGACGTGGCCGGAGGCCACATCGATGACCAGGGCCTTGGTGGACTGCGTGGATGTGTCCACGCCGACGACAAGAGGCCCTTGGGCCGATGGAGCTGATGACATTCCGGTCTCCGTTCCTGCGGCTCTTCCCCGGTGCTGCCCCGTAGTTTCCTCCACGACCTTCCCAGCGGGGCTCTCGGATACTAATTTGTAAAGGGCCATGACGAAATAGTCGAGGGAGCCGTACATGAACTACCAGCCCACTCCGGACGACAAGTTCAGCTTCGGTCTGTGGACCGTCGGCTGGCAGGGGCGTGACCCGTTCGGCGACGCCACGCGGGGCGCGATCGACCCGGCGGACTCCGTGCGTCACCTCGCCGAACTGGGTGCCTACGGAGTGACGTTCCACGACGACGACCTGATCCCCTTCGGGGCGTCCGACACGGAGCGCGAGGGGCACATCAAGCGCTTCCGGCAGGCCCTGGACGCGACGGGCCTCGTCGTGCCGATGGCCACCACGAACCTCTTCACGCACCCCGTCTTCAAGGACGGCGCGTTCACCGCGAACGACCGTGACGTACGCCGCTACGCGCTGCGCAAGACCATCCGCAACATCGACCTCGCGGTGGAGCTGGGCGCGCGTACGTACGTGGCGTGGGGCGGCAGGGAGGGAGCGGAATCCGGCGCCGCCAAGGACGTGCGCGACGCGCTCGACCGCATGAAGGAGGCCTTCGACCTGCTGTCCGAGTACGTGACGTCCCAGGGTTACGACCTGCGCTTCGCGATCGAGCCGAAGCCGAACGAGCCGCGCGGTGACATCCTCCTGCCCACCGTCGGGCACGCCTTGGCCTTCATCGAGCGCCTGGAGCGCCCCGAACTGTTCGGCGTCAACCCTGAAGTGGGCCACGAACAGATGGCCGGCCTCAACTTCCCGCACTCCATCGCCCAGGCGCTCTGGGCGGCCAAGCTCTTCCACATCGACCTGAACGGCCAGACAGGCATCAAGTACGACCAGGACCTGCGCTTCGGCGCGGGGGACCTGCGCAGCGCGTTCTGGCTGGTGGACCTCCTGGAGAGGGGCGGTTACGACGGTCCGCGCCACTTCGACTTCAAGCCGCCGCGCACGGAGGACCACGAAGGAGTCTGGGCATCGGCCGCCGGCTGCATGCGCAACTACCTGATCCTGCGGGAGCGGTCGGCCGCCTTCCGGGCCGACCCCGAGGTGCGGGAGGCGCTGCGTGCCTCACGCCTCGACGAGCTGGCGGTTCCCACGGCCGAGGACGGTCTCTCCGGACTGCTCTCCGACCAGGGCGCCTTCGAGGCGTTCGACGTGGAGGCGGCTGCCGAGCGCGGGATGGCGTTCGAGCACCTCGACCAGCTGGCGATGGATCACCTCTTGGGAGTACGCGGCTAGGGTTCGCCGCCGAGCCCGCGGCAACTTCCGTGTAGGGGTCGCCTCCTGACTGGTTCGAGGCGACTCTGGACGGTATGGCCATGCCGCCCGTACCGCCTCAGCCACCTCCTCCTCCCGTCGGCCCGCCTCCCGCGGGCGGCGGGGGGTTCGGCCCGCCGCCTGGAGGGCCTCCAGGGCGGCACAAGGGGCTCCTCGTGCTGCTGGCGGTCGTCGTGGCCGTGGGGGCCGTCGCCGCGCTCGTCCTCGTGGCCATGGACGGCGGCGACGGCAAGGAGAAGAAGAGGCCGATCGAGAGCAGCAGCAGGGAGTCCGAGCCGACGCCTTCCCTGAGCATCCCCTCGGAGCTGCCGAGCGAGGTGCCCACCGACCTCCCGACTGAGGTCCCCTCGCTGCCGACGGACTTCCCGAGCGACATCGATTCGCTCATCCCCACACCGGCGGCCGGTGAAGTCCCGTACTACCGGTTGAAGACAGGCGACTGCTTCGACGTCGACGCCGGCAAGCCTGGTCGCGCCGCGAAGAAGCCATGTGGCACCCCACACGATGCCGAAGTGGTGGCCTTCGCGACCCTCAAGGGCTCCTACACGACGAATGCGCAGCTGAAGAAGGCGGCGTCCGACTATGCCGCAAGCCGCTCGAACGCAAGGCGCGCAGCCAGCCGTCCGGCACCGTACGAGGCACTCTGGTGCAGTACCCGGATGTCTCCGGCTACAGGATCGGCATCGATGACGTCGCGTGCAGCTTGGCGGGAGACGCCGGCGCGGGCGAGCACAAGCTCACCAAGCCGCTGTCCTGATCTTCACACCGCTGAGGCGGCGGCTCCTCGCGAGGCGGCCGCCGCGCCGTCCGAAAAATCGGGTCACCGTTCCCGGAGACCACCGTGTCCACGTCCAGTGCGGCCTTTTGCCCTGGCTCGGACGCGCCGACGCCGCCTCCCGCGAGGGGCGGGAGGCGGCGTCGGCACGCACCGGTCCGATCAGTGCGTGTGCGGCAGAGTGTCCCTGATTCTCCCCCTTCAGCCGGGCCTCGTCCGGCAGAGCCGATGAATTCGCCATCCCCATGGTGAGCCCGAATAGCTCGTGTGGTCAGACCTCCCTGATCCGACGTGTTTCTACGGTCGACGATGACGTGGCCGCGCTCAATCGCTGGTCAGGGGGAGCGCGCGTGCCGGTGTTCCCGGCGCGCGGTCGGACGGTCGTCACGCGCCGGTAGGCGCTCCTGGGGCGGCGCCCGGCTCAACTCGCCGGAAGCGCCTCACTCACTGCCGCTCGCCACGGCCAGCACAGTGGCGGGATCGTGCGCGGCCGGCCCTGCCGGGGTCCATTGGCCGCGTTCCTTTCGGTAGGGCCACCAGCGGCCGTCACGCCCAAGCCGCAACTGCACGTTCGAGCCGACCACGGTCCAGTGGTTGTGCGAGGCCCGCAGCGGCGGCCGTTCGCCCTCGTCCCAGGCCGCGTCCAGTGCGGTACGCGCGCGTGCCAGCGCCTCAGCCTCCGGTGACCACTCCTCTTCCAGTATGTGCAGGCCCGCCCGGCCGCCGAACCGCCAGGCCCGCACCGCAAGCGCGAGACCCTCGCGTCCGCGCCCGGACACCGCCGCGAGCCGGTTCTTCACTTCGGTCTCCGGTTCCGCGGCGGCCAGTCGCACGGCGTCCTCGTCCGCGGGCAACTCTGCTTGCACGGCGTGCTCTTCATGGCCCGGAGCCAGCGCCTCGGCCAGCAGACGGTACGCCTCCGCTGCGGCCCGCGTCGCCAGGAACTCGACCGCCGCCACGTCGAGGCCCGCACCCGGCTCCGCCTCCGTGTCGAGCGTCGGCGGCAGGCCGGGCCCTGAGGGCAGCTCGGGCGGAGCGGGCAGCGGAGGCAGGATGTCGCCCTCCGCGTACGCCTGCGTGGCGCTGACGCCCTCCAGGACGGCACCCTGGGGCGCCTCACTGCGCTGCGGCGCGTCGCTCCGCGCGACGCTGCGTACCTGGAGCTCATCGAGGAGCTCGCGTTCCCCGCGTCCCCGCATCAGCAAGAGGACGAACGGGTCCTGATCGAGCAAGCGTGCCACCTGGTAGCAGAGCGCCGATGTGTGCCCGCAGTGGTCCCACGCCTCGCAGTCACACTCGGGCTCCAGGTCACCGATGCCGGGCAGCAGGTCGATGCCGGCGGCCGACGAGTCCTCCACCAGGTGGGGCGGCATGTCGCGGTCCAGGAGCGCCGCGATGTGCCCGGCCCGCTCGATGGCCATCTCCGCGAAGCGGTCCCACTCCTCCGGGCTCAGCTCCTGGAGCAGCACGTCGGACCGGTGCGGTGTGCCGTCGGAGTCCTTGACGACCGCGGTGATACGGCCGGGCCGCACCGAGACGGCGCCCACGGCGCCCGCGCGCGCCAGCTTGCGCCCCGCTTTCAGCTGGGCGTTGTCCAGCGCGGTCTCTTCGAGCGCCTTCAGCCAGGCCTGACCCCACCAGCTCTGCGCGAAGGCACGACCGTGCGCGGGCGGCATGGCTGCGAACGTGCGCTCAGGGGCGGGCGCGTCCACGCGCGTGTCGTCGTTTTCGGTTCCGTACGTGTCGTCATGGATGTCACTCATCGCGTGCCCCCTCGAAGCTCCACCAGATCCGACAGTTCGGCGTCGGTCAGCTCGGTGAGGGCGGCCTCGCCCGCACCGAGGACGGCGTCCGCCAACTCACGCTTGCGCAGCAGCATCTCGGCGATGCGATCCTCGATCGTGCCCTCCGCGATCAGCCGGTGGACCTGCACCGGTTGTGTCTGCCCGATGCGGTACGCGCGGTCGGTGGCCTGCGCCTCGACGGCGGGGTTCCACCAGCGGTCGTAATGCACGACGTGCTCGGCACGTGTCAGGTTCAACCCGGTACCCGCCGCCTTCAGGGACAGCAGGAAGACGGGCACCTCGCCGTTCTGGAAACGCTGGACCATTGCCTCACGCCGGGCGACCGGGGTCCCGCCGTGCAGGAACTGCGACGGGACCCCGCGGTCCGCGAGGTGGCGCTCGATGAGTCGCGCCATCTGGACGTACTGCGTGAAGACGAGCACGCCGGCTTCCTCGGCGAGGATCGTGTCGAGCAGTTCGTCGAGCAGCTCCAGCTTGCCGGAGCGGCCCGCGATGCGCGGTTCCTCCTCCTTGAGGTACTGCGCGGGGTGATTGCAGATCTGCTTGAGCGCGGTGAGCAGCTTGACGATCAGCCCGCGCCGCGTGAAACCGTCGGCTTCCGCGATCTCCGCCAGGGTCTCGCGAACCACCGCTTCGTAGAGACCTGTCTGTTCCTGGCTCAGGGCCACTGCCCGGTCCGTCTCTGTCTTCGGTGGCAGTTCCGGCGCGATCCCCGGGTCCGACTTGCGTCGACGCAACAGGAACGGGCGTACGAGCTGACCCAGCCGTTCGGCGGCGCCCGGGTCCGAGCCGCCTTCCACGGCCTGGGCGTAGCGCGTCCTGAAGGTACCGAGCCTGCCGAGCAGTCCAGGCGTGGTCCAGTCCAGGATGGCCCACAGTTCGGAGAGGTTGTTCTCCACCGGAGTTCCGGTGAGCGCCACACGCGCGCGTGCCTCGATGGTCCGCAACTGCTTGGCCGTCGCCGAGTACGGGTTCTTCACGTGCTGGGCCTCGTCGGCGACCACCATGCCCCAGGAAGTCCGCCCCAGCTTCTCCGCGTCGAGCCGCATCGTGCCGTAGGTAGTCAGCACGAACTCACCGTCGGCCAGGTCCTCCAGGCCGCGCTGGGCGCCGTGGAACCGTCGTACGCGTGTGCCGGGCGCGAACTTCTCGATTTCACGCTGCCAGTTGCCCATCAACGACGTCGGGCAGACCACCAGCGTCGGGCCGGCGGAGTCCTGCTGTGTCTGACGGTGCAGGTGCAGCGAGATCAGCGTGATGGTCTTGCCGAGCCCCATGTCGTCGGCCAGGCAACCGCCGAGGCCCAGCGAGGTCATGCGGGCGAGCCAGTTCAGCCCTCGCAGCTGGTAGTCGCGAAGCTCCGCGGCGAGCGCTTCGGGCTGGCCGACGGGCTGCATGCCCTCCGGGTCCGCGAGGCGCTCGCGCAGGGTGGCGAGCCATCCCGTCGGCTCCACCTCCACGTGCTGCCCCTCGACCTCGGCCGTACCCGTGAGGGCGGCGCTGAGGGCGTCGATCGGGGTGACTTTGCGGTCCTGCTGGTTGCGTACGCGGCGCAGTTCTTCGGGGTCGATGAGTACCCACTGGTCACGCAGGCGCACCACAGGACGGTTCGCCTCGGCGAGCCGTTCGAGTTCCTCGCGGGTCAGTTCCTGGTCGCCCAGCGCGAAGCGCCAGTTGAAGGCGAGCAGCGCGTCGGCGGAGAGGAACGAGGGCGTGCCCGATGCCAGTCTGTCCAGGCTCTTCCCGGTGCCGTCCCGCCCGTCGTCCGGCGGGCCGATGACGGCTCGCGCGGTCAGGCTGCGGGCCAGTTCCCTCGGCCAGTGCACGTCGACACCCGCCGCGGCGAGCATGCGCGCCCCTTCGCCCAGCAGTTCGGTGACCTCATCGTCGGCGAGTTCGATCGCGTCGGGCACGGTGGCCGAGAGCAGTGGAGCGAGAGGTGGCCACGCACGCGTGGCACGGCGCAGTGCGAGGAGCGCGTCCATCTTCGCACGTGGCCCGAAGGAGCGTTCCGAGGCTGCGCTGCCACTCCACACCTCCGTGGCGTCCGCGACGAGCGTGGGGTCACTGACGCTGTGCAGTTGCAGCACGGCGCGGAAGGGCAGGCGGGTGCCTTCCTCGGCTACCGAGGACAGGCCCGGGATCTCCACCCGCAGCGAGATCCGCACTCCCGCGTCGTGCCCGGCCGCGACGTCTGCCGCCCAGGCCCGCTGCTCCGGAGCCCGTTGCGGCTCCCGTGCCGCGAAGAGAGGCCCGCCAGCAGCCACGACCGCGGCGGGGGAGCGCGGCAGCGTGTCGGCCACGGCGTCGAGGAACTGCCGCAGCAGACGCTCCGGCTCGGGCAGCCGCAGTGGCGCGTCGTCGCTCAATGGCAGCGCGTGCGCGGCCGGGGGCATCGCCGCGGCCAGCTCGCGCAGTCGTCGCACGTCCTCGGCTCCCAGGGGGCCGGCACGCCAGGCGTCGTGGTCACTGGCGGTGAGCCCCGGGAGGAGGAGTCCACGGGCGGCCAGTTGCAGGGCGAACACTCCGGCCGTACCCCAGAAGAGGGCCGTCGGGTGTGCCTCGGACGAGGCACGCGCGCGTGTGAGGACCGGCAGCGCGTCGCGGACCGGGAGGAGCAGCACAGGCACAGCGATGAGTTCGGCGCCGTCGTCGCCAGGGACGGCGATGTCCAGTTCCTCGGTGGTGCCCACGGAAGAGGCAGGCGGCTCGGTGCCGTCCGGGCGCCAGAAGGCGACCCTGCCGCCGCGAGCGGGGTCGGCGGGTGCGAAGAGGACGGAACAGCGTGACAGTTCGGAGATCTCGGAAGGGGAGACGACAGGGAGCCTCTGCACAGCGATAGCGCATTCCTCAAATTTGACTACTGAACCGGAGCCGCCGAGAGTACCTGACGGGTGAGGCGATAGGGAAGCAGCTCCCGGGTGATCCACGTCACTGCGGCAGGGGTGGTGGGGGCAACCCCCCGGTGCGGTGGGGCTGACCCCCGCCCTGACTCGGGTGGTGCCGCCATGGTCGCCCCGAGGTGTCGATCCGTACGTTTCAACGGGTCAGACCGCCATTACGGAGACCGGAGACCCATTCATGCCCCAGGCCGCAGCAGTAGCGGAACGCTCCCCATCATCCACTGGCAGGCAGCCCGCCGGAAGCGACTTCGCGCCCCTCCTGCGTACCGTCAAGGGCCAGGGTCTTTTGGATCGCCGCATCGGCTGGTACACGCGCACCATCGCGGTCAACGCCATCGCCCTCACGGCGGTGGGCATCGCGATGTACCTCGTGGGCGGCTCCTGGTGGGTGCTTCTCCTCGCCCCCGTGCTGTCCGTCCTGTGTGCCCGCACGGCGTTCATCGGGCACGACGCCGGGCACTCCCAGATCACCGGCAAGCGTTCCGTCGGCCGTGCCATCGGCCTCATACACGGCAACCTCCTGCTCGGGATGAGTTCAGCCTGGTGGAACGACAAGCACAACAGGCACCACGCCAACCCCAACCACATCGAGAAGGACCCCGATGTGGCCGCCAACGTCCTCGTGTGGACGAGCAAGCAGGCCAGGGTCCGCATGGGTTTTCGTCGTTGGCTCACCCGGAACCAGGCATGGCTCTTCTTCCCGCTGACGCTCCTCCAGGGCATCGCCATGAAGATCTATGGTTTCCAGGATCTGCGCCGCCAGCCTCCGCGTGAGCGCCTGATGGAAGGCTTCCTCCTCGTCGCTCACCTGGTGGGCTATGTGACGCTGCTGTTCACCGCCATGCCGGTCGGCCACGCGCTCGCGTTCGCCGCTGTGCACCAGGCGCTGTTCGGTCTGCACCTCGGTCTCGCCTTCGCCCCGAACCACAAGGGCATGGAAATGCCGGACCCCGACGGCGAGCGCTGGGGGCACCTGCACCGCCAGGTGCTGACGTCGCGCAACATCCGCGGCAACCCGGTCATCGACTGGTTCCTCGGCGGCCTCAACCACCAGATCGAGCACCACCTGTTCCCGAGCATGCCCCGGCCCCACCTGCGGCTCGCGAAGCCGGCCGTGCGCGCCCACTGCGCCGCCGTGGGCATCCCCTACACGGAAGCCGGCTTCGTCGACTCCTACCGGCAGGTGCTGCGCCACATGTACGAGGTCGGTGAGCCCCTGCGGGTCGAGTAGGCCGAGCAGGCCGAGTAGAGGGAAGGCGGCTGCAGGTGGTCGAACGGACTGGGGCGGCACTCGCACTGTCGTGGGGAGCTGCCCTGCCCCGGAACCAGTAGGGGTCGGGACTCAGGGACCTCTCAGGGTCGATGCCCGGAACTGAGTCAGCGCCACGGCCGTTTTTCCGGACAGAGAGCGGCAGCAGCCGCGAAGGAGGCGACGCACATGTCGAAGAACGCGAAGATCGCCGCAGGGGGCGTGGCAGCCGGGCTCATCCTGCTGATCTGGTTGCCGTGGTGGGCCGCATTTCTGATCGTGCTCGGGGTCCCCGCCGCGGCCTATCTTGCGCTCGATCCCGGGCAGCGGCGCAGGCTGCGTCGCGTCACACGCAAGGAGGTAGGCCACTGAGGGCCCTGGAGCGGTGAGGCGGGGAATGCTTCTTCCGGGGGGCCGACTGGTTCCGATGTGACGAGGGAGCGGCGGACCGGCTTACGAAGGGCGGACCGCCATCTTGTCGAGGGCTTCGAGCAGAGCGGGGAGTCTCGGGCCGCGGCCGACCGGCAGCACTTCACCGGGCTCCTCGTCCAACAGGACGAACGCGATGTCGTCGGTCCTCGCGACCAGCGACCAGCCGGGCCCGTCGGCACGCAGGATGCGTGTTTCCCCGGAGGCGAAGGACGACCGGACTCGTCCCAGAGGCGGCGGGGAGTCCAGGTACGAGTGGGCTTCGGCCATCACGCGTCGCACACCGGTCAGCGGAGCCCCGTCCGGGCTGCTCGAAGGGTCCGGTGAGCCGTCCGTGGCGAAGTCGGCCTCGTCGAGCTGTTCCCGCCAGGTCGCCCACTGCAGTGCTATCTCGTCGGCCCCCAGCCGCCGCTGGGCCGGCCCCCAGGTGTCGGAGGGCGGTGGCGCGAGCGGCTGTCCTTCGCCGGCTCCCGGTTCCGGGTCGTGCGGCGCCGGGACGCCAGGAGCCGCGACGGCGACCGCGAGAGGCCAGCCGGGCAGCGCGGTGACCACGGTGCGTTCGTCGGGTGACAGGTCGTACTCCATGCCGCAGTCCCAGGAAGCGATCGCCACGGCCACCAGGGAGACGTCGTCGACGACGACCGTCCAGCGCGCCCCCTCGCCGTCCTGGCCCAGGACCAGGCCGTAGCCCGCGGCGAGGGGTGCGAGGCCGAGCGCCGCACACGCCTCCGGATAGTCGTCGCCCAGCACGCTGGGAAACTTCGCGGGTGTCAGCAGCACCGCGGTCAGCACGTACAGCGCGTCGTCCCCGGCGCCGACGGCGTCATCTGTCCCGGCCATGGCTGCCTCCGCATCGCTTCATCCGTCGGCGCACCCTAACCAGTCGCCCCAGAGATCGTCGAGAGGCGGATGACCAGGAAAATCACCGAGGAGCAGCCTTGTTCGACGACTTTCGAGCGCGCAGGGGCCGCGGTGAGGGTTCAGGCGGCAGGCAGTCCCATGAGCGAGCGGGCCACCTCCTGGGGTGACTCGTCGCGTTCCCGGGCAAGGGCGATGACCGCTCGGCAGGCGAGCTCGCTGAGGCCGAACGACAAGGCCTCAGGAGAGACCCACTGCCTGGCTCGGTCCATCTCGTCCTGATCGTCCTCGGCGCAGGCCGCGGCGTAGACGGCGGCCGCCTCGAAGAGATTGTGTGTGCGCTTCTGCCCTCCGGCGGTTGGTGCGCCCCGCTCATCAGCAGGTTTGTCGGCACGCCAGAACTTACGGAGCTTGTCGATCACTTTGGACTACCTTCTCCCGGGCACAGCTTCCCGCCGCTGGAGGCCTGCATGGCCATACTCCAACGTAGAGTGAGTGCTCCGGTGACAGAAGGGGGCTTCGCGGTGAAGCGTTTCCAGCGGCTGGAGCAGATCAGGCGCCTCGATCCGGAGAAGGACTTCCTCGAGATCTACCGGCTCACCGCCACGCTCGAATTCCCGTGGGACTACACCCGCGCCCTCGAACTGGCCCTCTACCGCACCTACGCCGTCCCCAGCATCGGCCGCCTGCTTGCCAGGACAGCCGAACTCACGGCCCGCACGCAGAAGAGGTACGACGATACGGCTCTGCTGCTCGACGCCGTCGTGGAGCACGGTTTCACCGGCGACGAAGGCAGGGCCGCGATCCGTCGCATCAACCAGATGCACCGCAGCTATGACATCAGCAATGACGACATGCGCTACGTCCTGTGCACGTTCGTCGTGGTGCCCAAGCGATGGATCGACACCTACGGCTGGCGCAGGCTCTCGCATCACGAGGTGACCGCCTCAGCCGTCTATTACCGCACGCTCGGGCAGCACATGGGTATCAAGGGCATCCCGGCCTCCTACGCCGCATTCGAGAAATGCCTCGATGACTACGAAGCGGCTCACTTCGGCTGGGACCAGGGAGCGCGCGAGGTGTCCGACGCGACCCTCGATCTGATGGCGTCGTGGTACCCGCGCCCGATGGCACCCATGCTGCGTACCGCCACTCTCGCGCTTCTCGACGAGCCCTTGCTGCGGGCCTTCCGCTATGAGCGGCCGGGCGTCATCTCTCGTTCGCTGGTCAGGGGCGCGGTGCGGCTCAGGGGGCGCGCGGTGCGTCTGATGCCTCCGCGCAGGGCTCCGCACTACGCGCGGCAGAACCGGGAGATCAAGGGGTACCCGAACGGCTACCAGGTCTCCGCGCTCGGAACGTTCCCGGTCCCCGGTGTCCGAGGGTGCCCGGTGCCGCACGGGGACAGCTCAGCGAGCGGCCGCGCCGCCGAGTGACGCCAGCGTCGATTGCAGCCATGCCAGTTCGGCTCGGCTGGTGGCGCGCGCGATCGTGAGGATGCCTCGCCTGAAGGGGTCGTCGAGCTCCTCCGCACGCAGCGGCCGCTCCCCGTCGTAGAAGAAGCTGGCGGGCTCTTCCAGGAAGGCCAGCCGTCTGCGCAGTACCGCGGCCTGGGCCGCCGCGTCGTCCAAGTGGCGGAGGAAGGCGAGGAGCGTGAACCATCGGTTCTCGTCGGTGATGTCCCCTGTCGCGGGTTCCGCGAGGCGCTTGCGCAGTTCCCGCCTGCCGTCCTCCGTGAGATTCAGGACGTGACGCGGCGCGGCCACCGCCCCCGGCTGCGTCTCCCTGGCCAATAGCCCTGCCTTCTCCAGGCGCTTGATGGCGGGATACAGAGTGCTCTCCGCGACGGGTCGTACGTGGCCGGTGAGCGCGGTGATGCGCTTGCGCAGCTCGTAGCCGTGCAGGGGGGCGTCGTAGAGGAATCCGAGGATGGCCAGTTCGAGCATGGCTCGCATTCTGCCGCACCTCACCCCACTGAGCGGTGTACATCATGGCCGCAATACATCGATACCGATGTATTGTCGGGTGGTGAACCCGTCCGCGTGGGCGGTGGACATGACGGCTCGGCATGAGAGGGACCCGACGATGCGTGAGGCACGGTTCGACGCTGGGGGCAGCTGCGTGCGATGGACGGAGGTCGACGGCGTCGACGCCGCTCGCGTGTACGTGCACGGTCTCGGCGCGGCGTCGACGATCTACCACGCGCATATCGCCGCCAGGCCCGAACTGGCGGGGCGTCGCTCGCTCTTCGTCGACCTTCCCGGCCACGGCATCAGTGACCGCCCCGCGGGCTTCGGCTACACGCTCGAGGACCACGCGGACGCACTGGCCGCGGTTCTCGACGAGGCCGGTGTGACCGGAGCGGAGATCATCGCGCACAGCATGGGCGGTTCCGTCGCCATCGTCCTGGCGCACCGGCGCCCCGAACTGGTCTCACGCCTTGTGCTCACGGAGGCCAACCTGGATCCGCATCCGCCGGCGACAGCGGGCAGCAGCGGCATCGCCGCTTTCGAGGAACACGACTTCGTCGAAAACGGCGGCTACGCGCGCGTGCTGGAAGAAGTCGGTCCCACCTGGGCGGCCACCATGCGCCTGGCCGACCCGCGTGCCCTGCATCGGAGTGCCGTCGGCCTCATCAGAGGCACGCGGCCCACGATGCGCCGGATGCTCGAAGGACTGACCATTGAGCGCGTCTACTTGCAGGGGGCGTCCAGCGGTGACCTCGTGGGGCGCGCCGTCCTGGAGGCGACCGGAGTCCAGGTCATGACCGTTCCGGACGCGGGCCACAACGTCATGTTCGACAACGCCGACGCGTTCGCCACCGCGGTCGCGGGGCGCCCCTGACCCGCTGCACAAGAACCACACAGTGGCCCCTCAGGCGCCTTGCTCAATCCGCGCGTACGGCGAGCGCGAGGAACCGCGCGTCCTCGTCGACGTACGACGTCATGCGCCAGCCTGAGCGTGCGAGCAGCGGGCCGAGGTTGGTCTCTGCCCGCAGATCATCCGGTGTGATCTGCCGCCCCTGCCGGGCCGCGAGCGCCGCACGGCCGATGGGGTGAAAGAGGGCGAGCAGCCCTCCGGGGCGCACCACACGCCGCAACTCCGCCAGGTTCTCCGTCGGCTGGGGGAGATGTGAGATCAGTCCGGCACCGAAGACGGCGTCGAGCGATTCGGCGGCCAGCGGCAGGCGTGCCACATCGGCGAGGAGGAGCCGCCCCTCGCGGTCCCTCCCCGCCCGCCGGGCTGCTTCCAGCATGGCGAGAGTCAGGTCGGCGCCCAGCACCGCCCCCGAAGACCCCACGGCTTCCCTGAGTGCCGGCAGGGCACGCCCTGTGCCACAGCCCGCATCGAGCACCCTCGCTCCCTCGCGGAGGCCGAGTTCGGCGACCGCGGCTCGATAGGCGGGGCCGTCATCGGGGAAACGGGCGTCCCAATCGGCGGCTCGGGCCGTGAAGAACTCCTGGACCTTTGCGTGGTCGTCACTCATGCGACCCATGATTGCGCAGTGCACCGCACGTGCGAGCGGTGCACTCGTTCGAGCGTGGCGTGGTCCTTCAAAGCCTGCTCTTCGAAGGAGGTGCTGACCGTCAGTCCGGTTGGTGATCCGCACCCACGGGCCGCGGTCGGTGAGCCCTCAGGACGGATGCCGACGCGAGCCGACGACCGGTGCCGGCACAAGCCCTCACTCGGAGACTCCAGTATGGGCGAGCACCTTGTCGATGCTCATGCGCACCAGCAGTTCACCGGGCACGCCATTGCGTTCGCCGAACTCCTCGGCCCGGTCCTCGCCCATGTAACGTGCGCCGATCCTGGCCGCCCAGTGCCGGACCTGGTCGATCTCTTCGATCAGCTCGGCGCGGCCCTGCAGCACGACGAAGGCGAACGGTGGCTCGTCGTCGTCCACGCACAGGGCCGCGCGGCCGTCGCGGGCGAGGTTGCGGCCTTTGACAGTGTCCTTGCCGGTGTTGAACACCAGGTCGTCACCGTCGAGAAGGAACCAGATCGGTGCGATGTGCGGGCTGCCGTCGGCCCTGACGGTCGACAGCTTGCCGGTTCGCGTGCCTTGCGAGACGAATGCCCGCCATTGGTCATCGGTCATCTTTTGTGCCATGTTCCCATCATGCTTGCCGGGGCGCCGGTCGTGGGGAAGGCTGGCGGGTCAGATCCTCCAGCCAGGAGGACCGACTCGGGGAGACAGGAACGATGGTGCAGAGCACGGGGCTGGGCTGGCTGCTGGACGACCTGACGCAGCGGATGGAGCACGTTCGCCATGCGCTGGTGCTGTCCAACGACGGGCTGGTCACCGGGGCCAGTTCGGACCTGAGGCGGGAGGACGCGGAGCACCTGGCCGCGGTCTCGTCGGGGTTGCACAGCCTCGCCAAGGGCTCAGGGCGCCACTTCCACGCGGGCAACGTCCGTCAGACGATGATCGAGTTCGATGACGCGGTTCTCTTCGTCACGGCGGCGGGCGACGGCAGCTGTCTGTGCGTCCTGAGCGCCGCGGAGGCTGACATCGGCCAGGTCGCCTATGAGATGACGTTGCTCGTCAATCGCGTCGGAGAGCATCTGGCCGTGGAGGCACGGCAGCCTGAGCGCGCACCCGTCGTGGACCTCTGACCAGCCCTGACGCTGTCCTGTCAGGAGTTATCCACAGGCCCAGCGGAGGTCGTCGTGACCGGGCTACGGTCTTTCCCGAGAGCAAGAACGTCTCGCGGGGGAGAACGAACATGACGGACGTCATGACCACACAGCCGCCCACCACGACAGCGGCACCGCCCTCCGTCGCACTGAGCGGTGCGGCGAAAGAACTGGGCTTGAAACGCGGCGAGTTCGATCTCGCCGTACTGCTCGGGCGTATCCGCGTCGTCGCCGACTCGCCCGGAGCACAGCGTCGAGTCACCCGCGCGGAGATCGAGCGTGTCCGCGGCAGCGAAAGTTATCCCGGCGCGTTGCGGGAGAGCGTCAGAGTCATGGGCACCACAGAAGCCGCGGAGCTCATGGACATCACTACGGCCCGATTCACCCGGCTCGCCCGCGCCGGCTTCCTGACGCCGGTGAAGTTCTACCTGAACAGGTATCGAGCAGTCGTCTGGCTGTATCTCGCCGAAGAATTGCGGAACTTCACGGAGAGCCAGATGCATGACGGCCTTCTCACCGGCCGCCTGCCCGAATCGGTCCGTACGCGTCTGGACGACGGGCAGGATCTTCGGGCACGCAACTGGCGGAGCCGAAACGCGGGATTCTTGCTCCGGCAGACCAAGGATTCCTGGCGGCGCGTGGCAGTCATGGCCTCGCTCCTCGACCAGGTGCAACTGACGGACATCGTCAAGGACCCCTACGAACGGGCATACCTCAGTCGGCTCATGCCCGCGCCACGCACGCAAGCGGCACCCGATTCGCCCGCGGCGCAGATCGTCGAACGGATCATGATTGCGGACGATCCCGAAGAGGTGCGCTGGCTGCACGCCAGCCTCCTGCTCGGCTTGGCCCAGGCGCGCCTCGAATACGCGGCACCCCGGCCCTCACGCACACCAGCCGTTTCAGCTGAGGCAGCCGGATCGGTCTCGGCTCGCGTGAGGCCCGAGCGACGAACGAGCGACACCATCGACCTTCCGGAGCACGAGTCACGCGGCCTGAGGAAGTGGTTGCGCCGTAGGCAGGTGCAGGACGAGTGATGCGTACGACGACATACAGCGCCATGGACACACAGCACAGCCGATGATGTCGGTCTGGTGATGTCCGATGACACCGGTCCACTGAGTGACGTCACGCGTGGGGGCGGAACAAGCCTTCCTGCACCACCGATACGAGGAGCCGGCCCTCGGTGTCATAGATACGGCCGCGGGCAAGGCCGCGACCCCCCGTCGCGATGGGGGACTCCTGGTCGTACAAGAACCACTCATCGGCGCGGAACGAGTGGTGGAACCACATGGCATGGTCGAGCGACGCCATGTCGAAACCACGAGGTCCCCAGAGCGGTTCGACCGGGATGCGCACGGCGTCGAGCAGTGTCATGTCGCTCGCGTACGTGAGCGCGCAGGTGTGCACGAGCGGGTCGTCACCCAGCGGGCCGACGGCGCGCATCCACACGGCGCTGCGCGGTTCGGCGTCCTTGATCTCCGCGGAGGACCAGCGCAGCCGGTCCACGTAACGGATGTCGAAGGGCTGGCGCCGGGCCATGCGCTCCAGCTGCTCGGGAAGGGCGCCCAGGTGCTCCTTGATCTCCTCGGCGACGGTCGGCAGCGACTCCGGGTCGGGAGCGGAGATGCGCGGCGGCAGCTGATGTTCGAAAGCGCCCTGTTCGGGCTTGTGGAAGGAGGCGGTGAGGTTGAAGATCGTGCGGCCCTGCTGGACGGCGGTGACGCGACGCGTGGTGAAGGAACGACCGTCCCTGACCCGCTCGACCTGGTACACGATCGGTACGCCCGGCCTGCCGGGGCGCAGGAAGTACGCGTGCAGTGAGTGCACAGGGCGGTCGCCCTCCGTGGTGCGGCCGGCCGCCACCAGGGCCTGCCCGGCGACCTGCCCGCCGAACACACGCTGCAAAGACTCCTGGGGGCTGCGGCCCCGGAAGATGTTGACCTCGATCTGCTCCAGGTCCAGCAGATCGACCAGCCGTTCGGCAGGGTTGCTCATGGCGCTTCTTCGACTCCTGTCGGGGACACGCGATTCCTGGCGGACTTCAGAGCTGGCCGACGTCCGTGACCCGCACGACCGCGCGGCCCTCCTCGTCGGATGCCGCGAGATCGACCTCCGCGCTGATGCCCCAGTCATGGTCGCCGTTCGGGTCGGCGAGCGTCTGGCGGACGCGCCACAGACCGTGCTCAGGATCCTGTTCGATGGAGAGAAGCTTGGGGCCGCGCGCGTCGGGGCCGGTCCCGAGATCTTCGTACTCGTCCCAGTACTTGTCCATGGCCTCACCCCAGGCGTCCGCGTCCCAACCGGACTCGGCGTCCAGCTCACCCAGCTCCTCGACGTGGTCGAGAGCGGCCAGCTCGACCCTGCGGAACAGCGCGTTGCGCACCAGGACACGGAAGGCGCGGGCATTGGCCGTGACCGGCTTGACCTGGTCGGCCCGCTCTTGGGCCTCCTCGGCCGTCATGACCTCGGGGTTGGCCAACTGCTCCCACTCGTCGAGGAGGCTGGAGTCGACCTGTCGGACCATCTCGCCGAGCCAGGCGATCAGGTCCTCCAAATCCTCGGACTTCAGGTCGTCAGGGATGGTGTGCTCAAGGGCCTTGTACGCACTGGCGAGGTAGCGCAGCACGATGCCTTCGGTACGAGCGAGCTCGTAGAAGGAAGTGAACTCGGTGAAGGACAGCGCCCGCTCGTACATGTCGCGGATGACGGACTTCGGGGACAGCGGGTGGTCACCGACCCACGGGTGGCTCGTCCGGTAGGTGTTGTAGGCGTGGTAGAGCAGCTCCTCCAGCGGCTTGGGGTAGGTGACGTCCTGGAGCCGCTCCATCCGGTCCTCGTACTCGACGCCGTCCGCCTTCATCAGCGCCACCGCTTCGCCGCGCGCCTTGTTCTGCTGGGCCGCCAGGATCTGGCGCGGATCGTCGAGGGTGGATTCGACCACGGAGACCATGTCGAGGGCGTAGGAGGGGGAATCCGGGTCGAGCACCTCGAACGCCGCGAGGGCGAAGGTCGACAGGGGCTGGTTGAGCGCGAAGTCCTGCTGCAGGTCGACGGTCAGGCGCACGATGCGGCCCGTGGCATCCGGCTCGTCCAGCTTCTCCACGACGCCACCGGCCAGGAGCGAGCGGTAGATGGCGATGGCGCGGCGGATGTGCCGCAGCTGTGCCTTGCGCGGCTCGTGATTGTCTTCCAGGAGGTGGCGCATCGCCTGGAAGGCGTTGCCGGGGCGGGCGATCACGGACAGCAGCATGGTGTGCGTGACGCGGAATCGGGAGGTCAGCGGCTCCGGCTCGGAGGCGATGAGCTTCTCGAAGGTGTTCTCCGTCCAGCCGACGAAGCCCTCCGGTGCCTTCTTGCGGACCACCTTGCGGCGCTTCTTCGCGTCGTCACCCGCCTTCGCGAGTGCCTTCTCGTTCTCGATGACGTGCTCGGGTGCCTGCGCGACCACGAAGCCCGCGGTGTCGAAGCCCGCGCGTCCGGCCCGGCCGGCGATCTGATGGAACTCCCGCGCGCGCAGAGTGCGGACCCGGTTGCCGTCGTACTTGGTGAGCGCGGTGAAGAGGACGGTGCGGATCGGAACGTTGACGCCGACGCCGAGGGTGTCCGTACCGCAGATGACCTTCAGAAGACCGGCCTGGGCGAGCTTCTCCACCAGGCGGCGGTACTTCGGCAGCATGCCGGCGTGGTGCACGCCGATGCCGTGGCGCACATAGCGCGACAGGTTGCGGCCGAACTTGGTGGTGAAGCGGAAGTTGCCGATCAAGTCGGCGATCTTGTCCTTCTCCTCGCGCGTGCACATGTTGATGCTCATCAGCGACTGGGCTCGCTCGACGGCCTGTGCCTGGGTGAAGTGCACGATGTAGACCGGAGCCTGCTTGGTCTCCAGGAGCTCGGTGAGCGTCTCGGTGATCGGCGTCAGCCGGTACTCGTACGACAGCGGCACGGGGCGCGTCGCGGAGCGGACGACCGAGGTGGGGCGGCCGGTGCGGCGCGTGAGGTCCTTCTCGAACATGCTGACGTCGCCGAGCGTCGCCGACATGAGGATGAACTGCGCCTGCGGCAGTTCGAGCAGCGGGATCTGCCAGGCCCAGCCGCGGTCCGGCTCGGCGTAGAAGTGGAACTCGTCCATCACGACCTGGCCGATGTCGGCGTCCTTGCCGTCACGCAGGGCGATCGAGGCGAGGACCTCCGCCGTGCAGCAGATGACGGGGGCGTCGGCGTTGACGGACGCGTCGCCCGTGAGCATGCCGACGTTCTCGGTGCCGAAGAGCTTGCACAGGTCGAAGAACTTCTCCGACACCAGTGCCTTGATGGGGGCCGTGTAGAAGGTGACCTTGTCCTGGGCGAGGGCGGTGAAGTGGGCGCCGGCGGCCACCAGGCTCTTTCCGGAGCCCGTGGGCGTAGACAAGATCACGTTCGCCCCGGAGACCACCTCGATCAGTGCCTCCTCCTGGGCCGGGTAGAGAGTGATCCCCTGGTTCTCGGCCCACGTGGAGAAGGCTTCGAAGAGGGCATCGGGGTCGGCATCCGGCGGCAGCTGATCGATAAGGGTCACCCCCCCATCTTGCCTTCCTTCCGACCGGATCAGGGAACCGGCGGTACCCCGAAAGATCACGAACGCTACGCTGTGTCGCCAACGGGGCATCAGAACATGGGAAATGGGGCGGGCTGCAGCAATGATGGGACCGGCACACTCACTGTCGGGAGCGGCGGCCTGGCTCGGGGTCGGCGCGGCCGCGGCGGCCGCGGGCCACACGATGCCCTGGCCGGTCCTTCTCGTGGGGGCGCTCATCTGTGCCGGGGCGGCCCTCGCGCCCGATCTCGATCACAAGTCCGCGACCATTTCAAGGGCCTTTGGTCCCGTTTCGCGGGGTCTGTGCGAAATTGTCGACAAACTCTCGTACGCCGTCTACAAGGCGACACGCAAGGCGGGCGACCCGCGTCGCTCGGGTGGCCACCGCACGCTCACCCACACCTGGCTGTGGGCGGTGCTGATAGGCGCGGGCGCCTCGGCCCTGGCGATCTTCGGCGGGCGGTGGGCCGTGCTCGCGATCCTCTTCGTCCACATGGTGCTCGCCATCGAGGGCCTGCTGTGGCGGGCGGCGCGTGGGTCGAGCAGCGATGTACTGGTGTGGCTGCTCGCCGCCACGAGCGCGTGGATCCTCGCCGGCGTCCTCGACAAAC
Source organism: Streptomyces sp. NPDC050703 (assembly GCF_040654435.1). Lineage (NCBI taxonomy): Bacteria > Bacillati > Actinomycetota > Actinomycetes > Kitasatosporales > Streptomycetaceae > Streptomyces > Streptomyces sp. NPDC050703. The sequence goes on from NZ_JBFAHX010000010.1 coordinate 62,367, forward strand.
CGGGCAATGGCTCGGACTGGTTCTTCACCGCGCCCGGCCAGGAGTACCTCTGGCTCGGGCTGCCCATCGTGCTCGGTGCGCTGGTGCACGACATCGGGGACGCGCTGACGGTCTCCGGGTGCCCGATTCTGTGGCCCATCCCCATAGGGCGAAAGCGCTGGTACCCGATCGGGCCGCCGAAAGCACTGCGCTTCCGGGCCGGCAGCTGGATCGAGCTGAAGGTGCTGATGCCGGTGTTCATGCTGCTCGGCGGGGTGGGTGGCGCAGCCGCGCTCAACTTCATCTGAGGCCGGGCGGTTCCCGTCCACACGGCGGCCACTCGAACCGAGGATCAGCCGCCGGGCCCGCCGGGCCCGGCGGGAGCCGACTGAGCCCCCGGGGCGACCGGGTGGTCGCCGTGCCAGGAGTGCCAGAGGGCGGCGTACGCTCCGTCGGCCCTCACCAGCTCGTCGTGGCTGCCGAGCTCGCTGACGCGGCCATTCTCCATCACCGCGACGCGGTCCGCGTCATGAGCGGTCTGCAGGCGGTGAGCTATGGCGATCACGGTGCGGCCGCGCAGGACTGCCGCCAGGGCCCGCTCCGTGTGCCGGGCGGTGGCCGGGTCCAGGAGCGCCGTCGCCTCGTCGAGTATCAGCGTGTGCGGGTCGGCGAGCACGACTCGGGCCAGAGCCAGCTGCTGGGCCTGCGCCCCGTTCAACTGATGACTGCCGGAACCGAGCTCGGTGTCGAGGCCTTCCGGCAGGTCCGTGGCCCACTCGGCGCCGACCGCCGTGAGCGCGGCGTCCAGCTCGGCGTCTGTGGCGGACTCCGCTGCGATCAGCAGATTGTCCCGGACGGTGCCATGGAACACATGGTGCTCCTGCGTGACCAGGACGACCTGACGGCGCAGCCGGTCGGAGGGCAGATCGGCGATCGGGACCCCGCCGACGGCAACCGAGCCCTTGTCGGGCCTGTCGATGCCCGCCAGGAGCCGACTCAGAGTGGTCTTCCCGGCGCCGGAGGGGCCGACCACGGCGAGACGTTCACCGGGACGGACGGACAGGTCGACACCTCGAAGAACATCGACGCCACCGGTGTAGGCGAACCACACGCCCTCGACGTCTATGCGGTCGTTCTCGGGGGTGAGGGTGCTGGGAGAGGCCGGTTCCGAGGGAGTGGTGGCCAGACCCTCCACCCTGGCGAAGGAGGCACCGCTGCTCTGCAGCTCCTCGACACGTTGCAGGATCGTGTCCAGCGGCTGCGAGAGCTGGCGGAGGTACAGCGCCGACGCGACGACCGCGCCGAGGCTCACTGTGCCCTGGGAGTGCAGCGCACCGCCGATGAGCAGCATGCCGACGACCGGGATCACGTACGAGATGTCGACGGCGGGGAAGAGGACGCTCCGCAGGTACAGAGTGCGCTCGCGGGCGGTGACACAGCGCTCGACCTCCCTCTCGCTGTCCGCGATGCGCCGCTTCCGCAAGCCGAACGCCTCGACGGTGCGGGCTCCGGACGCGGTGGCGGCGAGCACTTCGGCCAGCGCGGAGTGAGCCGCACCCTGGGCGAGGTAGGCAGAGCGCGCACGCCGCAGGTACCAGCGGGTGGCAAACCAGATACCCGTGAGGCCGAGTACCCCGCAGACACCGAGCAGCGGATCGAGCAGGAACACCGCACCGACGATGAACAGTGCCTGCACGGCCGCGACGAAGACATCGGGGCCGGTGTCCCGCAGCGTCTGACCGGTGGTCGCGATGTCCGACGTACCGCGTGCCGTCAGGTCACCCGCGCCGGCGCGTTCGACGACCGAGGAGGGCAGGGCGAGCGCACGGTCGACGAACTGTTCGCGGATGCGGGCGAGGGTGCGCTCGCCGAAGCGATGGCCGAGGTAGCGGGCATGGCGCGCCAGGAGGAGCTGGGCGACGGCGCCGATGAGGATGCCGAGGGCGAGGCGATCCACGGCGGCGACGTCTCCGCCGTCCTTCACGATATTCACGATGCGCCCCAGGAGCCACGGGCCGACGAGGCCCGCAGCCGCGGCCAGCGCGTTGAAGAAGAGCATGGCGGCGAAGGCGCGGGCGTCCTGCCGGATCAGCCGCAGGGCGGCGCGGTGGACCTGGCGGGGGCTGGCGACGGGCAGGTGACCGCCGGCGGCTTCGGGCGCGTCGCCGCTGCGGGACGGCGTCATCGGAGGGTCTCGTGAGTCGGCTCGGGGTCGGGACGGGAGTTCTTGCGGTCGTCTGGTCGGGCCTGCTCGTCCGCATCGGCCGCCTTGGCGGCCTCCTCCGTGGCGTCCGTCGCCGGGCGCTCGTTCGAAGCGGTGACCGCTCCCACTTTCGTGGGCTCCCTGCCCTCTGCGGCTTCGGCCGTCGCGGCCTCTTCGGTGTCACGCGACACAAGGCGGCGGTAGCCAGGGTGGCTCGACAGGAGGTCGGCGTGTCGGCCCACAGTGGTGACGCGACCGTCGACCAGGTGGTAGACGACGTCGGCCTGATCGAGGACAAGGGGAGAAGTAGTGGTTACGAGTGTCGTGCGCTCGGCACGGGCCGCGCGGAGACCCGCGGCCATCTTGGCCTCGGTATGGGCGTCGACGGCAGATGTGGGTTCGACCGCCAGCAACACCTCGGGGTCGGCCAGCAGGGCCCGGGCCAGGCGGATGCGTTGCCGTTGACCGCCGGAGAGGTTGTGACCATGGGCGTCGAGACGAGCGTCGAAGCCGCCCGGGAGACCGCGCACGATGTCGTGCGCCGCGGCCGCCTCGACCGCACGGGTGAGGGCGTGCTCGTCCCGGTCCAGGCGGCCGGAGAGCGCCGCACGCAGCGCACCGGCGAACAAGGCGGCTTCGTTGTCCGCGACGAGGATGCGCGCGCGGACCTGCTCCAAGGGGACGGCGTCCAGGGGGACCGACCCCCAGGTGACCGGGCCAGGGGCGAAGCGGCCGAGGCGATCGACGACCTCCATGGCCTCCGATGCACGGGTACTGGCGAGCGCGGTGAGGAAGCCCGGTTCCACCTTCACTCCGGAGAGGCGGTCGTGGAGGACGGCCGGTGCCTCGGGAGCGTCGGCGGTGTTCTCCCGGACGCCGGGCTCGCGCTCGCCGACACCGGAAGCCGCACGCGAGGCGTCGAGCATCGCAGCCCCGCTCTTCGCCCCACTCGTGGGCGCCGCCGACCACGTTTCCGGTTCGAGACCCAGGAAGTCCACGACCCGGCGGGCCGAGACCAGACCACGGCTGATGTCGTAGCCGCTCTCGATGAAGGACGACACCGGAACCACGAGGACGGCGACGTAACCGTAGACGGCGACCAGTTCGCCCACGGTGATGGTCCCCTGGGCCGCCATGCGGGCGGCGAGCCAGGTCACGGCGGCAAGGAACACGCTGGGCAGGCCGATCCCGAAGGCCTGGATCCAGCTCATGGACGAGCCGACCCGGTGACCCTCGGCCCTCAGCTCTCGCGATCCCGCGCGGTAGCGGGCCGCGAAGACCTGCTTGCCGCCAAGACCGTTGAGGACCCGCAGTCCGGCGGCCAGGTCGCCGAGTACGTCGGCCAGTGCGCCCTGCCGCTCCCGGTACGCGGTCTCCGCCCCTTGCAGCCTGCCCAGGAACGGCCCGACGAACAGGGCGAGCAGGGGCACCCCGAGCAGGACCACGATGGCCAGCAGCACGGAGAACGACAGAAGCAGGACGGCGACGAGGAAGTAGGCGATCACCGCACCCACCCCGGGCCCCGTGACGGTGAGCGTCGAGCCGATGACGCCCACGTCGGAGTGACCGATGGTGACGACTTCGCCCGCCGAGACACGCCGGGGGAGAGCTGCGCCGAGCCGGGTGGCGTGGGCCATCACGACACGCACGGTCCGGAAGTAGGCGTCGAGCCGGATGCGGGTCATCGTGCGGTGCCGCATGATCCCGAGCCAGGCGTCGAGAACTCCGACGCCGAAGAGTGCGGCGGTCCAACCGATCAGTGCGCTCTGGTCGCCGGGGCGGAGTCCGTCATCGATGGCACGCGAAAGGACGTACGGGGGAAGCGTCAGACCGACCATCCACGCACTGCCGAGCAGGGCGCCGAGAGCGACCCGCTTGGGTTGGGCGGTGACAAGCCACCAGAGGTAGCGCGCGGGCCCGCGTCGGTCGGGGACGCCGGGGTCCGTGCTCGGTGCAGTGGCCATCCACGTACCCTAACTACCCCTGCTGGGGCGGGAACTGGCGCCTCACCTCGTGACGAGCGACCCGGGGCCGACACGAAACGGCCCGGTACGAAACCACACGGCACGAAACCACCCCGCACGAAGCGGCCTGGTGCGAAACGGTCTGATACGAAACGGCTCGGCACGAAGCGGCCCGGCCCCGGCCGATCCGCGCCGGAGGCGGAAGCAGCCGGTGCCGGACCGAGACCGAGGCGGGGCTGCGCGGTGGCGAGCCCACGGCCCGTGGCCGAGCCACCGCCCCTAACCGTGCCAGGACCGCCACAGGGCGGCGTAAGCGCCGTCCGCGGCGACCAGTTGGTCGTGGCTGCCGAGTTCGCTGATGCGGCCGTTCTCGACCACCGCGATGACGTCCGCGTCGTGGGCGGTGTGCAGGCGGTGGGCGATCGCCACGACGGTGCGGCCGTCCAGGACACGAGCGAGCGAACGCTCCAGATGCCGTGCGGCGCGCGGGTCGAGGAGCGAGGTCGCCTCGTCGAGGACCAGCGTGTGCGGGTCGGCGAGGACGAGCCGGGCCAGGGCGATCTGCTGGGCCTGGGCGGGAGTCAGCGCGAAGCCCCCGGAGCCGACCTCGGTGTCCAGCCCCTCGTCGAGGCCGCGGGCCCAGTCGGCCGCGTCGACAGCCCCGAGCGCGGCCCACAGTTCGGCGTCCCGCGCACTGGTCCGTGCCAGGAGCAGGTTGTCACGCAGGGAACCCACGAAGACGTGGTGCTCCTGGTTGACCAGGGCCACATGGGAGCGGACCTCCTCGGCGGGCATGGCCGAGAGCTCCGCGCCGCCCAAGGTGACCTGCCCGGTGCGCGGGCCGTAGATGCCGGCGAGCAGCCTGCCCAGCGTCGACTTGCCCGCGCCCGACGGCCCGACGAGGGCGACGCGCGAGCCGGGTTCGACGGCGAGGGAGACCTCGCGGAGGACGTCGACGCCCTCGCGGTAGCCGAAGTGGACGTCGTCGGCGTGGACGTGGCGCCCCTTCGGTGTGACGGAGGTGTCGCCCGCGTCGGGTTCGATGTCGCGGACGCCGACGAGACGGGCCAAGGAGACCTGCGCGACCTGCAGTTCGTCGTACCAGCGAAGGATGATTCCCAGGGGATCGACGAGCATCTGTGTGATCAGGACGCCCGTGGTCAGCTGTCCGACGCCGATCCAGCCCTGCAGCACGAAGACGCCGCCGATCATCAGCGTCGAGCAGAGCACCGTGGTGTGGGTGAAGTTGATCACGGGGAAGAGGACCGACCGCAGGTAGAGGGTGTAGCGCTCCCAGGCGGTCCATTCCTTGATGCGGCGTTCCGACAGTTCGATGCGCCGCACACCGAGCCGGTGGGCCTCGATGGTGCGGCCCGCGTCGACGGTCTCGGCGAGGGCGGCTGCCACGGTGGCGTATCCGGCGGCCTCCGAACGGTAGGCGGCGGGTGCCCGCTTGAAGTACCAGCGGCAGCCGACCACCAGGAGCGGCACGGCGACGAGCACGGCGGGCGCCAGCGGCGGTGCGGTCACGACGAGTCCGCCGAGCAGCAGCACGACCCACACCACGCCGATCGCGAGCTGCGGCACGGCCTCGCGCATGGCGTTGGCGAGGCGGTCGACGTCGGTGGTGATGCGCGAGAGCAGATCACCCGTGCCGGCTCGCTCAAGGACCCCGGGCGGAAGCCCGACAGACCGTACGAGGAAGTCCTCCCGCAGGTCGGCGAGCATCCGCTCGCCGAGCATCGCGCCCCGCAACCGAACCTCGCGCACGAAGAAGGACTGTACGACGAGGGCGAGCGCGAACAGGCCGATGGTGCGTTCCAGGTGGAGGTCGCGGGTGTCGTGCGAGACCTTCTCCACGAGGTCGCCGAGCAGGTAGGGGCCGGCCATCGAGGCGGTGACGGCGAGGGTGTTCACCAGGATGAGCAGGACGAAGGCCGTGCGGTGGCGCTGGAACAGCTCACGGACGTAGGCGCGGACCGTCGCCGGTGCGCCGATGGGCAGGGTCTCCGCCGTGGTGGGGGCCGCCGGATCGTACTCCGGTGGCGCCAGGCCGATCATGCGGTCTCCTCAAGGTTGCTGGCGGTCGCACTGGCGGTCGCGTTCGTGCTCGTCGTGGCGGTGTTGATCTTCGGCTCGAAGTCAGCCTCGAAGTCGGAGCCGAGGCCGGCCAAGCCGGACTCGGCCGCAGCGGCCTGCTCGTCGTCGGTCTCACGAGTGACGACCGCGCGGTACCGCGGTTCGCTGTGCATCAGCTCACGATGCGCGCCCACCGCCGCGACCTCGCCGTCAGTCAGGAACACGACACGCTCGGCGCGGTCGAGGAGCAGTGGGGACGAGGTGAGGACGACGGTGGTCCGTCCCGACCGCAGCCGGCGGATGCCGTCGGCGACCCGGGCCTCGGTGTGCGAGTCGACGGCGGACGTCGGCTCGTCGAGTACCAACGTGTCGGGGTCGGTGACCAGTGAGCGTGCCAGGGCCAGGCGCTGGCGCTGGCCTCCGGAGAGGGAGCGGCCGCGTTCCGTGAGATGGGCGGCCATGGGGTCGTCGCTCACCGACACCTGGGCCAGCGCGTCCAGGACGTCGGAGCACTGGGCAGCCGCCAGGGCTTCGGCGGGGGTGATGGCTCCGGATGCCGGTACGTCGAGGAGGTCCTGCAGGGTGCCGGAGAGCAGGACGGGGTCCTTGTCCTGCACCAGTACATGGGTACGGGCAGTGGAGAGCGGCATCTCGTCCAGAGCGATGTCACCCAGGCGCACGGACGGCAGGCCCGCTGCCTCCTCGAAGGTGGGGTGGCCGCCGAGTCGCTCGGCGAGCCGTCCGGCTTCGTCGGGGTCGCCGCAGACCACGGCGGTGAGTCGGCCGGCCGGTGCGAGCAGACCTGTCGCCGGGTCGAACAGATCGCCCGGGTGCCGGGCGCCGCCGGCCAGGGTCCGTTCGCGGCGCTGCTCGGATGGCTGCTCGCTCGCGGGCGGCGGCACGTCGACGCGTCGCGGTGCCGCCCCCGCAACCGCACCGTCAGGTCCGTTCGTTGCTTTTCCGCCTCGTGTCGGCGGTTCCTCGACCTGCTGGTTCCGTGCGGGCGGTACCGTCCCGTCGGTCACCGATTCCGTTCGCTCCAAGGCGAGCACACGGGCTGCCCGCTTGGCGCTGGGTCGGGAGAAGGAGTACGCCATGGCGATCTCTTCGAAGTGGCGCAGCGGATAGTTGAGCATCATGACCGCGCTGTAGACGGTGACCAGTTCGGCGACGGTGATGCGGCCCTCTCGGGCCAGGTGCACGCCGTGCCAGACCAGAGCGATCAGCAGCAGTCCCGGCAGCAGAACCTGCGCCGCCGAGATCACCGCCCACATCCGGGCGCTGCGGACAGCGGCCGTCCGGACCTCCTGCGAGGCGCGGCGGTAGCGGTCGAGGAAGAGGTCCTCACCGCCGATGCCGCGTAGGACCCGCAGCCCCGCGACGGTGTCGGACGCCAGTTCCGTGGCCCGGCCCGCCTTCTCGCGCTGGAGGTCGGCGCGCCGGGTGGCACGCGGCAGCAGGGGGAGCACGGCGAGGGCGAGCACGGGGATGCCCACCGCGATGACGACGCCCAGGGCGGGCTGGTAGACGAGGAGGCCGACACAGGCGAGAAGGACCGTGCAGGCGGCTGCCGCGAACCGGGACAGTGCCTCGACGAACCAACCGATTTTCTCGACGTCACCAGTGGATACGGATACGACTTCACCGGCGGCCACGCGCCGGGTGAGCACGGAGCCGAGCCGAGCGGTCTTGCGGGCGAGCAGTTGCTGCACGCGGGCCGCGGCGGTGATCCAGTTGGTGACTGCGGTGCGGTGCAGCATCGTGTCGCCCAGCGCGATGGCGAGGCCGAGCAGGACGAGCAGTACGCCCGACAGCGCGAGCCGTCCGCCGGACCGGTCGAGCACCGCATCGACGGCGATGCCGACCGCGTAAGGCAGGCCAGCGATGGAGCCGAAGTGCAGCAGGCCCCAGGCGAGGGCTTTCAGTTGCCCCGCGAGTTGGTTCCGGCCAAGCCACAGCAGGAAGCGCGGGCCCGACCTGACATCGGGGACGCCGGGGTCGGGATAGGGGAGATCGCGGATCTGCATGTCGTCCCAGCAGTCGAGAGCGGTGGCCGTCGGCTCCGTCGAGGCGGTTCCTCGGAGGCGACGAGGCGGGCGGTGCCGCGAGCGAATACGCACGCAAGACCACGGCGAGGTCACAGTCGAGGACCGGAACGAGCCGGAACGGACGGTGGTAACAAACCGTGAAAGGTTCACCTCGTTCGGTGGTCCGAAGCAAACGGTTTTCCGTCTCGGAGTAAAGAATCGGCCCCTTCTTGGTGCGGAGGGCCGGGCTGGACAGGGGTGACATGAGCCGAATGCGACCATGGGCGGATGCGTATAGCCGGTGCGGTGCGAACGGTGGTCGCGGCGGCGGCCTGTGGTGTCCTGCTGACCTCCTGTGGGAGCGGAAGCGGTGACGACGCTGGATCCGGACAGGCCAAGGAGGGGAAGCGCGGGGACGGCTCGCAGGTGCGGGCCGCCGATGCCAAGCGGATTCCCGATGTCGGCGACCGGCTGCAGTCGAAGATCCCCAAGGACTCGCGTCAGGTGGTCGCGGTCTACGGAGACGGCGTGAACTCCGCCGAGTCGACCGTCGTCCTGTACACGAAGGCCAGCAAGACGGACACCACGTGGAAGAAGGCGCGTACCTGGCCCGCGCACAACGGCAAGAAGGGCTGGACCCTCGATCACCACGAGAACGACAAGCGGAGTCCTGTCGGCGTGTTCACCCTCACCGACGCGGGCGGTGTCCTCACCGACCCCGGCGCCAGGTTCCCGTACACGAAGTCCGTCTCCATGCAGGCGCCGCGTTACTGGCCCAAGACGCACTGGCACGACTTCGACTACGTCATCGCCATCGACTACAACCGCGCCAAGGGGACCCCACCCAACGATCCGACACGTCCGCTGGGGCAGGCCAAGGGTGGCAGCATCTGGCTGCACATGGACCACGGCAGCGGTACGTCGGGGTGCGTCAGTCTGTCGAAGTCGGGCATGGCGTACCTGCTGCGCACGCTGGACCCGAAGCAGCACCCGGTCGTGGTGATGGGCGACAAGGCGAACCTCGCGGCGTGAGCCCCGAGCTCTTGTCGCACCCGAGACCCCATTGCGGTGATCACCCGCCGCCCCATAGAACACCCCCATGAGAAGACGCGTCATGTCCATGCTCGTTGGGGTGGTCGTCGCCGCAGGCACGCTCCTTGGCACGGGCCAGTCCACGGCGGCCGCGAAGCCTCCCGCTCCTCCTGAGTTCGGCACCGACTGGCACGACCCGGTCACCGCCGCACCCCCGATAGAGAAGCCGCACACCAAATCCTGTGAGGTCACCGTCGCCGAGGCGCAGTTCAAGGACTTCACGCCCTACACGGGCGACTACGCGCCGCCGCGCGGATGCGGGGACCGCTGGGGCAAGGTGGTGCTGCGCCTGGACGGCAAGGTGAAGGGCAGACAGTACGACCGGCTCGGGTACCTGCGCATCGGCGGCGTAGAGGTATTCCGTACGTCCACGCCGGAGCCGTCCGCCGACGGCATCAGCTGGTCCGTGGAGAAGGACGTCACCCGCTACAGCGAGACGCTGCGCCAGAACCGAAGCGTCGAGATGCTGATCGGCAACGTCGTCAATGAGACGTACACCGGGATCATCGACGTCAGGGTGACGCTGACGTTCTACGAGCGGAAGAAGAACACCGGGGCCGGGCCCGAGAAGAAACCCGGTGCCGGGTCCGGAGGTGCGGTGCCCGACCGCGTCCTGCCCCTCGGTGACGACTCCGCTCTCACCACCCCACGCAACAGCGAACGCATCGTCGCCGAGGTCTACGCGACCGGCTCGGGCGGAGGCTGTGAGGAGTACTGGTATCTGACGGTTCCGGATGCCGCCCCCTACTCCTGCAAGGCCGACCAAGGTCCCTACCGTGAGGTGCAGGTCACGGTGGACGGGCAGGTGGCGGGCATCGCCGCACCGTTCCCGACCGTGTGGACGGGCGGATGGTCCAACCCCTTCCTCTGGTACGTGATCCCGGGGCCCCGCGCTTTCGACATCAAGCCCATCGAGTACGACCTGACGCCCTTCGCCGGGATCCTCAACGACGGACGGCCGCACAAGGTCGAGGTCTCCGTCATCGGTGTGCCCAAGGCTCAGACCGGCTGGAGCCTCCCGGTGAACGTCCTGGTCTGGCAGGACGAGCGGAGCGAGCACGTCACCGGCAAACTGACCAGGCACGACGCGGGACGCCTCGCCAACGACACGACGTACACCCCGGCATCCACCGAGGGGAGCGCGCACCGGCTCGACACGAAGGGCGGCCACCGTCTCACGGTCTCCGGCCACGTGAACACCTCGCACGGCCGCGTCACGACGACCGTGACACGGGCCCTGGCCAACACCTCCGCACACCGGTGGACCGAGGGAGAGGCGTTGGACGCGCTCAAGGCCACCTGGTCCGATCGCGAGACGGTCACCGTGAACGGTCGCGCGGTGCGGACCGACCGCACGTACACGATGGACGGCACCACGACGCTGGGCGCCGACGACCGGTTGCGCACCGAGATCTCACTCGGTGACCGTGCCGAGAGCGTCACGGTCACCGACGGTCGGCGCACCGGCCGGTCCGTGACCGACGATCGTTACGACGGCGATGCCACGTACACCGCCACCGCGCCCCGTGAGGAGCGCCATGCGGTGGGCACCTCCCGCGAGCGCTATCGGCAGTACGGCGACGGCGGTTGCCACGACCGGACGCTGGCCACGGAACAGGGCGCGCTGACCGTCGACCGGCGCCGCTGCTGAACGAAAACGACCGCCTCAGCGGCGACAACAGCGACAGCGACAGGGCATTGCGCTCCCCGGCGGGCCGGGGCCAGCGGCGGCATACGAGCGTCCGCCGATGGTCCCGGCCCGCATCCGGCCACCCGGAGAACCGCCCGGCGGCCGCTACTCCTTCGGCTTCTCCGAGTCCATCCCCGGGCGCGCCTTCTTCCAGAGCCCACGGGTGAAGTCGGGTATCGCCTGCGGTGCGCCCTTCGCCTTGATCGAGAGGTGGCTCAGCGGCACGGGCGCCGTCCACGTCGCGGCGTCGTACACGTCGAAGTCCGGGACGAGGCCGAGCCGCATGGTCTGCATCAGCCGGAAGACCATGATGTAGTCCATGCCGCCGTGGCCGCCCGGCGGGTTGGAGTGCTCCTTCCACAGCCAGTGGTCGAAGTCGGCGTACTTGGCGAAGTCGCCCCACTCGTCGTTCGTGTGGTCGGGCTCGATGTAGATGCGCTCCGGGTAGTCCTCGAAGACGCCGTTCGTGCCGCCCAGACTGTTGATGCGGCTGTACGGATGCGGGGTCGAGACGTCGTGCTCCAAACGGATGACGCGCCCCTTCGCCGTCTGCACGAGGCTGATGGTGCGGTCGCTCTCGATGTAGGTCTCCTTCCAGCTGGGGTCGCCCGCGGGCATGTGCTCCTTGCGGTACTGGGCGAGACCGAGAGCGGGCGTGCCGAAGCTGGAGATGTGGGTGGCGCGGTCACCACGGTTGACGTCCATGTAGTTGGCGACGGGGCCGAAGCCGTGGTTGGGGTAGAGGTCGCCGCGGAGCCGGGTGTGCCAGAGGCGGCGCCAGGGGCCCTCGTAATAGTCGGGGTCGAACATGAGACCGCGCAGATCGTGGTTGTACGCGCCCGCACCGTGCAGGAGGTCGCCGAACTTGCCCGCGTGGGCCATCCGCAGGACCCGCATCTCGTTCCTGCCGTAACAGCAATTTTCGAGCTGCATGCAGTGTTTGCGCGTCCGCTCCGACAGGTCGACGAGCTGCCACAGCTCGTCGAGGCGCAGGGCGATGGGACACTCGACACCGACGTGCTTGCCGTTCAGCATCGCCGACTTGGCCATCTCGAAGTGGAAGTCCCAGGGTGTGGCGACGTATACGAAGTCGATGTCCCCGCGCTTGCAGAGGTTCTCGTAGTCGTGCTCGCCCTTCGTGTACGTCGCCGGGACCGGTTGGCCCGCGGCGGTGACCTTTTTCGCGGCGGCCGCGGTCTTGTCCTTGACCGGGTCGCACAGGGCCACGACGCGCACGCCCGGGACGGCGAGGAACAGGTCGATCATGGAGCCGCCGCGGTTGCCGAGCCCGATGATGCCGACCCTGACCGTGGAGCGCCGCTCGAACGGCACCCCGATCATCGTGCGGCCCTTACGGGCGGGGGCCTGCGCCGTGTCCTCGGCGGTCGGGGCGGCGTCTGACGCGGCGTGCGCCGTGCCGGACGCAAAGGCGCCGATGCCGATCCCGGCCCCGGCGAGCCCCGCCGTGCGGAGCACCGCGCGGCGCGAGTGGCCGTCGCCCGTCATGCCCTCGTCAGGACCGGCAGGGGTCGCGCTCTCGGGAGTCGGTGTCGCGTTCTCGTCGTGCATCGGACCTCCGTAGCTGTAAGGCGGCTGGTCTCTGCCACTGGGGCGGAAGCCACCCTGTTAGGGCTGCCACGGGGGATGCAAGGGGCGGAAGTGGCCAGGGGGTTGGACTTCCGCCATGACTTCATGGACTTCCGGAGTGATGCCCACCGGTCACCGGCAGCCACTACGGGCGCGTCGCGCGCTCCAGCTCCAGCAGCGCGGAGTAGTACCCCCGCCCCGTCGCGTGGTCCATGCCGATCTCACACATGCGGTTCGCCGAGAGATGCGCCTCGAAGGGGCGGCCCGCGACCTCCGCGGCCTCCCGGCGCGTGGCCGACTCGGTCAGCTCCTTGTGGAGCATGCCGCGGTCGCCCGCGAAGGCACAGCACCCCGCGTCGTCCGGCACGGTCACGTCGTCCGCGCACGCCTCCGCGACTGCGCGCAGTTGGGCCTCGTCGCCGAGGTGCTGCATCGAGCAGGTCGGATGGAGGACGGCCGAACTGATCCTGCGGTGCACGGTCAGACGGGGGAGCAGCTCGTCGGCCGCCCAGACGATCGAGTCGACGACTGTCAGCTCGTGGTGGAGCGCGCGGTTGTCGGCGGTCAGATACGGCACCACCTCCTGCGCGATGCCGAGCGTGCACGACGAGGCGTCGACGATCAGCGGCAGACGGCCGCCCGCGGTCCAGCCCCAGGCCGCCTCGACGATGCGGTTGGCCATGAGCCTGTTGCCGGCCTCGTAGCCCTTGGAGTGCCAGATCGTCGCGCAGCACGTGCCCGCGACGTCGTCCGGGATCCAGACGGGCCTGCCGGCGCGCGAGGAGACGGCGACGACGGCTTCGGGAAGCGAGGGGAGGGGACGGCCTTCGGGACCGCCGAAGATGCGATTGACGCACGCCGGGTAGTAGACGGCCGACGCCCCCGCGCGTGTGGTGCGCGGCAGTTTGCGCGCGGCGGCCCCGGGGATCTGCGGCAGCCACTCCGGGACGAGGTCGGGGCGGACCGCCTTGCGGGCCGTTCGTGTCACCGCGGTGAGCAGCCGGTCGCTGATGCGGTCCGCGGCGGCCACGGCGAGCCGGGCGGATGCCTCGACGGCCTTGAAGTTCTTCGCGGCCAGCGCGGCGAGCCGCTCCTCGCGGGGTGAGTGCCGGGCGTGCCGGAAGTCCTTCATCAGGGCACCCGTGTCGATGCCGACCGGGCAGGCCAGCTTGCAGGTGGAGTCGCCCGCGCAGGTGTCGACGGCGTCATAGCCGTACGCGTCGACGAGGCCGTCCTCGACGGGGGAGCCCGCGGGCTGGCGCATCATCTCGCGGCGCAGCACGATGCGCTGGCGCGGTGTCGTGGTGAGGTCCTCGCTCGGGCAGGTCGGTTCGCAGAAGCCGCACTCGATGCACGGGTCCGCGATGAGCTCCACCTTGGGGATGGTCTTCAGGCCGCGCAGATGGGCCTTCGGGTCGCGGTCGAGGACGACGCGCGGGGCGAGGACCCCGTCGGGGTCGATGACCTGCTTGGTGCGCCACATCAGCTCGGTGGCCTTCGGCCCCCATTCGAGCTCCAGGAAGGGCGCGATGTTGCGGCCCGTGGCGTGCTCGGCCTTGAGGCTGCCGTCGAACCGCTCCACGGTCAGACGGCAGAACTCGTCCATGAAGGCGGCGTAGCGGTCCACGTCCGACGGCAGGCCCGCGTCGAAGGCGAGCAGGAAATGCAGGTTGCCGTGGGCCGCGTGGCCCGCGACGGCGGTGTCGAAGCCGTGCCGTGTCTGCAGCTCCAGCAGGGCTTCGCAGGCCTCGGCGAGCCGTCCCGGCGGCACCGCGAAGTCCTCCGTGATCAGGGTCGTCCCCGAGGGGCGGGAGCCGCCGACGGCGGTGACGAATGCCTTGCGCGCCTTCCAGTAGCCGCCGATGGTCTTGGCGTCGCGCGTGAACGTGTTCGTCACGGAAGGCGTGGGCGCCACCAGCTCCAGGCCTTCGAGAGCCTTGGCCGCCGCGGCCTCGTACGCCTCGCACGTCGCCTCGTCCGGGGCGCGGAACTCCACCAGGAGCGCGGTGGTCGACTTCGGCAGTTCGGCCCAGTCGGCCGGCACCCCCTGCACGCTGACCGAGGCCCGCAGGGTGTTGCCGTCCATCAGCTCGACGGCGAGCGCGCCCGCGGCGTTGAACACCGGCACCGCCTCGGCGGCCGCGGTCAGCGAGGGGAAGAAGAGCAGGGCCGTGGATGTGAACCGGTCCAGCGGGAGAGTGTCGAAGACGATCTCCGAGATGAAGCCGAAGGTGCCTTCGGAACCGACCATCAGACCGCGCAGGATCTCCACGGGCGTCGAGCCGTCGATGAAGGCGTCCAGGCGGTAGCCGTTGGTGTTCTTGAGCTGGTACTTGGCGCGGATGCGGGCCACGAGATCGGCGTCCGCCTCGATCTCGCGTTTGATCGCGAGCAGGCCCTCGCACAGGGCCGGCTCCGCGTGGGCCAGCGCTTCGTCGGCGTCCGGGGCCGCCGTGTCCACGATCGTGCCCGAGGGCAGGACGCACGTCAGCGAGGCGACCGTGCGGTAGGAGTTGCGGGTGGTGCCCGCCGTCATGCCCGACGCGTTGTTCGCCACGACGCCGCCGAGGGTGCAGGCGATGGCGCTCGCCGGATCGGGGCCGAGGACCCGGCCGAACCGGGAGAGCGTGGCGTTGGCGCGCACCACCGTCGTGCCGGGGCGGATGCGCGCCCGCTCGCCCCCGCCGAGCACCTCGATGCCGGACCAGTGCTTGCGGACGTCGACCAGGATGTCCTCGCCCTGCGCCTGGCCGTTCAGCGAGGTGCCCGCCGCACGGAAGACGACCTCGCGGCCCTTGCCGTGCGCGTACGAGAGGACCGCCGACACGTCGTCCACGTCCTCGGGGACGACCACGACCTGCGGCAGGAAGCGGTACGGGCTCGCGTCCGACGCGTACCGCACCAGGTCGGAGACCTTCGTCAGGACCTTGTCCGCGCCGAGCAGCGCGATCAGCTCGGAACGCAGCGGCTCGGGGGTACCGGTGGCCCGTCCGTCCGGCACGCGGTCGGCCGCCGGGCCTCCGTCGCGCGTCGTGGGGCGCAGGGCGTCCGGCTCGGGCTCCAGCAGCGGCATGGCTCTCCTCGGCGGTTGCGGTCCTCGGGCTGCGGTACGGACGTGTCAGCAGCGCCGGACGTCCGGGACGTCGAACAGCGCGTTCAGCAGGGTGCCCAGCTGCGCTCGCTGCTCTGTGTCCAATGGAGCCAGGATGTCCTCCGCGGCGGCCCGGCGCGCGCGGCGCAGCTTGCCGAGGGCCTTGAGGCCGGCATCGGTGAGCTCGATGCGGATCACCCTGCGGTTGGTGGGGTCGGGCACGCGGCGGACCAGCTCGCCCGTCTCCAGGCCGTCGACCAGCGTCGTCACGGCGCGGGGGACCACTTCCAGGCGCTCGGCGAGGTCCGCCATACGGGGTGGCGTCTCGTAGTGCGCGAGGGTGCGCAGCAGGCGGGACTGCGCCGGCGTGATACCGACCGGCACCAGATGGCGCTTCTGTATCCGCTGCAGTCTGCGGGTCAGCCGCAGCAACTGTTCGGCGAGCAGGCCGTCGGGATCCGGGGTGTTCATGCGGGAACTTTACCAGGACCTTGTGCATTGTGAGTATAGGTAACAGTGAGCTATGCTCTCCAAGTCATCCTCGGTCACGTCTGCCGACCGCCGACCGCCACTGGCATCCGAAAGGAGTCCATGCGCCACGACGAACCCACCTGGACGCCGCCACCCAAGGCCCCCGGCCAGGAACCGCCGCGCCAGATGCGCCGCATCCTCCGCCTCTTCCGTCCCTACCGCGGCCGCCTCGCGCTCGTGGGCCTGCTGGTCTGCGCCGCGTCCCTGGTCTCGGTCGCCACCCCCTTCCTGCTCAAGGAGATCCTCGACACCGCGATCCCGCAGGGACGCACGGGCCTGCTGAGCCTGCTCGCGCTCGGCATGATCATCAGCGCGGTGGTCACCAGCGTCTTCGGCGTGCTGCAGACCCTGATCAGCACCTCCGTGGGCCAGCGGGTCATGCACGACCTGCGCACCGCGGTCTACGGCCGCCTGCAGAGCATGTCCCTGGCCTTCTTCACCCGCACCCGCACGGGTGAGGTCCAGTCCCGGATAGCCAACGACATCGGCGGCATGCAGGCGACCGTCACATCCACCGCCACGTCCCTGGTGTCGAACCTGACGAGCGTGGTCGCCACGATCGTCGCCATGCTCGCCCTCGACTGGCGGCTGACGGTCGTCTCGCTGCTGCTGCTCCCGGTGTTCGTGTGGATCAGCCGCCGCGTCGGCCGCGAGCGCAAGAAGATCGCGACACAGCGCCAGAAGCAGATGGCAGCGATGGCGGCGACGGTCACCGAGTCGCTCTCCGTGAGCGGCATCGTCCTCGGCCGCACGATGGGCCGGGCCGACTCGCTCACCCAGTCCTTCGCCGGCGAGTCCGAGCGCCTCGTCGACCTGGAGATCCGCTCGAACATGGCGGGCCGCTGGCGGATGGCCGTCATCTCGATCGTGATGGCCGCCATGCCCGCCGTCATCTACTGGAGCGCGGGCCTCGCCTTCCAGATGGGTGGCCCGACGGTCTCCATCGGCACGCTCGTCGCCTTCGTCTCGCTCCAGCAGGGTCTGTTCCGGCCGACGGTGAGCCTGCTCTCCACCGGTGTGCAGATCCAGACGTCGCTGGCGCTCTTCCAGCGCATCTTCGAGTACCTCGACCTGGACGTCGACATCACCGAGCCCGAGAACCCCGTCCGCCTGGACAAGGTCAAGGGCGAGGTGCGCTTCGAGGACGTCGAGTTCCGCTACGACGAGAAGTCGGCGCCCACCCTCCAGGGCATCGACGTGACGATACCCGCCGGCGGCAGTCTGGCCGTGGTCGGGCCGACCGGCTCGGGGAAGTCCACCCTGAGCCACCTCGTGCCCCGGTTGTACGACGTCACGGGCGGCCGGGTCACCCTCGACGGGGTCGACGTGCGTGACCTGGACTTCGACACGCTGGCCCGCGCGGTCGGGGTGGTCTCCCAGGAGACGTATCTCTTTCACGCCTCGGTCGCCGACAACCTCCGCTTCGCCAAGCCCGACGCCACCGACGAGGAGCTGACGGCCGCGGCCCGTGCCGCGCAGATCCACGACCACATCGCGTCGCTGCCCGACGGGTACGACACGGTGGTCGGCGAGCGCGGTCACCGCTTCTCGGGCGGGGAGAAGCAGCGGCTCGCCATCGCGCGCACCATCCTGCGCGATCCGCCGGTCCTCATCCTCGACGAGGCCACCAGCGCACTGGACACGCGTACGGAGCGGGCGGTGCAGGAGGCCATCGACGCCCTCTCCGCCGACCGCACGACCCTGACCATCGCCCACCGGCTCTCCACCGTTCGTGGCGCCGACCAGATCGTCGTCCTGGACGGCGGGCGCACCGCCGAGCGGGGGACGCACGAGGAGCTGATGGAGTGTGACGGGCGTTATGCCGCCCTCGTCCGCCGCGACGCCCAATTGGAGCCAGCGACATGAATATATGCAGAGAATGCCCCCATTTGCGGGGTAACGTTCCGATATGCAGATCAAGACTCCGCGCTGGAGCACGGGACGGGGCACGAGACGCGGCAAGGTTCGGCTGACGCGACGGGGGCGCATCGCCCTGATCGCGGGCGGAGCCGTCGTGGCGGCCACCGCCGTGGCCGTGGCGGTACCACTGCTGCTGCCGGACGACGACGTGCGGCGGCCCGAGACGCTGACCATCCCGGAGGGCTGGCGGGCGGGGCAGGTGTACCGAGCGGTGGACAAGGCCCTGCGTGTGCCCGCCGGGACCACACAGCGGGCGGTCCCCAGGGCCGGGCTGAAGCTTCCCGCCGAGGCGGGCGGCAATCCTGAGGGGTATCTCTTCCCGGCGACCTACCCGCTGAGTCCCCGGTCGACCCCGGAGTCCGTGCTCTCGTACATGGTCGACACCGCGAACAAGAAGTACGGCGGCGGCAGCGCCACGGCGGGCGCCGACCACCACGCGATGAGCGTCTACCAGACGGTCACCATCGCCAGCGTGATCGAGGCGGAAGCGGGTTCCCGGCAGGAGATGGGCAAGGTGGCCCGCGTCATCTACAACCGTCTTGACCAGGGGATTCCCCTGCAGATGGACTCCACCGTCAACTATGCCCTCAACCGCTTCACACTGAGCACGAGCGACCGTGACACGAAGATCAACAGTCCATACAACACCTATGCGCGCATGGGTCTGCCGCCCACGCCGATCGGCAATCCGAGTGCGGAGGCGATGCGGGCCGCGGCGGGCCCGCCGACGGGGGACTGGCTGTACTTCGTGACGGTGAGGCCGGGTGATACGCGCTTCACGGCGAAGTACGAGGAGCACCAGCGGAACGTGGAGGAGTTCAATGAGGTGAGCAAGCGGAGCTGACGGACGGCAGGACCGTTGCGGCTGCGAGGCAAACAAAATCACTGGCGAACCCGCGTCGGCAGGGACCACCATGAGGCGCATGAGCGATCCAGCGGCACGATGGACCCAGGCGAGTGTCTACCCCGACATGTGGGCCGACCCGGACGACGACCCCCGTGAGAACAGTGGAGGGACCCCGGACGGCGAGTTGGCGACACTGCTGGACTTTCTGGTCAACTACCGCCTGACCCTGCGGATGAAGTGCGAGGGGCTGGACGCGGAGCAGTTGGCCCGCAGGTCGGTCCCGCCGTCGACGATGTCGCTGCTGGGCCTGGTCCGGCACCTCGTCGAGGTGGAGCGGGACTGGCGCAACTGGCTGACCGAGGGCGACCCGGTGCCGAAGCTGTACGGTGAGAAGGACGCGGACTTCGACGGAGCCGTCGCCGACCCGGCCGAGGTCGACGCCGCGTTCGCCGCCCTGGAGCGAGAGCAGGCCACGACCGACGCCGCGCTGGCCGAGCACCAGGACCTGGGCGCGCGCGTCGGCAAGGACCGGGTCTCCATCCGCGAGTTGATGGTGCACAGGATCGAGGAGTACGCCCGGCACTGCGGCCATGCGGACCTGTTGCGGGAGTGCGTCGACGGGCGCGTCGGCCAGTAGGCCCGGCCTCACTCGCTCGGCAGGCCGCACTCGCGTCATCGCCGGCCGTTTCGGGACTCGCTTCATTGTCGGCCATTTGGGGAATTGCTTCACTGCCGGCCGCCCAGGGTCCGCTTCATCGCCGGCCGCCTCGGGGGACGAGTCTCACCCGGGCCGGCGCGGGCCGGCCGGGTGCCTCAGACGGTCGCTCTCGCCTCCGAGAGCAACCGCTGGATGTCACGTACGGCGGCTCGGCCTGCCCGGTTGGCGCCGATCGTGCTTGCCGAGGGGCCGTAGCCGACCAGGTGGACGCGGGGATCGGCGGCGGCGCGTGTGCCCTCCATGCGGATGCCGCCGCCCGGCTCGCGCAGGCGAAGCGGCGCCAAGTGGTCAATCGCCGCGCGGAAGCCCGTCGCCCAGAGGATGACGTCCGCGTCGACCCGGCGCCCGTCGTCCCACGCGACGCCGGTCGGTGTGATGCGGTCGAACATCGGCAGCCGGTCGAGGACCCCGGCGGCCCGCGCCTCGCGGATCGCGTCGTTCACCGGGAGGCCGGTCACCGAGACCACGCTGCGCGGCGGCAGGCCCTGACGTACGCGCTCCTCGACCATGGCGACGGCCGAGCGGCCCCAGTTCTCGTCGAACGGGCCCTCGCGGAAGACCGGTGGACGCCGGGTGACCCAGGTGGTCTCCGCGGCGAGGGGAGCGATCTCCATCAGGTGCTGGGTGCCCGACGCGCCACCGCCGACGACGATGACCCGCTGTCCGGCGAAGGCCTCGGGCCCGGGGTAGACGGCGGTGTGGAACTGGCGTCCGCGGAACGTCTCCTGACCGGGGTAGCGGGGCCAGAACGGCCGGTCCCACGTGCCCGTGGCGTTGATCAGCGCACGCGTCGACCAGGTGCCCGCCGAGGTCTCCACGAGCAGCCGCCCGCCGTCGCCCTCCCGTACCGCGCCGACGTCGACGGGACGCCGTACCCGCAGGTCGAAGCGTTCCTCGTACGCGGTGAAGTACTCGCCGATGACCTCGGAGGACGGCCGCGCGGGGTCGGCGCCGGTCAGCTCCATGCCCGGCAGGGCGTGCATGCCGTGCACCTTGCCGTAGGTCAGGGAGGGCCACCGGAACTGCCATGCGCCGCCGGGCCGGGGCGCGTGGTCGAGGACCACGAAGTCCCGGCCGGGTTCGAGGCCCGTCCGCCGCAGGTGGTAGGCGCCGGACAGGCCCGCCTGCCCGGCGCCGATGACGACGACGTCCACCTCGTGCGCGGCCGTGTCGCCCGCCGCCTCTCGTACCCCGATGTCGTTCACGCTTCTACTAACCCGGCGGGGCGGCCGGATCTTCCCGCTGTGGCCGGAGCCGCCCGGTGCGAACCGGGGCCGCCCGGTGCGACCGGGGCCTGGCCGAGTGGGGCGGCTGGAGGCCGCGTGTCGTGTACCGGGCTGAGTGCGGCAGGCCGGATGGGGGAGGATGGGGGTATGTCCGATGCGTTCACCACCCGAGTCCTCCGGGTCGCCACCGGCTCCACCGAGACGGTCCATGATCTGACCCGCGACTGCGAGGCCTTCCTGAATGAGGTCGCGGCCGGTCGCGACGGCCTCCTGAACCTCTTCGTGCCGCACGCGACGGCGGGCATCGCGATCATGGAGACCGGCGCCGGCAGCGACGACGACCTCCTCGCCGCGCTGCACACGCTGCTTCCGGCCGACGACCGCTGGCAGCACCGCCACGGCAGTCCGGGTCACGGCCGTGATCACGTCCTGCCCGCGCTGGTTCCGCCGCACGCGACGCTGCCGGTGGTCGGCGGCCGGCTGGAGCTCGGGACGTGGCAGTCGGTGTGCCTCGTGGACACCAACGTGGACAACCCCGACCGGAAGGTCAGGCTCAGCTTCCTCGGGTGAGCCCGCGCCTGCCCTGCCTGCCTCGCGCGGGTGCCCTGCCTGCCTCACGCGCCCGCCCGCCCTTCGTGGCGAACTTCGGAGCACGCTCCCCGCAGGTCCGCCCATAAGTCGCGCATGGGTGACCCCATAAGGTCGCCTTATGAGGTCATAAGATCGACCCGGCTACTGACTTAGGCTTGCCTTAGTTTAGGCTTCCTCGTGCGTCATCCCCCGCAACCGCTCGAAGGGAACCTGAACATGCCTCGCCCTCTGCGGGTAGCCATTGTCGGAGCCGGCCCCGCCGGGATCTACGCTGCCGACGCGCTGCTGAAGTCCGCAGTGGCCGTCGATCCCGGTGTGTCGATCGACCTCTTCGAGCGGATGCCGGCGCCGTTCGGTCTCATCCGCTACGGCGTAGCCCCCGATCACCCGCGCATCAAGGGCATCATCACGGCCCTGCACCAGGTGCTCGACAAGCCGCAGATCCGCCTCTTCGGCAACGTCGACTACCCGAACGACATCAGCCTCGACGACCTGCGCGGCTTCTACGACGGGGTCATCTTCTCCACCGGGGCCACGGCCGACCGCGCGCTGGACATACCCGGCATCGACCTCGACGGTTCGTACGGGGCCGCCGACTTCGTCTCCTGGTACGACGGGCACCCCGACGTGCCGCGGACCTGGCCCCTGGAGGCCGAGAAGGTCGCCGTCCTCGGTGTCGGGAACGTCGCGCTCGACGTGGCGCGCATCCTCGCCAAGACCGCCGAGGAACTGCTGCCCACCGAGATCCCGCCGAACGTCCACGAGGGCCTCAAGGCCAACAAGGCGCTGGAGGTGCACGTCTTCGGGCGTCGCGGCCCCGCGCAGGCCAAGTTCAGCCCGATGGAGCTTCGGGAGCTCGACCACTCGCCGAACATCGAGGTCATCGTCGACCCCGAGGACATCGACTACGACGACGGCTCGATCGCCACGCGGCGCGGCAACAAGCAGGCCGACATGGTCGCCAAGACGCTGGAGAACTGGGCGATCCGCGACGTCGGCGACCGCCCGCACAAGCTGTTCCTGCACTTCTTCGAGTCGCCCGTGGAGATCCTCGGCGAGGACGGCAAGGTCGTCGGCCTGCGCACCGAGCGCACCGCTCTCGACGGCACCGGCAACGTCAAGGGCACCGGAGAGTTCAAGGACTGGGACCTCGGCGCGGTCTACCGTGCCGTCGGCTACCTCTCCGACGAACTGCCGAAGCTGCCCTGGGACATCGCGTCCGGAACCGTTCCGGACAAGGCGGGCCGGGTGATCGAGGAGTCCGGCGCGCACATGCCGTCGACGTACGTCACCGGCTGGATCCGGCGTGGACCGGTCGGCCTCATCGGTCACACCAAGGGTGACGCCAACGAGACGGTCGCCAGCCTCATCGACGACCACGAGAACGGCCGTCTGCTCACGCCGGAGGCGCCCGCCCCCGAGGCCGTGGACGCCTTCCTGGCCGAGCGGAACGTCCGCTTCACCACGTGGGAGGGCTGGTACCGCCTCGACGCGGCCGAGAAGGCGCTGGGCGAGCCGCAGGGCCGTGAGCGCGTGAAGCTCGTCGAGCGCGAGGACATGCTGGACGCGAGCGGCGCGTAAGCGTCTGACGGTGCGTAGGCGTCTGACGGTGCGTAAGCGTCCGGCGGCACGCGGGCGTCGAGCCGCGCGCAGGCATCGAGCAGCGGCCCGCGTCGACGCCAGGCGCCAGGCGCCAGACGCCAGACGCCAGACGCCAGATGCCGGACGCCAGGCGCCAGGCGGCAACGCCAGGCACCAGCACCCCTCTCCGCCTCCAAGGCCGTCGGCCCCGGTGACCACCGTCCCGGGGCCGACGGCCTTTCGCCGTCCCGTGACCGTATGGCCGGAATCGCTCTTCCTCCCACGCCGGTCACGCCCCCGCGGACGTACCATGACCAGTCGGTCGGGGGTGGTCGCGGGGATGGTTCGGGAGCGGGCCGGGAGCGGACGAGAAGTGGGGGCGGTACGGGGCAAGGAGCCTTGGGACGGGCGTGGAAACGAACATGCACTACCGCTTGCTGGGGCCGGTCGAGGCATGGCGCGAAGGCCGCCGCCTCACCCTGGGCGGCCCCAAGCCGCGGGCGCTGCTCGCGGCCCTGCTGCTGCAGCCGGGCCGGGTGGTGTCGGCCGACGCCCTGATCGACGCGATCTGGGGCGAGAGCCCGCCGGACACCGCGCGCTCCCTCATCCAGTCCTATGTGTCCGCCCTGCGCAGGGCGCTCTCCGCCGACGTGATCGAGACACGGCCGCCCGGCTATCTCATCCACGCGGACGCCGATGTCGTCGACCGCGCCGCGTTCGAGCGGCTCACCGCGCAGGGCAGGCAGGCGGCCGCCGCGGGCGATCACGCGGGCGCCGCCCGGCTCCTGAGCGAGGCGCTCGCGCTCTGGCGCGGACCCGCCCTCGGCGGCATCGGTGAGACCCTGCGGGCCATGGCCGACCAGTTGGAGGAGGCCCGGCAGGCGGCCCTGGAGGAGCGGATCGCCGCCGACCTGGCGCGGACCGGCCGCGAGAGGGAACTGGTCGCCGAGCTGACCGCCCTCGTCGCCACACACCCCACGCGCGAGCGCCCGCGTGGCCAGCTGATGCTCGCCCTCTACCGGTTGGGCCGCCAGGCCGACGCCCTCGCGGTGTACGCGGAGGGGCGCACCGTGCTCGCCGAGGAGCTGGGCATCGATCCGGGCCCGGAGCTGCGCGCGCTGCACCAGGCCATCCTGCGCGGGGACGAGCGGCTGCTGCCCGCGGCGGAGAGCACGGCCGAGGGGTGGCGCCCCGAGCGCACAGGCGCCACCGGTCCCACAACTACCAGCCCCGCAGCCACCGGCCCCACAACCACCGGCCTCACAGCCGCCGGCCTCACAGCCGCCGGTCCCACAGCCGTCGGCCCCACAGCCACCGCTCCCACGGCCGTCGGCCCCAAGACCATGGGAGAACCGCCGGCCCCCGCCCTGCTGCCGCCCGCCATCGGCGACCTCACCGGCCGCGAGACGCACCTGCGCGAGGTGTGCGCCGCCCTGAGGGGGCAGGGGGCGCGCGAGGCCATGCCCGTCGTCGCCGTGACGGGACCCGGCGGCGTCGGCAAGTCCGTCCTCGGCGTCACGGCCGCCCACCGGGTCGCCGACGCCTATCCCGACGGGCAGCTCTACGCCGAACTGCGCGGCGCCACCGACCCCGTGCCCCCCTGTGAGGTCCTCGGCCGCCTCCTGCGCGCCCTCGGCGCCGACCCGCCGGAGGGCGACGCCGAACGCGGGGACCTCTTCCGCAGCCTGGTCGCGGGGCGGCGCGTCCTGCTCGTCCTCGACGACGCGGGCAGCGAGTCCCAGGTGCGTCCGCTGCTCCCCGGCAGCGCCACCTGCGGGGTCCTGATCACCGCCCGCGCCCGGCTCGGCGCCCTGCCCTGCACCCACCGCACCGACCTGGACGTGCTCGACACCGCACCCGGCACCGAACTCCTCGCCCGGGTCGCGGGGGAGCGGCGGGTCCGCGACGAGCCCGACGCCGCGCGCCGCATCGTCGAGCTCTGCGGCGGCCTCCCGCTGGCGCTGCGCATCGCCGGCGCCCGGCTCGCCACCCGAAGGCACTGGACGGCCCGCACCCTCGCCGAACGCCTCGCCGACGAACGCCACCGCCTGGACGAACTGGCCGTAGGCGATCTGGAGGTCCGTGCCGGCCTCGGCCTGAGCTACCGCGCCCTCGACGGTCCGGCCCGCACCGCCCTGCGCCGCCTCGGACTGCTCGCCGCGCCCGACGTCGCGTCCTGGATGGTCGCCGCCCTGCTCGACGCGGACGAGGCGACGGCGGACCGCGTCGTCGAGCAGCTCATCGACGCCCAGCTCCTGCACTGCACCTCCGTCGACCGCGCGGGACAGCCCCGCTACCGACCGCACGACCTCGTACGGGTCTACGTGGCCGAGCGCGCGGCGGCCGAGGACACCCCCGAAGAACGTTCCGCCGCCGTGGGCCGGACCCTCGGCGCCGGGCTCTGGCTCATCGGGCGCGTCGCCTCCGCCACGCCGTCCGGAGCCGTCGAACTCCACCGCGGGGTGCTCGACCCCGCCCACGCCGCCTCCGGCGCGTCGGACCGCTTCGTGCGCCCCGCCGGACCCGGTGTGACCCGGCGGGCGCTCAAGGACCCCGCCGCCTGGTTCGAGGCCGAGGCCGACGCGTTCGCCGCGGCCGTCGAGCGCGCCGCCGCCCTCGATCTGCACACCCTGGCCTGCGAGGCGGCGGCGGCCCTCTGCTCGTCCGCCTACGCGGTCGGCAACCGCTTCGAGGCGTGGTGGCGCAGCCATGAGGCGGCGCTGGCCGCGGCCCGCCGCGCCGACGACCGCTCCGGCGAGGCGCTGCTGCTCATCGGCATCGGGCAGCTCCGCTACGAACAGGACCGGTTCGCGGAGTCGCAGCTCTACTTCCGGCAGGCGGCCGAGCTCTGCTCCGACCTCGGTGAGGAACGTGGCCGGGCCGCCGCTCTCGCCGGACTCGGCAGCGCCCTGCGCGAGGCGGGTCGGCTGCGGGCCGCGCTCGACGTCCTCGGCCGGGCCGTGGAGGTCTTCCGCGCGCTCGGCGACGACCCGGGCACCGGGCTCTCCTGCCGATTCGCGGGCTCCGTCCACCTCGAACTGGGCGAGCACGAGGCCGCGTTCACCCTGCTCGAACAGTCCCTGCGGGCCTACCGCAGGCTCGGCAGCCGTCGCGGTGAGGCGCTCACCCTGCGCTCGCTGAGCCTCGTGCACCGGGCGCTCGGCGACTACCAGCGGGCCGAGCGGCTCGCGGACCGCGCCGTGGACCTCCTGGGCGCCACCGGGGACCCGCTCATGTCGGCCTACGCCGTCCAGGCCCGTGCCAAGTGCCGGCTGCGTCTCGGCCGAGGCGACGAGGCCGTCGCCGAGCTGCGGGACGTCCTGGACGTCTGCCGCGCCCATCGCGACCGCTTCGGCGAGGCCCTGACCCTGCGGACGCTCGGCGAGTGCGAGCTGGCCGCGGGCCGCCTCGACGCCGCCGGTCAGCTCCTCGGCAGGGCCGCGGACCTGTGGGCCGCCCTGGAACTGCCGCTGCCCCGCGCGCGTACCCTGCGCGATCTCGCGGCGGCGCGGGAGGCCGCGGGGGACCGGGAGGGGGCGCTCGCGCTGCGTGCCGAGGCGCGGGACGTCTTCGTCGCGTACGAGGCGCGGGAGCGGGACGAGAAACGGGGCAGCGGCTGACCCCTCGTCCCCCGGCCCGCTTGGCGCGGAATTGCAGAGAATTTGCAGCGGGCCACGGCACGCTCGACGTGTCGGCGGCTTCCAAGGGGCCGACGGCAACGGGGGAACCAACGGGGGAAGGGCCACTGTTGCCTCGCAACGGCCCATACGACCGAGCCTGTCGGCCGTATGGGCCGTACCGCGTGCGGGAGCCGCGACCGCCACGAAGGGCCGAGCATGCCGCCGATCATCCTCATGAACGATCCGCGCGTGGTCGGCATCCCGGTCCACGAGTGCGGCGAGCCCCTGGTCGACCTGCGGGGCCTGGACTTCCTCCGGGTGGACCACCGCCTCGCCGACGACGCGGGGCACTACGCCCGGCTCCGCGAGGGCGTCGCGGACCGTCTCGCGCACGCGGCGCACCTGCTGCCCGCGGGCCTGTGTCTGCTCGCCACCGAGGGCTACCGCCCGCTGGCCCTGCAGATCGCGTACTTCGAGGAGTACGCGGCCGAGCTGCGGGCGGCCCACCCCGAGTGGCCGGCCGAGCACCTGCGCGCGCAGACCAGCCGCTCCCTGTCGCCGCCCGAGGTGGGCCCGCACGTCGCGGGCGCGGCCGTGGACCTGACGCTGTGCACGGCGGACGGCGCCGAGCTCGACCTGGGCACCCCGGTCAACGCGGGCCCCGAGGAGAGCGGCGGCGCCTGCTACACGCGGTGCGACGGCATCTCCGGCGAGGCCCGCCGCAACCGCTCCGTCCTCGGGGCGGCCCTGAGCGCGGCGGGCCTGGTCAACTACCCCACGGA
Organism: Streptomyces sp. NPDC050703; assembly: GCF_040654435.1. Taxonomy (NCBI): domain Bacteria; kingdom Bacillati; phylum Actinomycetota; class Actinomycetes; order Kitasatosporales; family Streptomycetaceae; genus Streptomyces; species Streptomyces sp. NPDC050703. Next base: position 89,895 of record NZ_JBFAHX010000010.1, read on the forward strand.
GTGGTGGCACTGGTCCTACGGTGACCGCTACTGGGCCCTGTCGACCGGTGCCCCCGCCGCCCGCTACGGGCCGGTGGCCCGCGGGTCCCTCTAACCGAGCGGCACGTCGAGCAGCGCGCGGCGGTGGCTGAACGTGGCGAGCGAGTGCGGGCCGTGGTAGTTGCCCATGCCGCTCTCGCCGACCCCGCCGAACGGCAGTTCGGGCAGGCGGAGGTGGGCCATCGGGAGGCCGAAGCCGAGCCCGCCGGACGAGGTCTCCGTGGCGAGGCGGTGCCGGGTGGTCTCGTTGCCGGTGAAGCCGTAGAGGGCCAGGGGCTTGTCCCGGTCGTTGATGAAGGCGATGGCCTCGTCCAGGTCCGCGACCTCCACGATGGGCAGGACCGGGCCGAAGATCTCCTCCCGCATCACGGGGTCGTCGCCGCTCACGCCCGTCAGGACGGTCGGCGCGATGTAGACGTCGTCGCGGTCGGTCTGCCCGCCGAACGCCGTGGTGCCGGAGTCGAGCAGCGCGGCGACGCGGTCGAAGTGCCGCTGGTTGACCATGCGCCCGTAGGCGGGCGACGACTGCGGGTCGGGGCCGAACAGCTTCTCCACCGCTTCGGCGAGGGCGCTCTCCAGGGCGCGGGCGGTGTCCGGGTCGGTGAGGACGTAGTCCGGGGCGACGCAGGTCTGCCCGGAGTTGCGGAACTTGGTGTCGGCGAGGCGGGCGGCCACCGCGGTGACGTCCGTGTCCCGGTCCACGAACACCGGGGACTTGCCGCCGAGTTCCAGGGTGACGGGGGTCAGGTGCTCGGCCGCGGCACGCATCACGATGCGGCCGACCGTGCCGTTGCCGGTGTAGAAGATGTGGTCGAAGCGCTGCGCGAGCAGCTCCGTGGTGCGCGGCACGTCGCCCTCGACGACGGCGACCGCCTCGGGGTCCAGGTACCGCGGCAGCAGGCGTGCCATCAGCGCCGAGGTGGCGGGGGAGACCTCGCTCGGCTTGAGGACGACGGCGTTGCCCGCCGCGAGCGCGCCGGCGACCGGCACCAGGGAGAGCTGGACCGGGTAGTTCCAGGGAGCGATGACCAGGACGGTGCCCAGCGGCTCGTAGAGCGTGCCGGCCGTGGACCCGGCGGGCAGCCCGGCGAGGGCGGCCTGGTCGAGGGAGTACGGCTCCAGCCACACCCGCAGATTGGCCAGCGTGTGGTCGATCTCGCGTACGGGGAAGTCGACCTCGGCGGCGGACGCCTCGGGGCGGGGCTTGCGCAGGTCGCTGTAGAGGGCGTCGGTGATGGCGCCGCGGTTCTCGGTGAGGAGCGCGCGCAGCCGGGTGAGCTGCTCCTCGCGCCAGGCCAGCGGCCGGGTGCGGCCGGTGGCGAAGGCGGCGCGGAGGCGGGCGACGAGGGCGGGGATGTCCTCGGTGCCCGGGGCGGGGGTGGCGGTGGTGCTCATCGTTGCGTTCCTTGGGGGGTGGGGGTGCGGGGGTGCGGGGGGCCCGTGCCGAGCAGCCCGGCCGCCAGGGCGGCGGATGCCGGGCGCAGCAGCTCGCGGGCGCCCGGCACGGATTCGAGGCCGACGACGAGCGCCACGCAGATGTCGGCGGCCTGCGGCGGCTCGACGCCGTCGGCGGTGCCCTCCTCGTCGAACAGGGCCGTCAGGAGGTCCCGTAGGTCCGTGGTGAACGACGTGCAGATGGCGCCGAAGAGGCGGGCCCGGCCGTCGGCCAGTTCGGGGGCGTGGGGGGAGTCCTGGCCGAGGCGCAGGACCAGGTCGAGCTTGGCGGCGAGGATGCCGTGCAGCCGCTCCTCGGCGGGCGCGTCGGCGGCGGCCGCTTCCCCGGCCCGCCGCAGCGCCTGGTCGTGCAGGCGCCCGGCGAGCCGGCGGAAGGCGTCGTCCTTGCCGCGTACGTACTGGTAGACGGCTGACCGGGACACGCCCATGGAGGCGGCGATGTCGTCCATCGTGGTGCGTCGCACGCCGTACCGCGTCAGGCAGTCGTAGGCGGCGTCGAGGACCTCGTCGAGCCGGTCGGCGGCCATCGTCAGGCCAGCTTCTTCAGGAGCTCGGCGGCGAGCGGGGCGGAGGACGCGGGGTTCTGGCCGGTGACGAGGTTGCGGTCGACGACGACCTTGGGCGCCCAGGGCTCGCCTTCCTGGAAGTCGGCGCCCGCCTCGACGAGGCGGTCCTGGAGCAGCCACTTCGCCTTGTCGGCGAGGCCCGCCTGGGTCTCCTCGGCGTTGGTGAAGCCGGTCAGGCGGTACCCGGCGAAGGCGTTGGTGCCGTCGTCCCTGGTGGCGGCGAGCATGGCGGCGGGGGCGTGGCAGACCACGCCGAGCGGCATGCCGATCTCCAGAGCCGTGACGAGGAGCCTGCCGGAGTCGGCGTCGACGGCGAGGTCCTCCATGGGGCCGTGGCCGCCGGGGTAGAAGACGGCGGCGTAGTCGGCGAGGTCCACCGCGGCGAGGTCGACCGGGTTCTTGAGCTCGGTGAAGCCGTCGAGGGCGGCGGCCACCTCGTCGGCGGCCTCCTGGCCGCCGTTGGCCTCCGGGGCGAGCGAGCCGCGGTCGACGGTCGGGACGACGCCGCCGGGGGTGGCGACGACGATCTCGTGGCCCGCGGCCTTGAACGCCTGGTAGGGCGCGACGGCCTCCTCGGCCCAGAAGCCGGTCGGGTGCTTGCTGCCGTCGGCCAGCGTCCACTGGTCGGCGCCGGTGACAACGAAAAGGATCTTCGACATGGTGTGCTCTCCGAGGGTGACGACGAGGGGGGCCGGTCGTCCGAGGGTCTGACATTCCGTGTGCAGAACGTCAGTACGGCGACCTCTCGAAGGTAGACCGATCGGACATAGGTATCCAATGCGGAAACCGATGGGAGGTATCGGCAGACCGATGGGCGCACCCGGGAGAGCGGGCCGGATCGCACCGGGAGAGCGGGTCCGAGCGCCCGGCGAGCGGGCCGGGGCGGGTCGGCGGCGGGCCGCGCACCGGTGTGGCGCCGTACCGCCGAACGGGTTCAGCGCCCCGGCGCGCCGGCCCGCAGACCGTCCATCACCAGGTCCATGAGCCGTTCCGCGCGCCCCTGCCAGTCGCCGTGCGGGTCGATCTGCCACAGGCCGGCGACGGCGAGCAGGAAGTCGTCCGGTGTCACGCCGGGGCGGATGGTGCCCGCCTTCTCGTTCGCGTCGAGGAGCAGGGCGACGGCCTCGGTCAGCGGGCCGTACCCCACTCCGGCCAGGCTGCCGCGGGCGCTGGTCGCCTTGCGGATGGCGTCGACGAGTCCCGCCTTGGCCATCGCGTACTGGACGAGGCGGTCCATCCACTCCCGCAGGGCCTGGTCGGGGGGGCGGGTGTGCAGCAGCTGGCAGGCGGCTTCGGAGACCTGTCCCACCTCGTAGCGGTAGACCTCCAGGATGAGCGCCTCACGGCTGGGGAAGTTGCGGTAGAAGGTCCCCTGGCCGACGCCCGCCTTCTTGGCGATCACGCTCAGCGGCGCGTCGCTCGCCCGCGTCAGCTCGGCGAGGGCGACCTCCAGGATGCGCTCGCGGTTCCGCTGGGCGTCGGAGCGCAACGGGCCCTCGCGATGCTGGCCCATTCGCGTCTCCTTCTTCCTGTCGTGCCGGTCTGGACCTTGCTAAGCGGACAGCTGTCCACTAAGTTCTGAAGCTAACGGACACCTGTCCGCTTGGGGTCACCATAGCGGCAGACACCGCCACCGGAGCGGTCCGTGCCTCCGAGCCGCTCCTCTTCCCCTCTTCGTACAGCGCCACCGCTTCCCGCACCACCGCCGGGACCGCCTCGTCCTCCGCGATCCGCGAAAGAAGGCTGCTCATGGCTCCATCGACGTCCAGTGCCCTCACCCTCAAGGTCAACGGTGAGAAGCACACGCTGTCCGTCGACCATCGCACCACCCTGCTCGACGCGCTGCGCGAGCGGCTCGACCTGACCGGCACCAAGAAGGGCTGCGACCAGGGCCAGTGCGGCGCCTGCACGGTCCTGATCGACGGCCGCCGCGCCGTCTCCTGCCTGCAGCTCGCGGTCGCCGCCGAGGGGCGCGAGATCACCACCATCGAGGGCGTCGCCGACGGCGACCGGCTGCACCCCGTGCAGCAGGCCTTCCTCGACCTCGACGGCTTCCAGTGCGGCTACTGCACGCCCGGCCAGATCTGTTCGGCCCTCGGCGTCATCGAGGAGCACGCCGCCGGCTGGCCGAGCGCCGCCACCACCGACGTCCGGCCCGAAGCGGGCGTGCCCGAACTGACCGCCGACGAGATCCGCGAACGGATGAGCGGCAACCTGTGCCGCTGCGGGGCCTACGTGTCGATCGTGCAGGCGGTCGCGCGCGCCGCGCGCACCGAGGAGGAGGCGGTATGAAGGACTTCGGATACGAGCGGGTCCACGACGTCTCCGGGGCCGTCGCCCTGCTCGGCGCCGACCCCGACGCCCGCTACCTCGGCGGCGGCACCAACCTCGTCGACCTGATGAAGATCGGCGTCGAGCGGCCCACACGCCTCATCGACGTACGCGAACTGCCCCTGGACAGCGTCGAGTCCACCGGCGACGGCGGCCTGCGCATCGGGGCGACGGTCACCAACAGCGACCTCGCCGCCCACCCCGAGGTCCGGCGCCGCTACCCCGCGCTCGCCCAGGCCGTCCTCGCGGGCGCCTCGGGACAGCTCCGCAACATGGCCACCGTCGGCGGCAACCTCCTCCAGCGCACCCGCTGCGGCTACTTCACCGACGTGAGCAAGCCGTGCAACAAGCGCGTGCCGGGCAGCGGCTGCCCCGCCGTCGCGGGCGAGCACCACAACCACGCGATCCTCGGCGCCACCGGCCACTGCGTCGCCACCCACCCCTCCGACATGGGCGTGGCCCTGGCCGCCTTCGACGCCGTGGTCGGCTACGAAACGGCCGAAGGGCCCGGCGAGTTGCCGCTGGCCGACTTCTACCTGCCGGTGGGCGACACCCCGCACCTGGAGACCGCGCTGCCCTCCGGCGCGCTGATCACCGGGGTCACCCTGCCGCCCGCCCCGGTCGCCGCCGCCTCCCGCTACCGCAAGGTGCGCGAGCGCGCCTCCTACGCGTTCGCCATCGGCTCGACAGCCGCCGCCCTGGACGTGCGCGACGGCATCGTCCACGAGGTGCGCCTGGCCTATGGCGCGGTCGCGTCCCGGCCGTGGCGGGCCCGCGCCGCCGAACGGGCGCTGACCGGCGGCCCCGCGAGCGCCGAGGCGTTCGCCGCCGCGGCCGACGCGGAACTGGCCGCCGCGGACCCGCTGCCCCGCAACGGCTACAAGGTCACGCTCCTGCGCAACCTCACCGTGGCCGTGCTCACCGAACTCGCCGAGGAGGCCGCCCGATGACCACGACCACCGGACCCACCGCGGTCACCGGCGCCGTCGGCTCCGCGCACAGCCGGGTCGAGGGCGTCGAGAAGGTCACCGGAGCGGCCCGCTACGCCGCGGAGGTGCCCTTCGCGAACCTCGCCCACGGCTGGCTGGTGCTCTCCACCGTCGCCCACGGCCGCATCCGCTCCGTCGAGGCCGAGCCCGTCCGGCGGATGCCGGGCGTCCTCGACGTCCTGTTCCACGGCAACGCCCCGCGGGTGGACGCCTCGTACGAGGGCATGCTGGGCCGCCCCGACCCCACCGTCGCGGTCTTCCAGACCGACGAGATCCCCTGCGCGGGCTGGCCCGTCGCGCTCGTCGTCGCCGAGACCTCCGAACAGGCCAGGGAGGCCGCCGAGTCGCTCGTCGTCCACTACGACGAAAGGCCGCACGACGTCGACTTCCACCTCCGGCGCCCCGACAGCTACACGCCGGAGGGCGACGGCACGCGCGTGGAGAAGGGCGACGTCGAGGCCGAACTCGCCGCCTCCGCGCACGTGGTGGACGCCGAGTACAGCACGCCCGAGGAGCACCACAACGCGATGGAGCCGCACGCGGCGACGGCCCGCTGGGACGGCGGACGCCTGGAGGTCGTCGACTCCAACCAGGGCAGCACCTGGATCGCGGACGAGCTGTCGAAGCTGTTCTCCCTCGACCCGGCCTCGGTCCGGGTGCGCTCCGAGCACGTCGGCGGCGCCTTCGGCTCCAAGGGCCTGCGGGTCCACCAGGTCCTCGCCGTGATGGCGGCGACCGTCCTCGACCGGCCGGTGCGCGTCGTCATGACCCGCCGCCAGATGTTCTCCCTGGTCGGCTACCGCAGCCCCACCGCCCAGCGCGTGCGGCTCGGCGCCGAGCCGGACGGACGGCTGCGGGCCGTCGACCACCAGGGGCTGAACCTGACGTCGACCGTCCACGAGTTCATCGAGTCGAGCGCCTCGTTCGGACGCCCGATGTACGCCACCGACGCCCACCACAGCGTCAACCGCGTCGTACGCCTGAACGTGCCGACGCCCACCTACATGCGGGCGCCGGGCGAGGCCCCGGGCTCGTTCGCGCTGGAGTCGGCGCTCGACGAGCTGGCGGAGAAGTGCGGCATCGACCCCATCGCGCTGCGCGTCCGCAACGAACCGGAGGTGGGCCCCGTCTCCGGCCTGCCGTTCGCCAGCCGCAACCTCACGGCCTGCTTCGAGGAGGGCGCCCGCAGGTTCGGCTGGGCCGAGCGCGACCCGCGCCCGGGGGTGCGCCGCGACGGGCGCTGGCTGCTCGGCACCGGCGTCGCCTCCGCGACCTTCCCGGTGATCGTCGCCCCGTCCACGGCGAGCGCCACCGCCGAGCCCGACGGCACCTTCACCGTGCGGATCACCGCCTCCGACATCGGCACCGGGGCCCGTACGGCACTGACCCTGGTCGCCGCCGACGCCCTGGAGGTGGAGCCCGGCCGCATCCGGGTGCGCATCGCCGACAGCGACTTCGGACCCGCGACGATCGCCGGCGGTTCGATGGGCACCCGCTCCTGGGGCTGGGCGGTGCGGGACGCGGCGGCCGAGCTGCGCGAGCAACTGGCGCTCGGCGGTGACATCCCGCCGCAGGGGCTCACCACCAGGTCCGACACCGGCGCCGCCATCGGCGCGCTCGCCCAGAAGGAACGGCACTCCTACGGCGCCCAGTTCGCCGAGGCCGCCGTGGACGTCGCCACCGGCGAGGTGCGGGTGCGGCGCATGCTCGGCATCTACGCGGCCGGCAGGATAATCAACCCCCTGACGGCACGCAGCCAGCTCGTCGGCGGCATGACGTGGGGCCTGTCCATGGCCCTGCACGAGGAGGCGGTCAGGGACCAGCTCACCGGCGCGCACGTCGGCGCCGACCTCGCGGGCTACCACTTCGCCGCCAACGCCGACGTGCCGCACATCGAGGCGGACTGGGTCGACGACCCCGACCCCGACGACCCGATCGGGATCAAGGGCATCGGCGAGATCGGCATCGTGGGTGCCGCCGCGGCCATCGCCAACGCCGTCTGGCACGCGACCGGCGTCCGCCACCGGCACCTGCCCATCCGCCCCGACCGGGTGATCCAGGCGGGCAGCCCGCGTGCTTGACATCGCCGACGACCTGAACCGCTGGGTCGGTGAGGGCCGGGACTTCGCGGTCGCCACCGTCGTGAGCGTCGGCGGCAGCGCACCGCGCGGCCCCGGCGCCGCCATGGCCGTCGACGGCGAGGGCACGGCCATCGGCTCGGTGTCGGGCGGCTGCGTGGAGGGGGCGGTGTACGACCTGTGCGTCACCGCCCTGCGGGAGGGCGGGACCGTCGTCGAGCGGTTCGGCTACAGCGACGAGGACGCCTTCGCGACCGGCCTGACCTGCGGCGGTGTCATCGACGTCCTGGTCACGCCGGTCCGGGCCGACGCACCCGACAGGGCGGTGTTCGCCGCCGCCCTCTCGGCGGCCGCCCGCGGTGGCGCGACCGCTCTGGCCCGCGTCATCGAGGGGCCGGCCGAACTGCTCGGCAGGCCCCTCGTGGTCCGCCCCGACGCTGCGCCCGAGGGCAGCCTCGGCGGGCACCCGGACCTGGACCGTACGGCGGCCGGGGAGGCCCGGGCGCTGCTCGCGGCGGGCCGCACCGGGCAGTTCGTCGTCTCGGAGAGCGGATCGCGCTGCGGCAGCGCCGTGACGGTCCTCGCGGAGTCGAGCGTGCCGCCGCCCCGGATGATCGTCTTCGGCGCCGTCGACTTCGCGGCGGCCCTGGTCCGCGCCGGGAAGTTCCTCGGCTACCACGTCACCGTGTGCGACGCCCGACCCGTGTTCGCCACGCGTGTCCGCTTCCCCGACGCGGACGACATCGTCGTCGACTGGCCCCACCGCTACCTCGAAGGCACCACCACGGACGACCGCACGGTCCTGTGCGTGCTCACCCACGACGCCAAGTTCGACGTGCCCCTGCTCGAAGCCGCACTGCGGCTGCCCGTCGCGTTCGTCGGGGCCATGGGCTCCCGCCGCACCCACGAGGACCGCAACCGCAGACTCCGCGAAGTCGGCGTCACCGAGGAGGAACTGACGCGCCTTCACTCGCCCATCGGCCTCGACCTCGGCGCCCGCACGCCCGAGGAGACCGCGCTCTCCATCGCCGCGGAGATCGTCGCCGTCCGCCAGGGAGGCACGGGGCGCCCGCTGACCGGCTCCCGCACACCGATCCACCCCGACGTGACCGTGGCGGCGGATCGCCGAAGCCCGTCCCGCGCGGGCCCCGGAATGCGTACGGTGTAATCGTGCGGCCACACCGGGTAGCGGTGCGGCAGGGGTGCCACGGAAGGAGTGCACGGGGATGGACACCGCTCCTGCCCTGCGTGCGGTGGGGGAGATGCGGCCGGGCGACCACCTCTTCCACGGCTACGAGACGGAGGAGGAACGCGAGGCGGTGCTCGCCGCGTTCCTCGTCGACGGCCTCGCGAGCGGCCACCGCGGACTGCTCCTGACGTCCGCCCGGGCGCCGTCCGGTCTCCGGGAGCGGCTGCGGCACCAGGGCCACGACGTGGCCGACGCGTTGGCCGACGGCCGGCTGCGGGCGGCACACCTGCCGGGCGCGGAGGAGGACCCGTACGACCTCGACGAACTGGTGTGCCGCGAGGCCGAGAGCACGGTCTCCGCCGGACTCCTCGGCCTGCGGGTGGTCCTTGAGGCCGCGCCGTCGGGCACAGGGGTGCCCGGAGGACCCGGTGACGCCGAGAAGCTCCTCGACCCCGTCTTCCGGGTGCTGCCCGTGATCGGACTGTGCCAGTACGACCGCCGCGCCTTCGACGCGCGCGGACTGGCCGCGCTCGACGCCCTGCACCACGGCAGGGTGGTCGTCGACGACGTCTGGCAGGACGAACTGCTGCGCATCACCCGGACGTTCACCCCGCCGGGCCTCGCCCTGCGCGGCGAGGTGGACGACAGCAACCTCACCGCGGTGGCCCGCGCCCTGCGCGCCGAGACCCGGCGGGCCGCGGGACGGGCGGACGAACCGCACCGCGTCCACGTCGACCTGCGCGAGCTGACCTTCGTCGACGTCTGCGCGCTGCGGCTGCTCGTCTTCACCGGGCTGAGCCTCCACGCGCTGGGCGGCGGCATCGTCCTCGACGGCGTGGCCCCGCACGTGCGCAGGGTCCTGCGCGTCACCGGCTGGGACCGCGTACCGGGCCTCTCCCCGGGAAAGGGGCGTGAGCGGACATGACGCGTCGCGGCTTCGTGCACCAGGCACTGTGCTACGCCTCGGACGACGGGTTCGTCGCCGGTACGGCCGGCTTCGTCAGGGACGGCCTCGCGGCGGACGACGCGGTGCTCGCCGTCGCCGCGGTGCACAACATCGCACTGCTGCGCGACGCCCTCGGCGCCGACGCGCGGGATGTGGAGTTCATCGACGCCCGCGACTGGTACCACCATCCCTCCCGCACCCTCGGCATGTACCACGACTACTGCACCGCGCGGGGCGAGGGCGGCGCCCGCAGGGTCCGCGTCATCGGGGAGCCGGTGTGGACGGGCCGGACGGCCGCCGAGACCCGCGAGTGGATTCGCTACGAGTCGGTGATCAACGCCGCGTTCGCCGACTCGGGCCACTGGATCGTCTGCCCCTACGACGCCCGGGTGCTGCCCGCCGACGTGCTCGGCACCGTGGGGCGCACCCACCCGGAGGTGACCTCGTCGGCCACCGCGCCGGCCGTCGGCGGCCGGTACGCGGACCCGGCCGACTTCTACGCCGAGTGCTCGGAACTCGACCGCGTGTCGCCGGTGCCGCTCGCCGCCTCCGGCGCACCCCGCACGGTCGCCTTCACCCGCGGCGAGTCGGTGGCCGCGCGCCTGGCCGTCGCCGAGTACGCCAGGCGGTGCGGCATGGCCGAGGACCGCGCGCGCGACATGGTCGCGGCCGTCCACGAGGCGGTGGTCAACGCCGTCCGGTTCGGGGGCGGCCGCGGGGTGCTGCGGGTGTCGAACGACTCCGACTGGGTGGTCTGCGAGGTCACCGACACCGGCGGCGGCCGCACCGCCCCCGCCGTGCGGGACACCGGCTTCCTCGGCCGGCTCCCGCCCGACCCGCACGCCGCGCGGGGCCACGGCCTGTGGGTCGCGCGGCAGTTGAGCGACCTGGTCACCGAGGACTTCGGCGCCGGGGGAGCGGTCCTGCGGCTGCACTTCCGCCGTTGAGAGCCCCATGGGGCGCGCCCCTATGAGCCGGGCAGTTCCCTGCGTTCGAGGGGGCGCGTCGCGGGGCCCTGCAGCACCGAGCCGTCGGTGGCGAAGCGGGAGCCGTGGCAGGGGCACTCCCACGTGGTCTCCGCCTCGTTGAAGGCGACCAGGCAGCCGAGGTGGGTGCAGCGCGCGGAGACGGCGTGCAGCGCGCCGCCCTCGTCACGGTGGACCGCGCAGCGGCTCCCCTCGATCCGCACCACCGCTCCCGAACCCGCGGGGATCTCGTCGACGGAGTCCACGTGGGAGGACTTGAGGCGGTCCCCGACGAAGTGCTTGGCCACCTCCGCCTGCTGGCCGAGCAGCGCGGGGGCCTCCCGCACGGTGCTCAGCAGCCGGCGCGGGTCGTACAGGTCGGACCAGGGGGACTTCTCCCCGTCGATCAGCCGTGCGAGCAGCGTGCCCGCCATGACACCGCCGCTCATGCCCCAGCCGCCGAACCCCGTGGCCACGTACGTGTTGCGGGCGCCGGGGTGGAAGGGCCCGACCATGGGCACGCCGTCGGTCACGGAGTTGTCCTGAGCGGCCCAGCGGTAGACCGTCTCGCCGACGTCGAAGCGCTCCCGCATCCACGCGTCGAGGGCGCGGAACCCGGCCGCGGCGTCGCCGGTGCCCGGCGTGAAGCCCTCACCCGTGACGATCAGCAGCCGCCCGCCGTCGCCGTACGGGGCGGTGCGCACCGAGCGCTTGCCCTCGTCCTGCGTGATGTACATGCCCTGCGGGTCCCGCCCCGCGGCCAGCGGCGCGGCGACGACGAGCTCACGGTTGGCGGAGAGACGGGAGAAGAGCAGTGCCCGGTCGAACACGGGGTAGTGGGTCGCGACGACGACCGCCTTCGCGGTGACCGTGTGCCCCGACTCGGCCGTCACCCGGCAGGGGGTGCCCTCCTTCAGGCCCGTCACCCGGGTGCGCTCGTGGATGACGCCGCCCCGGGCGCGCAGGTCCTCGGCGAGCGCGAGCAGGTACTCGCGCGGGTGGAACTGCGCCTGGTCCGCCACCCGCACCGCGCCCGCCACGTCGAAGGGCAGGCCGGTGACCTCGGTGTACTCCGCCGGAAGACCGGCCTCCGCCGCGGCGTCCGCCTCGGCCCGCAGTTCGTCCCTCCGGTCGGGGCGGACGGTGTACGTGTACGCGGGCGCCCGCTCAAGACGGCAGTCCACGCCGATCTCGGCGCTGACGGCGGCCACCCGCTCCACCGCCTCCTGCTGCGACCGCGCGTACAGGCGGGCGGCCTCGGGCCCGCGGGAGCGGCGGAGCCGGTCGTAGACGAGGGAGTGCAGTGCGGACAGCTTCGCGGTGGTGTAGCCGGTCACCCCGGCCGCGACGCGGTCGGCTTCGAGGACGGCCACGGTCCGGCCCCCGCGGGCCGCCTCCCACGCCGTGCTGAGCCCCGCGATGCCGCCGCCGATCACGGCGACGTCCACCTCGATGTCCTCGGCCAGGGGCGTGTAGGACGTCGCCGGGGTGGTGTCCATCCAGTAGGACTCGGGGCGGCCCGGCAGTGGACCGGCCGGGGCGGGGGGTGAGCCAGACATGGCGATCTCCTTGTTCTCGGCAGTTCTCGTCAGTTCTCGTCAGTTCTTGGCTGTCTCGGCAGTTCACGGCTGTCCGCGTCGTTTCACGGGAGTTCTCGGTGCTCCGTCAGAGCCAGTCGCGGGGCACCGTCTCGTTCCACGTACGGGAGAACACGCGCCGCTCGCCCTCGTAGCCGTCGAGCGTGGCGTCGACGAGGAAGGTGTCCTCGTCGCACCGCAGCACCGTGCGGGTCTCCACGCGCACGTCCCAGTCGTCCCGCCGGAACGTCATCGTCCAGGCCGACTCACCGCCCACCGACGTGAAGTCCTCTCCGGTGGAGGTGTACCTCTCGAAGGCGCGGCAGCCGACGTCGAGGCCGATCTCCTCGTAGCGCACGGTGCCCCGGTCCTTGACGATCTCCAGGGCGGAGTCGTAGGTGATCAGGTCGCGCCGGACCTCCCACCGCTGGTCCGGCGGCGTCAGCCGGGTCGTGGACAGCGGCTCCGCGCCCTCGGGCTCCTCGAAGGGGCGCTGCGGCGCGTTGTCGGGCTCCGCCACGGGGCGCACCGGCAGCCGCAGCGCGCTGGTGCCCTCGTACACGCTGAGCAGGACGGGGCGGGGCGGCGGCCAGGCCAGCGGCCAGTACGACGTGGACAGCGAAAGGCGGATGCGGTGGCCCGGCGGGAACGACTGGGCCACGCCGTTGAGCTGGAGCGTCGCGCGGTAGCGCTTGCCGGGCTCCAGCGGCTGGGGTTCGCCCGTGCCGTCCCTGCGGGTCAGGTTGAGCACGCCGTACGTCACGCGTGTGGCCCGGCCGTCGGGGGCGACGTCGGAGAGGCGGGCGGCGACCGTGGCCACCGGTTCGCTGACGGTCAGGTCGAGGTCGACGGAGGGCGAGCCGAGGATCTCCACCGCCTCGGTCAGCTCGGGCGAGTCGAAGACCAGCGAGCCGCCGTCCTCCTCCCGCTGGTCGTAGGGGAGGTCGGGCGGCGCGTTGTAGGAGGCCCACTTCCCGGCGAACTGGCCGACCGACAGCGGGGACTGCACGGTCATGGCCTCACCGGACCCCGCGCCCTCCGGCACCTCGCCCCGCCGGGCGATGCGGTGGCGCAGCAGGGGGTGGGAGACCTCCTCGATGTGCGGTGAGGGCCACTCCGGTTCGCCGACCCAGCGTCCCGGGCGCTCCTCGTAGGAGGTCGAGGGCGGCACGCTGTCCTGCATCCAGGCCCGCAGCATGGGGCCCTCCATGACGCCGTTGTCCTCGCCCTTGAGCCAGTGGTCCCACCAGCGGACCACCTCCTGGAGGTAGCCGATGGCGGGCCCCGGCTCACCCAGGTGCGGATACTTGTGCGACCAGGGGCCGACGAGGCCCTTGCGCGGCACGTCGAGGTTGCCGAGCAGCCGGGTCACGGCGTTGGAGTAGCCGTCGGCCCAGCCGCTGGAGGCGAGGACGGGACAGCGTACGTCCTGGTAGTTCTCGCAGACGGAGGCGTGCTTCCAGTACGCGTCGCGGCGCTGGTGGCGCAGCCATTCGAGGACCCAGGGACGGGTGCCCTCCATGCGCTCGTGCCACATCTCGCGCCAGCGGTCCCCGACCACGGCCGGGTCGGGCGGGCAGGTGCCGTAGGCGAACATGGTCCCCGCCTCGGCGAGGTTGTCGGACAGCATCGCGCCGCCCATGTAGTGCATGTCGTCGGCGTACCGGTCGTCCGTGAACGAGGAGATGACGATCGCCTTCAGGCTCGGCGGCCGCCGGGCGGCGACCTGCAGCGCGGCGAACGCGCCCCAGGAGATGCCCATCATCCCGGTGGACCCGTCGCACCAGGGCTGCTCCGCGAGCCAGGCCAGCACCTCCTCGGCGTCGGCCTGCTCCTGCTCCAGGTACTCGTCCCGCAGTACGCCCTCGGACTCGCCCGTGCCGCGCACGTCCACGCGCACGCACGCGTAGCCGTGTCCCGCGATGTAGGGGTGATGGATCGAGTCGCGCACGGAACTCAGATCGCGCTTGCGGTACGGGATGTACTCCAGGACGGCCGGGACGGGCGCGTCGTCCGAGGACGTCGGGCGCCAGACGCGCGCCGACAGACGGGTGCCGTCGGACATCGGGACGACGACGTGTTCTTCCTCTTTGGTCGCGTACGGGAGATTTCCCACGTAACGCATGTGGCCGTGCCATCCTCTCGGTCGACTCTTCCGCCGGGTCCGGCGGTCTCGTGCTGCTGCGGCGAAGGCGGGTCAGTCGTTGGTGAGGTCGCGTCCGCCCGGCTCCGTCTCGTCGAAGGTGAGGCCGAGGGCGGCCACGCACCGGTCGTACTTGCTCCGCAGCTCTTCCTCACTGTCGCCCCCCGTGGAGATGTGGGCGAGTTCAAAGCTGTAGCTGTCCTGGTGGCCGGCGTCGGAGAGCCGCTGGCCCTCCTCGACCAGGACCTCGATGCGCACGTTCCCGATCTCCCGCTCGATGCGGTCGATCTCCTCGCGGGTGGGCACGTCGTGCACCACACCGTCGGAGAACCAGCGGTAGTACCACTTGGCGGAGGTCGTGCACGGGCCCTTGCCGTGCGGGAAGGCGGGGTCCTCGTCGAAGGCCAGGCTGACCATGCAGTGGTGGTTGGGGACGCCGTCCACGAACGCGAAGAGCTCGGCGTGGGCCTGCGAGTGCCGCGGGTTGATCTCCAGGAGGTTCAGCTCGTCGTTGCCCGGGTCGTAGAAGTACTCGATGCTGAAGGTCGCCGAGTCCATCCCGATCTGCCGCATCACCCGTTCGGAGACGTCGTGCAGACGGCGCACCACGGGCTCCGGCAGCGTGGAGGGGTACTGGTGGCGGAGGAAGCAGGAGGAGTCCGGATAGTTGATGGAGTCGAGGACGCCGTAGACGGTGACCTCCCCCCGATGGACGTAACCCTCCACGGCGACCTGGATGCCGGAGAGCGCCTCCTCGGCGAGGCAGACCTGCGCGCCGACGCCCGCCATCTCCTCGGGGACCTCGATGCGCTCCATGATGTGTTCGAACGGCCGGCCGACGAGGGTGATCCCGTCCTTGATCTTGGCCACGGCCTCCCGGAACTCGTCCTCGTCCCGGACGCTGAAGGCCAGCTTCGAGGAGTACGAGAGCGCCGGCTTGAGCCACATGGGGTAGCGCACGCCCTCCGGGGGCCGCGGGTCCGCCGCCTCCAGGTCCACCCGGCCGAAGCGCGGGTGCTCCTTGATCACCTTCTGCTGTTCGAGGCGGCTCCAGTACTTGTGCTCGCACTTGACGACCGACTCCAGGCTGGTGCTGCGGGTGCCGTAGCGGTCGCCGAGCATCGCCACGAGCGTGCTGACGGGGAAGTCCCAGTAGCCGACGATCGCGTCGATGTCGCCGTCGAAGGCGTCGAGGATCTTCTCCGCCTTCGCCATCAGGTCCGGTACGGAGACCTCGCCGCCCTGCAGCTCCTCGATCGTGAGCAGTGGGTGGAACCGGTAGTCCGCCGCGTTCGGTATGTCCTTCATCGCCGGCAGGTTGGCCTCGTCCAGTCCGATGACGAAGACGTTCTTCTGGCGTGCAGACACAAATGCTCCTTCGCTAGACGGCGTCAAGGCCGCTGAGTACCCGCAGGCCGTGGGCGCACACGTCGGCCATCCTGGGTAAGCGGAATCCATCCCACCGGAAGGAGCACCATGACCGCCCGAGGCGACGGACCACGTGACGCGGCAAAAGCCCTGATCAAAGCGCTTCTCAAGGCCGAGGGCCGCACCTACGCCGAGGAGGCCGGAATCCGGCTGCGGGATACGCCACAGCCGCTGTACGAGCTCCTGGTCCTCTCCGTCCTGCTGAGCGCGCCGATCCGCGGCGGTGCGGCGGTGGGCGCGGCCAGGGAGCTCTTCGGCGCCGGGATGCGCGACGCCCGGCGCATGGCCGACGCGACCTGGCAGGAGCGCGTCGACGCGCTGGGCCGGGGCGGCTACCGGCGCTACGACGAGAGCACCGCCACGCGGCTCGGCGACGGCGCGCAGCTCGTACAGCGGGACTACGGCGGCGATCTGCGCCGGATGCGGGACGAGGCCGGCGGCGACGCGGAGGCGCTCGGCAGGAGCCTGCAGAAGGTGCCGGGGCTCGGCCCGACGGGCGCCGCCATCTTCCTGCGCGAGGTGCAGCGGGTGTGGCCGGAGACGGGTCCCTACTTCGGCGACAAGGCCCTGGACGGGGCGCGGCGGCTCGGGCTCCCGGACGATCCGGACGAGCTGATGCGGCTCGCGGGGAGGACGGAGCCCGCGGTCCTGTCGGCCGCGCTGGTCAGGGCGTCACTGGAGAAGCGCACGGCGGACGACCTGTGAGGCGGCCGGCCGAGGCGGCCGGCCCGGTTCAGACCGGGAGCAGCCGTGCGATCAGTGAGCCGAGCCGGCGTGCGGTGCGGCACTCGTGCATCTCGGCCAGTTCGGCGTACGCGTACGCCGCCGAGTCCCCGGTCGACCACTGCGAGCGCTGCTCGGGGTTGAGCCAGTACACGCGGCGGGCCCGCTCGGCGACGCGCCGCAGCGCGGGCAGGTTGGGGTCGCTCATGTTCGTCCGGGCGTCACCGAGCACGAAGACCGTGGTGCGCGGGCCGACCGCGTCGAGATACCGCTCGGCGAACTCGCCCAGGGAGGTCCCGTAGTCGCTGCTGCCGTGCCGGCCCGTGACGGCGGCCTCGCGGGCGATGCGGGCGGCGAGCCCCGCCGGGTCGGCCGTTCCGCGCGCGAGCAGTCCGGTCACCTCGTCGACGCGGTTGACGAACGCGAACACGCGCACCTTGCTGAACTGCTCGTGCAACGCCTGCACCAGCAGCATCGTGAAGTTCGCGAAGCCGGCCACCGAACCGGAGACGTCGCAGAGCAGCACCAGCTCCGGGCGTCCCGGACGGCGGCGGCGCAGCACGGGCCGCATCGGCACCCCGCCGGTCGACAGGGACCCGCGCAGGGTCCTGCGCAGGTCGATGGAGCCGTGCGCGGCCCGTCGGCGGCGGGCCGCCAGGCGGGTGGCGAGCTTGCGGGCCAGCGGGTGCACGGTCCTGCGCAGCTCCTCCAGCTGGGCGCGGCCGGCCACCAGGAAGTCGATCCGGTCGGCGGTGGTCACCACGGCCCGGCGGGCGATCTCCTCGGTGCCGCGCCGCTCGGCGACCCGGCGGCGCGCCTCCGTGCCGACCCGCTCGCGGAAGCCCTCGATCCGGCGCCGGATCTCGTCGGCCTCCAGACGGTCCGTGAACGCGGCGTCCCCGCCGGATTCCGCACGCAGCGCGGCGAGCACGCGCGCGAGGAGCGTCTCGGGCCGCAGCCGGTCCAGGGTCTGGTACGAGGACCAGCCGTCGGAGCCGCCCCGTCCCGAGCCGTACCCGCCGAAGCCGTCGACGGCCTCGGCCGCCAACTGGGACAGGAGTGCCTGGTCACCGGCGGCGAGCGCGGCGGCCAGGCGCTCGCGCAGCGCCTCGCGGTCCGGCGGGGTGTCCCGCCCCGCCTCGCCGCCGGGGGCGCCGACGCGTGACGGGAAGTACAGGTCGAAGACGGGGTCGAAGACCGCCCGTTGGCTCCGCTGGTGCAGCAGGGCGGCGGCGAGGCCCTCCCTGACCCGCTCCCTGTCGTCCAGACCGAGTGCCCGCAGCGCCTCCGCGGCGTCGACGGTCTCCCCGGTGCCGATCCGCAGACCGTGCGCGCGCAGCGCCGCCACCAGGCCGGTGAGCCGCCGGGGGAGGCCGCCTTCCACGGCGGTCACACGGCGTCCAGGTCCAGCTTCGCGGTCGCCTTCAGCACGTCGTCCTGGTGCTTGAGGACGACGCCGAGGCTGTCGCGCACGACGCCCTCGTCCAGGGTGTCCGCGCCGAGGGCGAGCAGGGTGCGCGCCCAGTCGACGGTCTCCGCGACCGAGGGCACCTTGCGCAGGTCCATCGCGCGCAGCGCCCCCACCACCCGCACCACCGACGCGGCGAGCGCCTCGTCGAGACCGGGCACCTGCATCCGGACGATGCGGCGCTCCAGCTCCTCGTCGGGGAAGCCGATGTGAAGGAACAGGCAGCGGCGGCGCAGCGCCTCGGACAGCTCACGGCCCGCGTTGGAGGTGAGGACCACGAACGGGCGGCGCTCCGCGCCGATGGTGCCCAGTTCGGGCACCGTCACCTGGAAGTCGCTGAGCACTTCGAGGAGCAGGCCCTCGACCTCGACGTCGGCCTTGTCCATCTCGTCGATCAGCAGCACCTTCGGCTCGTCGCCGCGGATCGCGGTGAGCAGCGGGCGGGCGAGCAGGAACTCCTCGCTGAAGATGTCGGTGCGCGTCTCGTCCCACGACTCGTCGCGCCCCGCGGTGATGCGGAGCAGCTGCTTGGCGTGGTTCCACTCGTAGAGCGCGCGGGACTCGTCGACGCCCTCGTAGCACTGGAGTCTGACCAGGCGCGCCCCCGCGACCTCGGCGACCGCCTTCGCCAGCTGCGTCTTGCCGACGCCCGCAGGGCCCTCCACGAGCAGCGGCTTGCCGAGCCGGTCGGCCAGGAAGACGGTGGTGGCGACCGCGGGGGAGGCGAGGTACCCGGTCTCGGCGAGACGGGCCGCGACGTCGTCGACCGACGTGAAGTATCCGGTCGCCGGGGGCTCGGACGTCATGGCGGGGCTCCAAACGAGGGTCAGGAGGCAAGGGGTGTCAGGATAGGGCGGCAACGAAATTTCGAGACGTCTCGGGGGCGCACATGGCGGGGCACGGCATACCGGACGACTACCTCGACGGTTATGCCGACATCCTCACCGCTGCCGCCCGCACGGGCCGCAGGCTGACCCGGGAGGAGCTGGAGTCGCGGCGCGCCCTGGGGGAGCGGGCGGCCGACGCCGGGCACGGCCTGCGCGCCCTGGTCGGCGCGCACCTGGCGGCGACCCGCGACCACTGGCCGCACGGGCGCTCGGACGTCGCCGACAGCGTCCTCGCCGCGGCGGAGCAGGCGGTCGACGCCCTCGCCGAGGGCTACGAACGCGCCCAGCGCCTGGCCGTACGCCAAGAGGAGGCGGCGCGGCGGGAGTTCATCGACGACCTGCTGTACGGGCGCAGTGACCTCGGCCTGCTCGCCGAGCGCGCGGAGCGCTTCGGCCTGCGCCTGTCCTACGAGCACGCGGTCGCCGTCGCGCAGGACCAGCACGGCTACAAGGAGGGGCACGCCGTCCCCCGCGAGGTGGAGCGGGCCTTGATCGGCAGGTTCGGCGACCGGAGCATCCTGCTCACCACCAAGGACAGCCGCCTGGTCTGCGTCGCGCCCGGCGACCAGGCCGAGGTGCTCACCTTCTTCGCCAAGCAGGCGTACGCCGCCACCGACGGCTGCCGCGTCGCCATCGGCCGCCCGCGGCCGGGCCCCGGGGGAGTCGTCCAGTCGTACGAGGAGGCGCTGGGCGCCCTGGACCTCGCGGAGCGCCTGGAGTTCGACGCCCCCGTGCTGCGCGCCGCGGACCTGCTCGTCTATCCCGTGCTGACCCGCGACCGGCAGGCCATGGCCGATCTCGTGCTGCACACGCTGGGCCCGCTGCGGGAGGCCCGCGGCGGGCCCGGGCCGCTCCTCGACACGCTCACCGCGTACTTCGATTCGGGCTGTGTCGCCGCGGAGACGGCCCGCGCGCTGGCCCTGAGCGTGCGCGCGCTGACCTACCGCCTGGAGCGCATCCACAAGCTGACCGGCGCCAACCCGGCCGATCCCGTGCACCGCTACACGCTGCAGACGGCGGTCATCGGGGCACGCCTCCTCGACTGGCCCGACACGCAGTTCTAGCCGCCGAGGCGCGGGATCTCGATGGCGGGGCAGCGGTCCATGACCATGTCCAGGCCGGCCGCGCGCGTGCGCTCGTACGCCGCCTCGTCGATCACGCCGAGCTGGAACCAGACGGCCGCGGCACCGGCCGCCACCGCCTCGTCGGCGACCTGGCCCGCCAGGGCGCTGTTGACGAAGACGTCGACCACGTCGACCTCGAACGGCACGGCGGCCAGGGACGGGTATCCCTGCTCGCCGTGGACCGTGGGGGACTTGGGGTGGATCGGCACGACGCGCTTGCCGAAGCGCCGCAGGACGGCCGCGACGCCGTACGCCGCGCGGTCACGGTTCTCGGACAGGCCCACGACCGCCCAGGTGTCCCCGTGCTCCGTCAGAATCCTGCGTACCGTCTCCTGGTCGCCGTACATGCCCTGCCTCCTCGGTGAAGTGCGGCCGGCCGGCCGCGGGGCCGCCGCCCGTCGGTCAGACGTTCACGCCGAAGTCCGACGCGATGCCGCGCAGCCCGCTGGCATAACCCTGGCCGACCGCGCGGAATTTCCACTCCGCACCGTGCCGGTAGAGCTCGCCGAAGACCATGGCGGTCTCCGTCGAGGCGTCCTCGGAGAGGTCGTAGCGCGCGATCTCGGCGTGGTCCGCCTGGTTCACCACGCGGATGAAGGCGTTGCGGACCTGGCCGAAGCTCTGGCCGCGGTTCTCGGCGTCGTGGATGGAGACCGGGAAGACGATGCGGTCGACGTCGGCGGGCACCTGCGCGAGGTTCACCTTCACGGCCTCGTCGTCCCCCTCGCCCTCGCCGGTGAGGTTGTCGCCGGTGTGCTCGACCGAGCCGTCCGGGCTCGTCAGGTTGTTGTAGAAGATGAAGTGCTGGTCCGAGAGGACCTTGCCCGAGGCGTCGCAGAGCAGAGCGCTGGCGTCCAGGTCGTAGTCGGTGCCGGTCGTGGTGCGCACGTCCCAGCCCAGACCGACCAGTACGGCGGTGAGGCCGGGGGCCTCCTTGCTGAGCGAGACGTTGCCGCCCTTGGCCAGGGAAACTCCCATGATGTCCTCCTGAGGTATGAGTGAGACATGAGTGCGGAACGGGCCGGTCCCGCAGAATCTACAGGACTGTAGAAGACGATTGTCCGGTGGAGGCCCGTTACGATGTGGCGCTCCCCGCGGAGCGTGACAAGGCTGGAGGGAGCCGGGCATGAAGCACCAGGACGAGCACGAAGAGGGGCAGCCGCGGCTGCGCCGCCGCGCGCAGGGCGAGCTGGAGCAGCAGGTGCTCGCCGCGCTGCACGCCGCGCCGGAGCCGGTCAGCGCCGCCTGGGTGCAGGAGCGGATCGGCGGCGATCTCGCCTATACGACGGTGATGACCATCCTGACCCGGCTGCTCGCCAAGGACGTCGTGACCCGGGAGCGCGCGGGCCGCTCCTTCGCCTGGTCCTCCGCCTCCGACGAGGCCGGGCTCGCCGCCTTCCGCATGCGCAAGGTGCTCGACGGCGAGAGCGACCGCGAGGCGGTCCTCGCCAGCTTCGTCACCACGCTGACGCCCGACGACGAGCAGCTCCTGCGCGACCTGCTCGGCCGGGCGGACGCCGAAGCGGACGACTGACGCCCGAAGGGGGTTCTTCTCTGATGGGCGTCTTCGTCTTCCTGCCGCTGGTGCTGCCGCTGACCGCGTGGCCGGTCGCCCGCCTCGCCGAACAGCATCTGCACCCGCGCGCCGCCACGCGCGTGCTCACCGCCGTCGCCGGCGTGATGGCCGTGTGCAGCACGCTCTGCCTGGCGCTGCTCATGGTCGTCGGCACCGCCCAGCTCCCCGGCAACCCGCTGCCGGACGGCTGGTCCGACCCCGAGGTGCGGGCCGCCGTCCCCTACGACGAGATCGCCGGGCGGGCCGCCATCCCCGCCCTGCTCGCCGTCTGCGCGGCATGCGCCCGCCTGCTGTGGCGGCACGCGCGCGTACGCCGAAGGGCGCACCGGGCCCTCGCGGGGCTGCCCGGCACCTCCGTCGCCGTCCTCGCCGACGAGGCGTCGTACGCCTACGCCCTGCCCTCGCGCGGCGGCGGCCGCGTCGTGGTCACCACCGGCATGCTGGCCGGGCTCACGGCCCCCGAGCGGCGCGCGCTCTTCGCCCACGAGCGGGCCCATCTGACCGCGCGGCACCACAGGCACCTGCTCGTCACGCAGCTCGCCGCCCGCGCCAACCCGTTCCTGCGGCCGCTGCGCACCTCCGTCGCCTTCACCGCCGAGCGGTGGGCCGACGAGAGCGCGGCCCGCGCCGTCAGGGACCGGCGGACCGTGGCCCGCGCGATCGGCAAGGCCGCCCTGGTCTCCCGGGGCGTGCCCGCGCCGACGCTCGCGGGGCTCGCGGCGCCGGGGCCGGTGCCGCGCCGCGTCGCCGCGCTGCTCGCGCCGGCGCCCGCCGCCCGCATCCGCCCCTCGGTCTTCACCTCGATGGGGCTCGCCCTGTGGTGCGCGGCCTTCGGCACCGCCGTGTCCGCGATGTCCTCGGCGAACTCCGCGGTCACGATGGTCCTCATCCTGCGGGCGGCCACGCCGCTCTGAGGCGCCGCGGCCCGGCCTGCCGCCTACAGGTCGAACTCGTGCGGCGGCAGGTCGAGCGTGAAGCACGCCTCGCGCACGACGGCCTGCTCGTCCTTGTCGAAGTCGCCGTCGGCGCCGCCGATGATGATGCCGATCTGGACGACCGCGCGGGCCTCCGCGGGCTTCTTCTTCGCCTTGGCGACCTCCTGCATGACGCTCACCTTGCCGAAGGCGAAGTCGGCGGTGAGCTGGTCCACGTACCCCTCGAAGCGGCGGCGGAGGTCGTCCGCGGGGAAGTTCTGCAGGACTTCGTTCGTCCCGATGAGCTGGGCGACGCGTTGGCGCTCCGAGGGGTCCACGCTGCCGTCGGCGGCGGCCACCAGGGCGCACATGGCCATGCTCGCGTCGCGGAAGGCGCCGCTCTTCAGATCATTCTTCTTCGCCATCAGCTGGGTCTGCATCGTCGACGCGGATTCCTTGAGGCGATCCCACAGGGCCATGGAGAGCTCCATAAACTATCGGTGTACCAGGGGTGTTGACGCGGTCCACGGCTCCCACCATCGGGGGCCGGTGACCGCGGTCATTTCTACAACACTGTAGAAACTAGCAGTCGAACCGAGAAGTTCCCGCCCAGCGGAAGGTGCGCGCGATGACACCGACGGCACAAGAGCTCATGCGGACCACGGCCGCCCGCCTCACCCTCGACCCGGCGGCGAACCCGCTCGTCCCCCGCATCGCCGACGGCACGGCGGCGGCGCGCACACTCGCCGTGCTCGCTCTCGAACAGCGGCACGTCATCCCCGCCGACCGGCGCTCCTTCCAGCACCTCGCCGAGCGTGCGGCCGAGGGCAAGGACCCGGAGTCCGCCGCGTTCTTCGTGGCCCTCGCCGACGGCGAGTCCGTCGCCGAGGAACGGCTCGCCCCGCTGCTCGACGCCCTCGGCGTCACCGCGGCCGAGAGCGCGACGTACGAACCGCGGGCCGGCTGCCAGGCCTACCCCGCGTACGTGGCCTGGCTCGCGCTGAACGCCGAACCGGCCGACGCCGTCATCGCCCTCACCGCCAACTTCGCCTCCTGGGGAGCCTGTTGCGCGGAGATCTCCCGCGCGCTGCGCGAGCGGTACGGGCTCGGGGACGAGGCCCGCGGCTTCTTCGACCTGTTCGCCGAGCCCGCCCCGGAACTCGACCGGCAGGCGCTCGCCGCGGTACAGGCGGGCCTCGACCGCCGGCGCGTCACGGCGGCCCACCCGCGCTACGGACGCCTCGTGCAAGCCTACGAGGAGATGTTCTGGGCGACGCTCGCGAGCGGCGACGAGGCGGTGCGGGGCATGTGAACGAATTCCGTCCCGCGACCCCCGTGACCCCCGCGACTCCCGCGACCCGCCCCGGCCGCAGCGACGACCCCGGCCTCAGTGACGGTGCCGTCGGCACCGGTGACCTGGTCTTCTTCGTCGTGGCGGCCGCCGCGCCACTGACCGTCATGGCGGGCGTGGCCCCCCTGTCCATCGCGATGGCGGGCAGCGCCGCGCCGCTCGGCTATCTGATCTCCGGGCTGCTCCTCGTCGTCTTCGCCGCGGGGTTCACGGCGATGAGCCGCTTCGTCCGCAACGCGGGGGCCTTCTACGCCTACATCGGCCGGGGCCTCGGACAGGTGACGGGAGCGGGCTCCGCCTACGTGGCGCTCTTCTCGTACAACGCCATCGAGGTCGGGCTGCTCGCCGCCTTCGGCTGGTTCACCGAGACCGGCTTCGAGGACCTCACCGGCGTGTCCGTGCCCTGGTGGCTCTGGGCGTCGGCCGGACTCGCCGCCATCGGCGCGCTCGGCTACCTCAAGGTGACCCTCAGCGCCAAGGTCCTCGGCGTCGCGCTGGTCCTCGAAGTCCTGGTCCTGCTCGTCTTCGAAGCGGGCGTCCTCGCGCACGGCGGCGGCCCGCGGGGCATCGAGCTGACGGCACTCTCACCCGCCCACCTCGGCGACTCCGGGGTCGGCGGCATGCTCGTCCTCGCGATCGGCGCCTTCATCGGGTTCGAGGCGACGGCGATCTACGCCGAGGAGGCGCGCCGCCCGGAGCGGACGGTGCCCCGCGCCACCTGCGTCGCCGTGGCGTTCCTCGCGCTCTTCTACACCTTCACGGTCTGGATGATCATCAACGCGTACGGGGCCGACCGCGCCCAACGCGTCGCGAGCGGCGACGGCGGCGCCGACATGGTCTTCACGGCCACCGCACGCCTCGCGGGGGCCTGGGCCGCCGACGCCATGCACGTGCTGATCATCACCAGCGCCTTCGCGGCCACCCTCGCCTTCCACAACGGCGCCGCCCGCTACTTCTACGCCCTCGGCAGGGAGGGCCTGCTGCCGGCCCGCCTCGGCACCGTCTCGCCCCGGACGCGGGCCCCGGCCGCCGCCGTGGCCCTGCAGTCGGCGCTCGCCCTGGCCGTGATCGCCGCGACGGTGCTCACCGGGGCCGACCCGTACACCGTCACGTTCCTGTGGAGCAGCGGCTCCGGCATCCTCGGCGTGATGCTCATGCAGGCGCTGGCCGCCCTCGCGGTGTACGGCTTCTTCCGCCGCGACCGGCGGGCGATGCCGGCCTGGCGGGTGGTCGCCGCGCCCCTCGTGGCCTGCGCGGGGCTCGCCGTGATGAGCGTCCTGGTCTGCGCCGACCTCGATCTGCTCACCGGTGCCTCCCGCGCGGTGAACGCCGCCCTGATCGCACCGCTGCCGGTGCTGTTCGTGACGGGGGCGGTGTTCGCCCTGCGGATGAGACGGCGCGATCGGGCCGCGTACGAGCGCCTGACCTCGGTGGACGCCGAGCGCGTCTGACACCTCCCACTCCTCACCGCACCCCCCACCGCAACACCCCGTACCTCGCACTCCGCACCCGCACCGCGCAAGCGCTAGGAGGAACCGACGGCATGACGGCGACAACCCTGGTCTTTCTCGGGCCGGTCCGCACCGGCAGCGGCGTCCACGGCGACAGCATGGCACTCGCCGTGCGCGACGGCCGGATCGTCGCGCTCGGCGACGACGCCCGCACTCTCGTCCCGACCGCCGACGAGGTCGTCGACATCGGCGACGGTCTCCTGATGGCCGCCTTCGGCGACGGCCACGCCCACCCCCTCTTCGGCGGCCTCGAAGGTTTCGGTCCACGGATCAAGCAGCTCGACTCGGTGGCCGCCATCGTCTCCGAGGTCCGGCGGTGGGCCGACGAGCACCCCGGGGCCGAGTGGATCGTCGGCGCCTCCTACGACCCGGCGCTCGCGCCCGGCGGCGAGTTCGACGCCCGCTGGCTGGACGCCGCCGTG
The DNA here is from genome assembly GCF_040654435.1 of Streptomyces sp. NPDC050703. NCBI lineage: Bacteria > Bacillati > Actinomycetota > Actinomycetes > Kitasatosporales > Streptomycetaceae > Streptomyces > Streptomyces sp. NPDC050703. The sequence goes on from NZ_JBFAHX010000010.1 coordinate 115,577, forward strand.
GACGACCGCCCGGTCGTCCTGCGCGCCCACGACTACCACACCGTGTGGTGCAACACCGAGGCGCTGCGCAGGGCGGGCGTCACGCGGGCCACCCCGGAACCGCGGCTCGGCCAGGTCGTGCGCCGCCCCGACGGCACGCCCCTCGGCACCCTGCGCGAGTGGCACGCCTGCGACCTCGTGCTCGACCAGGTGCCCGCACGCACGGTGGACGAACTCGCCGAAGCCGTGCGCAGGGCAGGGCACGCGTACGCGCGCGCGGGCGTGACCTGGGTCCAGGACGCCTGGGTCGAGCCGGAGATGGCGGACGCCTACCTGTCGGCCGCCATCTCCGGCGCGCTGGCCGTCCGCGTCGACCTCGCCCAGCGCGCCGACCCCGACCGGTGGCTCGACCAGCTCGGGCCGTTCGCCGACACCCGCGCGCGCGTGGCCGCCGAGGGCGGCGGGCTGCTGACCGCGCGGACGGTGAAGTTCTTCAGCGACGGCGTCATCGAGGGCGGCACGGCCGCGATGCTCGCCCCCTACGAGGACGCGCCGCACAGCTGCGGCATGCCCGTATGGGAACCCGACGCGCTCGCCGAGGCCGTGCGCGCCTTCGACGCGGCGGGCTTCCAGACGCACATCCACGCGATCGGCGACGCGGGCGTACGCGCCTCGCTCGACGCGATCGAGTCCGCGATGCGCGCCAACCCGGCCTGGGACCGGCGCCCCGTGATCACACACGTGCAGGTGGTGGACCCCGCCGACCTGCCCCGGTTCGCCGCGCTCGGCGTCATCGCCAACTTCGAACCGCTCTGGGCCCAGCCCGACCCGGTCCAGACCGAGCTGTCCGTCCCGCGCATCGGCGCGCACCGGGCGGACCTCCAGTACCCCATGGGCGCGCTGGCACGGGACGGCGCACGCCTCTCCTTCGGCAGTGACTGGCCCGTCAGCTCGTACGTCCCGCTGGAGGGCATCCAAGTCGCCGTCACCCGGCGCACCTTCGCGGGGGAGCCGGCAGGGGGCTGGATTCCCCGGCAGCGGCTGACCGTCGAGGAGGCGCTGACGGCGGCCACCACCGGGGTCGCCCACCAGGCGGGGGCCGACGAGCGGCTGTACCTCACCCCGGGCGCCCCCGCCGACCTGGTGCTGCTCTCCGCCGACCCGCGCGCGGGCGATCCGATGGACATCCGCCACACGCGCGTGCTCGGCACCTGGCTGGAGGGCCGTGCCTCGTACCGGGCGCGGGCGGACGCGTCGTCGCGGGAGCGGTCCGCGGACCCTACGTACGCTTCGTGACCGGCAGGACGATCGCCGTGGCCGCGATGCCGTCGCGCACGACCCACTGGCCGGAGAACACCTTCACCTCGACGCCCTCCACCACCGGGCCCTCGACGAGCAGCCGCGCGGTGAACGTCCCGTCGGACGAGAGGTCCACCCGCGCCTCCTCGAAGCCGAGCCAGCGGCCGGTGAGCGGGAACCACGTCTTGTAGACGGACTCCTTGGCGCTGAACAGCAGCCGGTCCCACGGCGTGGCCGGCTGCCGGGCGCCGAGGTCCGCGAGCGCGGCACGCTCCGTCTCGTCGGCGACCAGGTCCAGGACCCCGGGGTCGCGCAGCGGCTCGCCGGGCTCGGCGTCGATGCCGAGCGAGACGACCTCGCCGGCGCGGGCCACGACCGCCGCGCGGTACCCGGCGCAGTGGGTCATGCTGCCGACGACACCGGCCGGCCAGCGCGGCGCGCCCCGCTGCCCCGGGAGGATCGGCGCGGGCGGCACCCCGATGCGGGACAGGGCGGTCCTGGCACAGTGCCGGACGGTGGTGAATTCGTTGCGCCGCTTGGCCACGGCGTTCGCCACGACCGCCTCCTCCTCGGGGAAGAGGACGGCGTCGTCGGGGTCGTCATGGGTCTCTTCGACGGTGACGGGCACGGCGGCGAGCAGAGAAGCCAGGGGCCCGGCGGACTCGGGGACCCGGCGCACGGATATCGAGGGTGACGTCACGAGAGATCACCGTACCGGGCGGGCGGCACGCGCGCGTAGCAGACGCCGGTACTCCGGGCCCGGGGCCGCCGGGGTACGGGAGGGCCGGGCGAGCGCATACGCTGGCGTGATGCAGGACGAGTACCGCACAGTGGCCCGCGAGGGCGTGCACGAGACCGAGATCAACCGCTCGCGCTTCCTGTGCGCCCTGGCGCCCGCGGCCACCGAGCGGGAGGCGCAGGACTTCGTGGCCCGCGTGCGCAAGGAGCACCCGGCGGCCTCGCACAACTGCTTCGCGTACGTGATCGGGGCCGACGCGGCGGTGCAGAAGGCGAGCGACGACGGCGAGCCCGGCGGCACCGCGGGCGTACCGATGCTGCAGATGCTGACGCGCCGCGACATGCGGTACGTCGTGGCGGTCGTGACCCGCTACTACGGAGGCGTCAAGCTCGGCGCGGGCGGTCTCATCCGCGCCTACGGAGGCGCGGTCGGCGAGGCGCTCGACGCCCTCGGCACCGTCACCCGCCGCCGCTTCCGCCTCGCCACGGTCACCGTCGACCACCAGCGCGCGGGCCGCGTCCAGAACGACCTGCGCACGGCGGGACGTGCGGTGCGCGACGTCCGCTACGGCGACGCGGTCACGATCGAGATCGGCCTGCCCGACGCCGACGTGGCCGCCTTCCGGGGCTGGCTCGCCGATGTCACCGCGGGGACCGCGGAGTTCGAACTCGGCGGAGAGGCGTACGGAGACGCCTGACGCGCGGTGCCCCACCACTGGTTCGCGAGGGAGCGTCAGCCGGACGTGAGCCGGAGGTATGTCCGACGCAAGCGGCGCCCGGGAGAGTGTGCGTCATCAGGGAGGAGCGGTGGTCCACCGTCGCTCCTCACTCCTCACTTCCAAAGGCGTACTCATGGGCAAAATCGAACTGTCTCGTAGGTCCTTCGCGAGGATCGGGGCTGCGGTGTTGGCGGTTCCCGCCCTGGGGGCGGTGCAGGGTCTGGCCGCACCGCGGGCCTTCGCGAACACCAACGCCTTGTGGACCGACATCGACTGGCACCTGGAGGACTGGGACGAACCGCGCGGCACCACCACCGCCCGCAGGCAGGCGCAGGACTACATGGCCGTGGTGGACCGAATGCGTGATCTCGCCAGCACACCGATGGCCGGCAGCCAGGGCGTACACGGCATTTATGACACGACGGTCCGTGATGAAGAGAGCGCCACCCGTCGTATCATCCGGGTCCTGCTCTGGAGCAACGCCAGCGGCCGTAGCAGGGCCGACGTCGCGCTGTACTTCTCCGTCGACAACCTCTACCTGATGGGCTTCTCCGCTCACGGCCACCACTACCGCTTCAACGCCTCCTACACCAGGCACCTGGCGGGCAGTATGCAGGCCCACTGGAACCAGACGACGCCCCCCATAGTCACCGCGATGAGCTCCAATGGGAGCTACGGGACGCTTTCCGCCTCGCCGGAATGGCGGGGCGCACAGCACTGCACGTCGGTCAACTTCCTGACGCACTTGGAGAACCTGGAGAACGTCACCGCGAGCACCAGGAACAGCCAGGCAGTGCAACGGGCACTCGCCTTCTTCATCGGCGCCACCTCCGAGGCCGCCCGCTTCGGCTGGATCGAGACCCGCATCGGCAACGTCCTCTCCTACGGCCACGACCCGCTCGACTCCAACCGCCCGGTACACCTGGGGCCATTCGGCGCCGAGCTGGAGAACAACTGGGACACCATGTCCGCGATGGTTCACCGGACCATGCAGGGAAACCAGGGCAATCCAGTGCCCATCAACGGACGGACATACCGGACTTGGGAGCAGGTCATGTTCGGCGCGCCGAACCATCCGCCCCTCGGCCCCTTCCTCGCCAACGTGGGCAGCGTCTGATCCAGCAACATCGGAGTCCTCGTCGGTGACCCAGACCCCGCTGCCCACCGGCGTGGCGGCGGCCCTTTCCAGGCGGACGTCGAAGGAGGAGACGGTCCCGGCGCCGCCGGTCTCGCGTGTCTGTGTTTTCCTACGATGTTCCACCACTTGCGCATGAGGCAGAGCCCGTTCGGCTTATCCAGCCAATGTGCGTGGACAGTGCTTATCGCCGTGCGCCCTTCTCGGAAAATTCAGCTCCGACGCGCATGAGAATCTTCGTTCGCAGATCGACTCAAATTGCATCTCGGCCCGGGACTGGAGGGAAGGCGCGCATCGAATGAGGCGACAGTGTTCTGCCTGCGGCTCGTCCGGTGCGTGATCCGGTCACGTGCGGTCCGCTTCCGGATTCGCTCCAGCCGACGGTTTCGGAGACGCCTGTTCGGCGGATTTATGCAGGTCGGCGGGCTGTTCGCAGATCCCGCCATGCTGCGGAGCGGACTCCGGTACAGGAAGGTCACGCGCCCAGGGGAAGGCGACTCGCGTGCTGGGAGCGGACTTGCTGGGTAGGTAGTCCGATGCGTAGGCGAACCGCCACCAGGATTGCGGTGGGCGTGATCGCCGCAAGGTGTCCCAGTATCCGAGCAATTCACAGGGTATCGCCGCTGCCCCCTGCATCTTTCCCGACCGGAGGAGATTTCCTGTGCCGTCTGCCACCGAGTTCATCGACGCTGTGGGCATCAATCTCCCCGAACATTTCAGTGCCAACGAGTTCCTGTCCCTGGCCAGGGAAGGAATGATCACAGAGGAACACTTGCGGAGCTTCGCTCTCGCCGAGTTCCAGTCGCAGGAAGCCGAACTGGCGGCCTACGGCCTGTTGCTGTCCCGGTACCCCCACGAAGTGCCCGGCGGCTTCTTCTCCTTCGTCGGTCACGAGCTGATGCAGGCACGTCACCGGATGGTGGGCGGTCTCGCGCCGGCCCTGGGCATGTCGCCCGATGAGATGCGCCGGGCTCCCCGGCTGGAACCGGTGCGACGGTTCACCGAGTTCATCTCGTGGGTGGCCCTTCACGCCGGGGCGGCGGAGGCGGCACTCCTGGCGCGTACCGACTTCACCCTGTGGTGCAACACCTGCGCGGTCCTCGCCGACGTGCTCGGCGAGGCGGAGCACGTACCCGAGGCCGCGGTCGAGTACATCGGCGCCTACCGGGAGAACCCGCCGGAGGTGGCGGACGGTGTGCTGCAAGTCATCGAGTACGGCCGGACGCAGCAGGAACCGGACGAGTGGATCACGCGCAGCGCGGTGCGGATGGAGCCGACACTCAGAGCCTGGTGGCGGGCGGTCGCCACGACCGGCTGAAACACACGAGCAGGCCAGGCATGCCGGACATCGGGGCGCGGGCAACACGCAGGAGTGTGCATGGGCAAGGACGTCGGACGGGTGACTTTCACAGAACGGGATCACGTGCACTTCCGCGCCCGCTTGGAGGACTGTCTCTCCACGCTGGGAAAGGTGGTGGGTGATCCGAAGTTCGGAGCGGTTCCGGCCACTCTGGGTGCGGAGCTGGAAGCGTCCCTCGTCGGGGAGAGCGGTGGTCCCGCCCCGGTCAACGTCGCCGTGCACGAGGTTCTCCAGGACGACCGGCTCACTCTGGAGGTGGCGCGGTTCAACCTTGAGGCGAACCTGGAGCCGGTGCCTCTTCGGGGACGTCCGTTCACCGCCATGGCGGAGCAGGCGACTCAGAGGCTGCGCCAGATCACGGCCCAGTCCCTGCGGATGCACGGAGCGAGGGCGGTCCCGATCGGGACGCTGCCCACACTGACGTCGGCGGACGTCACGACGGAGGCGCTGACCCCGGTGCCGCGCTTCCACGCCCTGGAACGCGCCTGGGCCAAGCGCCGCCCCACACCGTTCCCCCTGCGCGTGGCGGAGGGAAGGGACGGAGTGCTCCGGGCGGAGTCCGTAGCCGTACAAGGGGCCGCCTGCTCCTGGCAGGTCCATCTGACGGTGCCGCCGGCCCGGTTCCTCCACACCTTCAACGCCGCGCAACTCGCAACCGCACCCGCCCTGGCGGTAGCGGGCAACTCCCCCTTTCCGCTGGGCCGCGCCGGAGGGCAGGAGGCTCGGATTCCCCTGTACGAGCAAGGCTTCGGCGATCGCGGCGGCACTCGTCCCGGAGCCCCCCGGCCCCGGGTCGGTTTCGGCCGGGCGTGGCTGCGCGGCGGGCCCCTCGCCGTGTTCGACGAAGCCGTCCACGCCTATGACGTCCTGCTTCCGGCACCCCACCGCGATGCGCGCGACGGCGGCTCCGACGAAGCGGGGTATCCGCCACTCGAAGAACTCCGTCTGCATCTGAGCACGGTGTGGTCATGGAACCGTCCGGTCTACGATCCGCGCGGGCATCTGCGGATCGAGTTGAGAGCGTTGCCCTCGGGGCCCACCCCACTGGACATGGCGGTCAACACGGCCTTCCTGGTCGGCCTGACCCTGTTCCTGGCCGCGGGCGGACGCGATGTGGCGCACTGTCTGCCCTTCGCCTGCGCCAAGGCCAACTTCTACCGGGCCGCGCGCGACGGTTTGCGCGCGTCTCTGTGGTGGCCCTCGCCCGGATCGGCCCCTCAGGAACACGAGGCCGGCGCTCTGGTGCACAAGCTGCTGCCCCAGGCCCGTACAGGTCTGATCATGTCGGGGGTGGACGCCGACGAGGCGGACACGATGCTGAACCTCCTGCACGAGCGGGTCTCCACGGGCCGCACGGGAGCGTGGTGGCAGCAGCGGTCTCTTGAGGTGTTGAGCCGGCGGCGGGAGACACCGCGCGGGGCTGGTGGGGCACTGCCGGCGGAGCGGACCGCCGCCACCCCGGGGGAGCGGACGGGAAGCCTGCCCCGGGGTGATGCCGCCACCTCGGGAGCGTCGACGACACGAACCGGGCAGCCCCCCGAAGCGGTTCCCGGAACCGGTGGGGCCGGCGGTGGTCCAGGACGGCCCCCCTTGGGCGACCTGACCATGCGGTATGCGCGGCTGGCCGAGAGCGCCGCGCCCGTACACACATGGAACCTGCCTGCGGACCTGCCCTGGAGTCAGCGATGAGCCCACCTGCCGCGCCGCCCGCCACCGATCTTCAGGTGGACTTCCCCTTCGACTACGCCGCCCACGTCGCCGGCGACCGCCGCATGGGCCGGCTGCCCGAGGAGGTCCGGGGAGCGCGTGTGGCCGTCATCGGCGCCGGCGGCAGCGGACTGGCCGCCGCGTACGAGCTGGCACGGGCCGGCTGCCGCCCGGTCCTGTACGAGGCCGAAGAGAGCGCGGACGGGCCGGGCGGGCGACGCCTCGGAGGCCGCATGTACAGCCGGCGTCTTCACGACGAGGACAGCGCGGTCGTCGAGCTGGGCTGCCTGCGCTTCCCCGAAACCGCCCGGCTGCTGCGCCAGTACGCTCAGACCTTCGGGGTGCGGCTTGAGGCGTTCCGGGACAACTACGCGGCTCCCACCACGCCGTTGACGTTGCTCGACGTCGACGGCGGACAGTACGCCGCACAAGAGATCAAGGACCTGTACGGTCTCCACGAGGGATTCCGGGAGGCACACACCCGCTGGCAGCAGACCCTGGCCAGGATCGGCTTCTTCCAGATCCAGCGGGACCTGGCCGCGCGCGACCTCGGTGCGGTACGCCGCCGTTGGCGCGACGTGCTGACCCGGTTCGATCTGTGGTCCTTCTACCGCTTCCTGCGCGACCCGGACGCCGTGGGCCTCAGCCACGACCAGGCGCGCGTCCTCGGCACCGCAGGAGTGGGCCCGGCCGTCTGGGACTCCTTCTTCCACCTGAGCACGGTGGAGATACTGCGCCTGCTGCTGTGCAGCGAGGGCAGCAGCCTCCTGTACGCGCCGGACGGCATCAGCCGGCTCGCCGAGGGCTTCTGGAGCCACCGCACGACCGACCCGCAAGGGCGGACGTGCAGCGTGGAGGCGATCAACCATGGATCGCCGCGGCCCGCCGTACGCCTCCTGGAGGTCGAGCCCGAGCCGGCACACGGCGTCGTGGTGCACGGCGAGGACGGGCGCAGCGAGCGATTCGCAGCGGCTGTCTTCACCCCGCAGACGCGTCTGCTGGAGACCGGGGTCGAAGTGCGTTCCACCTCTGCCCGCGTCCCCGTGCTCGGACCCCGGCTCTGGCGGGCCGTCCGACGCCTCCAGTACTGGCAGTCCTCCAAGACCGCACTCGTCGTGGACCAACCGTTCTGGGAGAAGACGTCCATGGACGGGGTCACCCTCACCGACCGGCTGCCCAGGGCCGTCTACACCATGGACTACGGGCCCGCGCGAGGTCCCCGCGGCCGCCGCGGCGTGCTGGACCTCAGCTTCACCTGGGCCCAGGACGCCGTGAAGATCGCCCCTTCCACCCTGGAGGAACGGATCGCCCTCTTCGTCCGCGAGCTCGCCGCCATCCACCCCGAGGTGGCGGACGACCTGCGCGCCCAAGTCCGCACAGGCGAAGCCATCACCGTCTCGTGGGAGAACGAGAGGAACTTCCGCGGCCTGAGCCGCTGGTCGTGCCCGGGCGACTACCCCTACCAACGTGACCTGTTCGCTCACTTCATGAAGGACTTCACCGGCACGCCGGCCGTGCCGGGCGAGCCGCCGAACGCGTTGTACCTCGCCGGCGACGACACCTCCTGGTCCCCCGGCTGGCTCAACCACGCTCTCGCCTCCGGGCTCAACGCCGCCTGGGGGGTCCTGCGCCAGCTCGGCGCCCGCCCCGAACCGGGAAATCCCGGGCCGGGAGACGTCTGGAACGACCCCCACTACACGCCGCTCACCACGGCCTGACGCCCGACCCCCGGGTTCCCGGGCCCCGGCCCCCCTCGGACGCCCCGGCCTCTCGCCACCACCGTTTCCGGAGGTAATCGTGCACGCACCCTCCGACCGAGAGCTCCTGCTGCGCCCCGACCGTGTCTGGGACGCGGTCGCGGACACCCCGGTCGACCACATGTCCGTCCTGGTCCGCGACGGCCGGATCGAAGCGGTCGGGCCCGACCTCCGTCCCGCCCAGGAGACGGACATCGTGGAGATGCCCGGTTGCACGCTCATGCCCGGCTTCATCGACTGCCACGTCCACCTCCTGGACCAGAGCGCGGAGACAGCACCCTCCGCCTACCAGACCCTCACAGCGCTACCGGCCCTCCGCGCCCTGCTGCACAACGGATTCACCACCGTCCGCGACCTCGGCAGTGCCCACCTCCCCCTCAACGTCTCGCTGCGCACGGCCGTGGAGAACGGTCTGGTCGAGGGCCCGCACATCGTCGCCGCCCCCAACATCCTGTCCCCCCGCGGCGGCCACGGGGACAAGGACCCCGACCTCGCCCAGCGGTACGGACACCAGATCGGCACGCTGGCCGACGGCGTCGAAGAGCTGCGCCGGGCCGTGCGCGAACAGTCCCGCGCCGGAGCCGACTGGATCAAGTTCGCCGGTGGCGGCGGGTTCTCCTCCCCGGTGGACAGCCCCACCAGCACCTCCTACTCGCGTGTGGAGATGCACACCATCGTCTCCACCGCCGACGACCTGGGCCTGCCCTGCGCGACACATGTCTTCACGGACCGCGCCGTGCTGCGCGCCGTGGCCGCGGGGGTGCGGAGCGTGGAGCACGGCTACTTCGCCGGCGCAGCCACGTATCGGGCCATGGAGGAGGCGGGCGTCTTCCTGGTGCCCACCCACTATGCCCAGACCTACTTCCTGGACCGGCTCGACGACGACGACTTCTGGGACGGTTCCACGGCCGTCATGCGGCGCAACTACCGCGAACACGTCGACATGCTGCGCGAAGGACTCCTCCGGCCCGCACGTACCGACGTGAAGACAGCCTTCGGCACCGACGCCGGAATGTTCCCTCACGCCGAGAACTGGCGAGAGTTCCCCACTCTCGTGGCCCACGGCTACACCCCCCTGCGCGCCCTGCGGGCAGCCACGTGTGTCGCGGCAGACCTCCTCGCGCGCCCAGATCTGGGCACGATCGCACCTGGCGCGACCGCGGACCTCGTCGCCCTCGCGGGCGACCCCTTCGACGACATCACCGCCACCGGCCGTGCCCGGTACGTGGTGCAGCACGGTCGGCTGGTCACCGCGGCACGGGACACGGTCTCGGTGAGCGCGGCCGGCCGGGGGCCGCGCCCTCCATCCTCGAACCCCGTCAAGGAGAACCGCATGAATCCCGAGCAGATGATCGAAGCGATGAAGCCCGACGTCGAACGGTTCGTCACCGGAAACCAGCTGGTCATGCTGGCACAGGACGGGCAGATGGGGAGGGGCCACTTCAAGAGGCTGCTGCTCGCCGAATACCAGTGCCAGGAAGCCGAACTCTCCACCTACGCCCTCCTGGTGTCCAGGCACCGCCACGAGATACCGGCGACCCTGTTCTCCTTCGTCCTGCACACCGTCTCGACCGCCCGCGGCCTGTTACGCGAGGCGGCTCCGTCGGTCGGCATCCCCGCCACCGGCATTCCGCTGGTCCCGGTCGACCAGGGGCTGTTCCGCGTGGTGCGCGACCTCACGTGGATGGGCACCCAGGCGGGGCCGGCCGAAGCCGCCCTCTACCTGCACACGGACCTCTCGACCTGGTGCACCCTCTTCTCCCGGATCTCCGCCGCCTCCCGGGATCTGGCGGACGCGCCGGACTCCGTACTCGCCTATCTGGACTCCTGGGGCGAGGAGCCGCCCCCCGAGGTCGCCGAAGGAACCCTGGAGGTGCTTGAGTACGGACTGGCCCACGGCGAAGAACCGGACCGCGTACTCCACACCGCCCGGCAGTTGGGCTCCCTCATCGATCCGTACTGGACCTACGTTCACGGCGGTTGAAGAGAAGGCGCGCCGGGCGGACCTCCGCCGCCCCTCCTCAGGACGCGTCCTGCCGGCCGGCTGCCCTCCACGGACGCCACTCTCCGCCACGACCCGGGCCGACGGGAATTCACCAGCGACAACTGCTCCGGCGCCCACGCGAGAATCCTGGCCTCCCTGATCCTCGCCAATGGCGGGCATCAACAGGCATACGGCGAGGACCAGTACACCACTCGGCTGGACGACACCTTCCGCCGGCATTTCGGACCGGCCGCCCGGGCATTTCCCGTCTTCAACGGGACGGGAGCCAACGTCATAGCGTTGCAGGCCGTCACCAACCGCTGGGGAGCGGTCCTGTGTGCGGAGCAGTCCCATCTGACCGAGGACGAAGGAGGTGCTCCGGAGCACGTCGCGGGAGTGAAGCTGCTCGAACTCCCCTCTGAGGACGGCAAAATCAGCCCCGAACTCGTCGATCGCGCGGTAGAGGCGGCCGGCGACGTCCACAGCGCTCAGCCACAAGCTGTCTCCCTGACCCAGGCCACGGAACTCGGAACCTGCTACACCCCCGAGGAGATACGCGCTCTCTCCGCATGCGCGCACGCACACGGGCTGGCCGTCCACATGGACGGTGCGCGACTCGCCAACGCGGCCGCGTTCCTGGGCGTCCCTCTGTCGGCCTGCACGACAGAGACGGGGATCGACGTCCTGTCCTTCGGCGGCACCAAGAACGGCCTCCTGTTCGGCGAATGCATCGTGGTACTCGATCCGTCCCGGGTGACGGGAATCCCCTACCTGCGTAAGCGCTCCACCCATCTCGCGTCCAAGATGCGTTTCCTCTCCGTGCAATTCGAAGCACTCCTCGAAGGAGACCTCTGGAGACGCAACGCGTCCCACGCGAACGCCATGGCCACGAGACTCGGCTCCCTGCTCGCCGGCCTGAACGGAGTGAGGGTCACCCGGCCCGTCGAGGCCAACTCGGTATTCGTCACGCTGCCCCGTGCGGCCCTCGCCCGCCTTCTGGAGCGATACACGATCTACACCAACGACGAGGACCGCGGGGAAGTGCGTCTGATGTGTTCGTTCGACACCACCGAAAGGGATGTCGATACCTTCGGAGCCGCCGTGGAGGAGACCCTTTCGCAGTGAGCGCACCTGAGGGATTCGGCAGGGCTTTCATTCCTCACGGAATGCCGCGGCGAACGTGGAGAGGGCTTGGTCGATGACATCGAGTGCGGCGATGGCGGCTCCGCACGCCATCGCCGGGAGAGCCGCACTGAAGACGTGGCCGGGAGCGGCGAGCCGCAGCAGTCGGGTGAGAGACGCGGGGCCCGCCAGAAAACCGCCCGCGGAGGGCACGGTCTTGCTCAATGTCGCCATGGTCAGACCGAGGGGTGACCGAGCCACGCCGAAGTGCTCGTGCAGTCCTTGTCCGGTCGCGCCGAGTACGCCCAGACTATGGGCCTCGTCCAGGTACAGGACGGCTCGGTGCTCGCGGCACGCCTCGTCGAAGGCCGGCAGGTCGAGCAGATCGCCGTCCGCGCTGAACACGGCGTCGCAGACGACCAGTTTGACCACGTCGTCCGGTGCTTCGGAGAGGAGGCTCCGGACGTGGGCGGGGTCGTTGTGGCGGAAGGTCCGTACGTGCGCTCCGCGGGCCGAGGCGATGGAGCATCCCGCGACGATGCTGGCATGGTTGAGGTCGTCCGAGAAGATCCAGTCCCCTTTGCCGACGAGTGCTGGTATCGCCGTCGCATTGGTCTGGAACCCGGACGGCAGCAGGATGGCCCCTTGATGGCCGGTGAAGGCAGCGAGGCGTTCTTCCAGACGGCGGTGCGAGGTGAGGGAGGCCGCCGCCGCGGCGGTGCCGTGCCCGCCCGTCCCGTACTTCTCGATGGCGGCCCTGGCGGCTTCGTCGATTGCGGGGTGGCCCAGCAGACCCAGGTAGTCGTAGCTGGTCATGGCGGTCTGGGGCGGCTCGTCCGGGTACTGGAGGGTCATGCCGTCCACGGCGTCGATGGCGCGTGTCCACAGTGCCGGAGTCCGTCCGCCCCCGAGGCTCCGGGAGCGGACGCGGCTCTCGACGAGCGCCAGGACGTCCGCCTCGGCTGCGGAGGACCGGCCGGGCGGGGAAGGGGTGTGGTCGAGGCCATGTTTCATGAGGAGGGTCCTTCGTAGGTGCGAGGCCCGCTGAACGTCCTCGCCCAGGGCCAAGCCGTGATCGATGGTCTCCAGCGCGGCGCCGATCATCTCCCGGGGTTCCTCACGGAAGAGGTCGAGGTACTCGACGACAGCCTCGGGAATGGCCCTCTGCTCGCGGGCCGCGCTGGACAGTCGGCGGCACACGGCCCACCAGCGGGTGTAGTCGGCATGGATGACGGCGGCAGCCTCCGCCGGTCCCGCTTGCAGTCCCACCCAGGACAGGAACCATTCACCGGAAGCTCGGAGTGTCGGGCAGGGCCGAGGCGATCTCGCAACACCTCGGCCCCGCGACCGAAACGGCAGCCACACGGCAGCCCGACTCGGCAGGAAGACGTCGGATGCCCGGCCCGGGAACTCGTGACACGATCCTGTCTCAAGGGCTGCGACCCCCAACCCTCACCGCCTTCGGCTCATCGGCCTGCGGCCTCGTCCGAGCCGGGATGCTTCTGTGCCCCTGGTTCGCATGGTCGGCCTGTCGCAGCCCGGTTGCGCAGTGAGGTCAGTGGTGAATCAGGTGCGGCCAGGCGTTAGCGTAATGGGTGCCAACCCGGGGTTCCCGTGCTGGCTTGTGCTGGTTTTTGAGGCGTTACCGAGAGAAACGTGCAGGTCGGAGCCGTTTAATGAGATTGCTGCACACGTCCGACTGGCACCTGGGCCGCTCGTTCCACCGCGTGAACATGCTCGACGCCCAGGCCGCCTTCATCGGCCATCTGGTGTCGACCGTACGCGAGCGCGACGTCGACGCCGTCGTGGTGGCCGGAGACGTGTACGACAGGGCGGTGCCGCCCCTCGCGGCGGTCGAGCTCTTCGACGACGCGCTGCACCGGCTCGCCGGCCTCGGGGTGCCCACGGTGATGATCTCCGGGAACCACGACTCGGCGCGCCGCCTCGGCGTCGGCGCCGGGCTCATCGACCGCGCCGGCATCCATCTGCGCACCGACCCCGCCGCCTGCGCGGAGCCCGTGGTCCTCGCCGACGACCACGGGGACGTGGCCTTCTACGGCCTGCCCTACCTCGAACCCGCCCTGGTCAAGGACGAGTTCGGCGTGGCGAAGGCCGGCCACGAGGCGGTCGTCGGCGCCGCCATGGACCGCGTCCGCGCCGATCTCGCCACCCGCGCGCACGGCACCCGCTCCGTCGTCCTCGCCCACGCCTTCGTCAGCGGCGGCACGATCAGCGACAGCGAGCGGGACATCACGGTCGGCGGGGTCGCGGCCGTGCCGTCGGCGGTCTTCGACGGCGTGGACTACGTGGCCCTCGGCCACCTCCACGGCAGCCAGACGCTCGGCACGCGCGTGCGCTACTCCGGCTCCCCGCTGCCGTACTCCTTCTCCGAGGCCGACCACCGCAAGAGCATGTGGCTCGTCGACCTCGGCCCCGGGGGCGAGGTCGAGGCCGAGCGCGTCGACTGCCCGGTCCCGCGCTCCCTGGCCCGCCTCAGGGGCACCCTGGACGAACTCCTGGAGGACCCGGCCCTCGACCGGCACGAGACGGCGTGGGTCGAGGCCACCCTCACCGACGCGATCCGGCCCGACGACCCCATGGCCAGGCTCTGCGCACGCTTCCCGCACACGCTCAGCCTCGTCTTCGACCCCGACCGGGCACCCGACGACCCGGACGTCTCCTACGCCCAGCGCCTGAAGGGCCGCAGCGACGAGCAGATCGCCGACGACTTCGTCGTCCACGTGCGCGGCGCGGGACCCGACGAGGCGGAGCGGGACGTGCTGCGCTCGGCCTTCGACGCGGTCCGCGCCCAGGACACCCTGCGCGAGGTCGCCCGATGAGACTCCACCGGCTCCGCCTCACCGCCTTCGGCCCCTTCGGCGACCCGCAGGACATCGACTTCGACGACCTCTCCGCCGCCGGGCTCTTCCTGCTGCACGGCCCGACGGGGGCGGGCAAGACCTCCGTCCTCGACGCCGTCTGCTTCGCGCTGTACGGATCGGTGCCGGGCGACCGGCAGGGCGGCAAGCAGGGCACGACCCTGCGCAGCGACCACGCCCGGGCGGGCGCGCGCACCGAGGTCCGCCTCGAACTGACCGTCGCGGGGCGCCGCCTGGAGATCACCCGCCAGCCGCCGTGGGAGCGCCCCAAGAAGCGCGGCACGGGCACGACCACGGAGAAGGCGCAGAGCTGGCTGCGCGAGTACGAGAGCGGGCAGGGACCCGGCGCGGGCGGTCGCTGGAAGGACCTCAGCCGCTCCCACCAGGAGATCGGCGAGGAGATCACCCAGCTGCTCGGCATGAGCAAGGAGCAGTTCTGCCAGGTCGTGCTCCTGCCCCAGGGCGACTTCGCGCGCTTCCTCCGCGCGGACGCGGAAGCCCGCGGCAGACTCCTCGGACGGCTCTTCGACACCCACCGCTTCGCCGCCGTCGAGCAGCGCCTCGCCGAGCAGCGGCGCACCGCGGAGGCCGAGGTCAAGGCGGGCGACGCGGCCCTCATGGCCGACGCGCACCGCATGCAGCAGGCTGCCGCTGACGATGGCGGGGGCATGGCGCTTCCGCTGCCGGACCTCGCGCCGGGCGACCCCGGGCTCGCGTCGGAAGTCCTCGCCTGGGCGGCCGTGGCCCGCGTGGACGCCCGCGAACGCCTCGCGGTCGCGCGGTGCGCCCTCACGGCAGCGGAGTCCGCGCAGGCCGCGGCCGACCGCCGGTTCGCCGAGGCGCGCGACCTCGACCGGCTGCGGGCCCGGTTCACCGAGGCGCGGGAGCGCGCGGCACGGCTGCACGCGCGCGAGGACGAGCTGCGCGAGTGGGAGCGGTGCCTGCACCGCGCCCGCAAGGCCGAGACGGTCGCCCCCGCACTCGACCTGCGCGACGCCGCCGACGCGGAGCACCGCGCGGCGGCGCGCGAGGAAGCACGCACGCGTGCCCGGCTGCCCGAGACGTTCGCCGCTTCCGGGGCGGCCGGGCTCGCCGCCGCCGCGCGCAAGGCCGCCGAGGAGCTCGGCGGCCTCGCGTCCGCCCGCCGCGCCGAGCGACGGCTCGCCGACATCGCGGGGGAGCGCGCGTCCCTGGACCGCCAGGAGCACGCCGACGACGAACTCTTGCAGGACGCGACGGCGTGGCTCGACGGCTGGGAGGCCACCCGCACGGCCCTGCGGGAACGCATGACCACCGCCCAGGAGGCCGTGACCCACGCCGAGTGTGTGGCCGGGCGCCTGGAGCCCGCCCTGGCCCGGCTCGACGCGGCCCGGCACCGCGACCGGCTCGCCGGGGACGCGACGGCCGCGCAGGAGCGGGCCCTCGCCGCCCGTGAGCACGCCACCGCCACCCACGAGCGCTGGCTCGACCTCAAGGAGCAGCGCCTCAACGGCATCGCGGCGGAGCTCGCCGCACACCTCACGGACGGTGCTCCCTGCGCGGTCTGCGGGTCCACGGAACACCCCGCCCCCGCGCGCAAGGGCGCGGGACACGTGGACCGCGGCGCCGAGGAAGCGGCCCTGGCCGCCCACCGGGCCGCCGAGGAGTCCCGCGCGGCCGCCGAACGCGCACTGGGTGACGTACGGGAGGCGCTCGCCGCCCAGGCCGCCGCCGCGCGCGGCGGGCAAGGGGGCGGGAACGACGCGGACGAGGACCCCGCGGCGGACGAACTGGCAGCAGCCGTCGACGCGTTGCGCCGCGAGCACACCGAGGCCAGGGACCGGGCCTCCGGCCTGCACGCGGCGCGGGAAGCGCTCGCACGGGCCGAGCGCGAGTACGAGCGCAGGCTCGCCGGACAGCAGGAGGCCGTGCGGAGGGCCGCGTCGAGGGCCACCCTGCGGGAGGCCCTCGACCGCGAACAGGAGGGCCTCGCCGAGGAGTTGGCCCGTGCGCGCGGGACCACCGGCAGCGTGGCCGACCGCGCCGCGCAACTGGAGCGGCAGGCCGCGCTGCTCACCGAGGCCGCCGAGGCCGTGCGCGCGGCCGACGACACCGCCGAGCGCCTGAAGGAGGCGGACGCGCGGCTGGCCGACGCTGCCTTCCGCGCGGGGTTCGACACACCGGCCGCCGCGGCGGCCGCCCTGCTCGACGACGCGCGGTACCGCGAGGTCCAGCACCGCATCGACGCCTGGCGGAACGAGGAGGCCGCGGTGCGTTCCGTCCTCGCCGAGCCGGAGACGGTGGCCGCCGCCGAGGGGCCCGCCGTGGACCTGTCGGCCGCGCGGGCGGCGGCCGACGACGCGGGGCGGCGGCTGCGGGCCGCGGGGTCCGCGTGCGACGCGGCGGCGCGGCGCTGCGCCGAGCTGGACCGGCTCTCCGCCCGCACGGCAGCGGCGAGCCGTGAACGGGCGCCGCTGCGTGCCGCGTACGACCGGGTGGCGCGGCTCGCGGGCCTCGCGGCGGGCACGTCGGCGGAGAACGAACGCAGGATGCGCCTGGAGTCGTACGTGCTCGCCGCCCGGCTCGAACAGGTCGCGGCGGCCGCCACGGTGCGGCTGCGGCGGATGTCGTCGGGGCGCTACACCCTGGTGCACTCCGACGACCGCGCGGGACGCGGCCGTTCCGGCCTCGGGCTGCACGTGGTCGACGCGTGGACGGGCCGCGAGCGCGACACGGCGACCCTGTCGGGCGGCGAGACGTTCTTCGCCTCCCTCGCGCTCGCGCTGGGCCTCGCGGACGTGGTCACGGACGAGGCCGGCGGCGTACGGCTCGACACGCTCTTCATCGACGAGGGCTTCGGCAGCCTGGACGACCAGACCCTCGACGAGGTCCTCGACGTCCTGGACTCCCTGCGCGAGCGGGACCGCAGCGTCGGCATCGTCAGCCACGTCGCGGACCTGCGGCGGCGGGTGCACGCGCAACTGGAGGTCGTGAAGGGCCGCGCGGGCTCGTCCGTACGGCAGCGGGGCGGTCGGTGAGGATCAGGTCATCGGCACCGGAGCGAAGGCTCATGCCGTAGGTCCCGGTGCGTGCCCCGCCGCACCTCGCCCTGCCCGCCACCGCCCCTCGCCCTGCCCGCCACCGCCTCCGTCGGCCCGCCGGCCCGCCGCGGGACGGCGCCATGGGCGCGGCCGGTGAGCCCCGCTCACCCGCCGTCGCCCCGCAAACCCCGTGCGACGACCCGGACCCGTCCGCCATCATGAGTCGCATGCCGCGCCTGCCTCCTCCCACCCCCGCCCAGCTCCGCCGCGACCCGCTGCCCCTGCGGGGGAGGACCGCGCTCGTCACCGGGGCCAGTCGGCGGGACGGCATCGGGTATGCCGTGGCCCGGCGGCTCGTCGCGTACGGGGCCGGGGTCTATCTGCACCACCACGTGCCGCACGACGCCGCGATGCCCTGGGGCGCCGACCGGATCGAGGACGTCGTCGACGGGGTGCGTGCCGCGGCCGGTGATCCGGACGCCACGGTCCGCTCGGGGCCGGGAGACCTCGCCGAACCCGCCGCCCCCGCCGCGCTGATCGACACCGCCGCCCGGGCGCTCGGCGGGCGGATCGACATCCTGGTCGCCAACCACGCGCTGAGCGGCAGCGACGGGACGCTCGACGCGATCGACGCGGCCATGCTCGACGTCCACTGGGCGGTCGACACCCGGTCGGTGATCCTCCTCGTCCAGGCGTACGCCCGGCTGCGGGCCGAGCTGCCGCCCCGCTCACCCGGCGGCCGCGTCGTCATGATGACGTCCGGGCAGGACATCGCGGACGGCATGCCCGGCGAGATCGCCTACGCCCTGCAGAAGGGCGCCCTGGCCTCGGTCACCCGCTCGCTCGCGACCACCCTCGCCGACCTCGCGGTCACCGTGAACAGCGTCAACCCCGGCCCGGTCGACACCGGTTACCTCACGGGGGACGCCTACGCACAGGTCGAGGCGGCGTCCCCCGCGGGCCGCTGGGGGATGCCCGACGACCCGGCCCGGCTCATCGCCTGGCTCGCCACCGACGAGGCCGAGTGGGTCACCGGCCAGGTCATCGACTCCGAGGGCGGCTTCCGGCACTGACCGGGAGCCGCCGGCGCCGTCACAGCTTCGAGAGCTCCTCCACCAGGTCGTCGAGGCCGAGCGAGCCCTGCGAGAGCGCGGCCATGTGCCACGCCTTGGCGTCGAACGCGTCCCCGTGGCGGCGGCGCGCGTTCTCCCTGCCGAGCAGCCAGGCGCGCTCGCCCAGCTTGTAGCCGATGGCCTGGCCGGGGATGGTGAGGTAGCGGGTCATCTCGCTCGTCACGAAGTCCGTGGGACGGCTGCAGTGCGCGTCGTAGAACTCCTGGGCGAGGTCGGGGGTCCAGCGCTCACCCGGGTGGAACGGCGAGTCCGCCGGGATCTCCAGCTCCAGGTGCATGCCGATGTCCACGATGACCCGCAGCGCGCGCATCATCTGGGCGTCGAGGTAGCCGAGCCTGCGCTCGGGGTCGGTGAGGAAGCCCAGCTCGTCCATGAGCCGCTCCGCGTACAGCGCCCAGCCCTCGGCGTTGGCGCTGACGATGCCGACGGTCGCCTGGTAGCGGGAGAGGTTCTCCGCGACGTGCGCCCACTGCGCGAGCTGGAGGTGGTGGCCGGGAACGCCCTCGTGGTACCAGGTGGACACCAGGTCGTAGACGGGGAAGCGGGTGTCGCCCATGGTCGGCAGCCAGGTGCGGCCGGGGCGCGAGAAGTCCTCGGACGGGGCCGTGTAGTAGGGGGCGGCGGCGCCGCCGGGCGGGGCGATGTGGGACTCCACCCTGCGGACCCGCTCGGCGAGTTCGAAGTGCGTGCCGTCCAGCGCCTCGATCGCCTCGTCCATCAGCTCCTGCAGCCAGACCCTGACCTCCTCGACGCCCTCGATGTGCGTGCCGTGCTCGTCCAGGTGGGCGAGCGCCGCCCAGGGCGTCGCCGCGCCCGGCAGGATCTTCTCGGCCTCGGCCCGCATCTCCGCGAGCAGCCGGTGGAACTCCGACCAGCCGTACGCGTACGCCTCGTCCAGGTCGAGGTCGGTGCCGTTGAAGTAGCGGGAGAGCCGGGCATAGCGCTCGCGGCCCACGGTCTCGGGCGCGCCCTCGATCGCGGGCGCGTAGACGTCCCGCATCCAGTCGCGCAGCGCGGTGACGGACGCGGTGGCGGCGCGGGCCGCCGCGTCGAGGTCGGCGCGCAGGGCCTCGGGCCCGTCGGCGGCGAACTCCTCGAACCAGCCGCGCCCGTCACCCTCCTCACCGGTCCACTCGGTGAGCTGCCCGATGAACGTGGCGGTGGGGCGCGGAGCGGCGAACAGCTTGCGGTCGAGGCCCAGTTCCAGCGAGGCGCGGTAGCCCTCGAACGCGGCCGGCACGGCCCGCAGCCGCTCGGCGATCGTCGCCCAGTCCTCCTCGGTCTCCATCGGCGTCACGGTGAATATCTCGCGCACCTGGTGCGGCATCGTGTGCAGGTTGCCGACCGAGCGCAGCCCCTCCTCCGCTTCGTGCACGGCGAGTTCGGCGGTGAGCCGCTCCCGCAGGAGCCTGCCGCACCGCCGCTCGGCCTCGGTGTCCGCACCGGGCTCGCGCTCCGCCTCGTCCAGCCGGGCCAGTGTCGTCCGCACGAGCCGCGCCAGCGCCTCCTGTCCGGCGGGCGAGGTGTCGGGGAGCCGGCTGTCGCTCTCCTTCACGCCGAGGTAGGTGCCGGTGATCGGGTCGAGGGCGATCAACTCGTCCACGTAGGCGTCGGCGACGTCGCGGGGCAGGGGGGCGGTGTTCGACTGCGCGTGCTTGGTGTCTGGCATGCGGACATCCTGGCCGTAGTCGTCCGGTGGGCGCCAGTGCCTTTGCGTCACGGTCGGGCACCGGGTCCGCCGGGTCACGCGCCGGTGGTGTCCCCGCCCGCCTCGGGCGGCAGCAGCGGGCCGCACTGCCACTGCTGGAAGATCAGCCGCGTCTCCACGCGCGCCACCTCGCGCCGCGCGGTGAACTCGTCGAGCACGAGGCGCTGCAGGTCCGCGGGGCCCGCCACCGCCACGTGCACCAGGAAGTCCTCGGGGCCCGTGAGGTGGAAGAGGGACAGGGACTCGGGCAGCTCCCTGATGCGCTCCACGAAGGGCACCACGAGGTCCCTGCGGTGCGGCCTGACCTGGACCGAGAGCAACGCCTGGAGCCCGCGCCCGAGCTTCGCCGGGTCGAGGCGGAGCTGCTGCCCGAGGATCACCCCGGAGCGCCGGAGCCGCGTCACGCGGTCGAGGCACGTGGACGGCGCGACACCGACCTGCGCCGCGAGGTCGCGGTACGTGGTCCGGGCGTCGTTCTGCAGGGCGCGCAGGATGTGGAGGTCCACCGGGTCCAGTACGACGGATTCGGGCATCGGGCGAACGTAGCACGGGAAAGGGGGGCGAAGGCCCGGCAGGTGTTCAGCCTGTGGGGCATGGACGCGAACACGGAAACCGTCAGCACGGCCCGCACCCGGGCCCTGGCCACCGAAGCCGTACACGCCGGGCGCGAGGACCTCGCCGGACTCGGCCTGCACGCGGCACCGATCGACCTCTCGACGACCTACCCCTCGGCGGACAGCCGTGGCGAGGCCGCCCGCGTCGACGCCTTCGCCGCCGAGGGGATACTCGACGAAGGGCCGCCCGTCTACGCCCGGCTCGGCAACCCGACCGTGGCCCGCTTCGAGACCGCGCTCGCCCGGCTCGAAGGCACCGAGAGCGCGGTCGCCTTCGCGAGCGGCATGGCGGCGCTCACCGCGGTCCTGCTCGTACGGGGCTCGGCGGGCCTGCGCCATGTCGTGGCCGTCAGACCGCTGTACGGATGCAGCGACCACATGCTCACCGCGGGGCTGCTCGGCACCGAGGTGACCTGGGTGGACCGGTGGGAGGGCGCCGACGGTACGGACGCCGAAGGCCCGGACGGCGGCGGCGCCGAGTCCCTGGGCAAGGCCATCGCCGAGGCCGTCAGACCCGACACGGGGCTCGTGATGGTGGAGTCGCCCGCCAACCCCACCCTCGCCGAACTCGACCTCGCGGCGGTGGCCGAGGCGTGCGGCGAGGTGCCGCTCCTCGCCGACAACACGTTCGCCACACCCGTGCTCCAGCGGCCCGCGGAGAGCGGTGCGCGCCTGGTGCTGCACAGCGCCACCAAGTACCTGGGCGGCCACGGGGACGTCCTCGGCGGAGTGGTGGCGTGCGACGAGGAGTTCGCGCGGCGGCTGCGCCAGGTGCGCTTCGCCACCGGCGGGGTGCTGCACCCGCTCGCCGGGTACCTGCTGCTGCGCGGCCTCGCCACGCTGCCCGTACGGGTGCGTGCCGCGTCGGCGACGGCGGCGGAGCTGGCACGGCGCCTGGCCGCCGACCCGCGCGTGGAGCGCGTCCACTATCCGCGGCTCGGCGGTGCCATGGTCGCCTTCGAGGTGTACGGGGACCCGCACGAGGTGACCGCGGGGGTGCGGCTGATCACCCCGGCGGTCAGCCTCGGCAGCGTCGACTCGCTCATCCAGCACCCGGCGTCCATCAGCCATCGCATCGTGGACGCGGGCGACCGGCACTCCTCGGGGGTGAGCGACCGCCTGCTGCGGATGTCCTGCGGCCTTGAGGACGTCGAGGACCTGTGGAGCGACCTCGACCGCGCGCTCGGCCCCGTCAGCCCTCCGTCCGCGGACGGGGACCGGCGACGGTCTCGTGGCTCCGAAGCCCGTCATACGGCGGGCGCGAGCTGACGGGGGTCGCTTCGAGGCGGGCCGTGATGACCAGCGTGCCCTCCTCGATCTGGTAGTCGAGGGGCAGGCCGAGCCCGCGCATCGCGGCCACCATGCCGGTGTTGGACGCCTGCGTCACCGCGTACACGCTCTCGCAGCCGGCCTCGACCGCCATCGCCACGAGCCGGCCGAGCAGGTGGCCGCCGATGCCGCGCCGCTGCCAGTCGTCCTCGACGAGCAGGGCGACCTCCGTCTCGTCGCCGTCCCACAGCAGGTGGCCGAGGCCGACGATCCGTCCGGATGCCGTCCGCACGGCCAGGGTGCGGCCGAAGCGGGGGCTGAGCAGGTGGCCGAGGTAGCGGTCGGCGTCGTGCACCGGGCCGTGGTAGCGCATGCCGAGGGTGCGGGCCGAGCAGCGCGCGTGCATGGCGACGGCGGCCGGGACGTCGTCCGTGTCGGCGCGGCGCACGGTGATGGAGTTGCCCTCGGGCAGGGTGAGGACGTCCTGGCTGCGCGGGACGCGCGGGCCGAGCCGCGTGTCGAGCTCCACCAGCGCACGCGCGCGTGCGAACTCCGTGGGGGTGAACGGCAGGTAGGGACGCTCCACGGTGATCGTCTCGCCGTCCGGACCGTGCAGACGCAGCACCGTCTCCTCCAGCGCCCCGTCCGCGGGGAGCGGCGGTGCCGCGTTCCGCGTCGCCGCGGGCAGCGAGCGGATGGTGCAGCGGCCGAGCAGGTGGCGGAGCGCCAGCGGCAGTTCGGAGGCGTCCAGGGCGGTGCGGGTGGCCAGGCCGAGGATGCGGGTGGGGGCGTCCACGAGGTCGTGGGCGTCCGCGCGCTCGATCCAGGTGCCCGAGCCGCCGGCGTGGGCGATCGCCCGGGTGATCTCCGCGGCGGGCAGTTCCTCGGGGGCGCGCAGCAGGAACTCGTCGACGGTGCCGTCGGCCAGCGGGTGCGTCTGCAGGCTCAGGATGTCCACCCGCCGGGCGGCGAACACCCCGCAGAGCGCGGCGAGCGACCCCGGCTCGTCCCGTACGGTCGTCCGCATCCGCCAGAGCGACGTCGTGCCCGCGGGCGTCCCCGGGGGTGTCGCCGCGGCGGCCGGCGCGGGGCCGTGCCCGGCCTGCTCCGCGGGGGAGGGCGGCCGGGCGCCGATATCGTGGGCGACCGGCGGCGCGTGGTTGTGGCGCCGGGCCCACCAGATGTGGAACCCGGCCGTGGCGACGAGCACCACGGCCGAGATCACGAGCAGGGCGGGCCCTCCGGGGCCGTGCCCGATCATGTTCGCCACGGCGTCCGCGACCGCCACGGCGGTGAAGAGGGCCGCCAACTCGACCACGTCGCGCCGCCAGTGGTGGGCGGGGCGGCCGTGCTTGGTCCGGGTCATATGAGACATGTCAGTGCGCATACGGCCACTGTGCGGGATCGGTGTTGCGTGATCACAAACGTGTTGTGACCGATGGGTTAAGGCGCCATCTGCCCGCTTTGCGCCCCGGCCCCCGCCCGGCCGTCGCCCCGCCTACTGCCCCGGTCCCCGCCCCGCCTACTGCCCCCTGCCCCGCCTACTGCCCCACGCGGCCGGGTCTGAGCACCTTGGTGAACAGCACGCCGCCACCCTCCTGCCGCAGCCGCACCGTCAGCTCGCCGCTGTCTCCGTCGATGTCGACCTCGCCGAAATACTGCGGGGTCTCGGCCGGTGAGGTGTTGGAGCGCTTCGGTGCCTTGATGAACGTCTGCTCGGGGCCGAAGGTTCCGTCCAGCTTCGTCGCCGGGAAACCGCCCGCGGCCAGCGGCCCCGACACGAACTCCCAGAACGGCGCGAAGTCCTTGAAGGCGGCCCGCGAGGGGTCGTAGTGCTGCGCCGACGTGTAGTGCACGTCGGCGGTGAGCCACAGGGTGCCCGTGATCTTCCGGTGCTTGATGTGCCGCAGCAGCTCGGCGATCTGCAGCTCACGGCCGAGCGGGGCGCCGGGGTCGCCCTGCGCGACGGCCTCGAAGTTGGTCCCGCCGTCGGCCACGACGAGCCCGAGCGGCATGTCGGAGGCGATGACCTTCCACACCGCCCGCGAGCGCGAGAGCTCCCGCTTCAGCCAGGCGAGCTGCCGGGCGCCGAGGATGCCGGTGGCGTCATCGGGCCGGCGGTTCGGGGAGTTGGCGTTGCGGTAGGTGCGCATGTCCAGGACGAACACGTCCAGGAGCGGGCCGTGCCGCAGCACGCGGTAGACCCGGCCGTCCTCGTCGCCCGGCGGCAGCGTGGAGATGGGGTAGTACTCGCTGAACGCCCGCAGGGAGCGGGCGGCGAGCACGTCCACGTTCTTCTCGGTGTAGCGGGCGTCGTCCAGGATCTGCCCCGGGTACCAGTTGTTGCGCACCTCGTGGTCGTCCCACTGCACGATGGACGGCACCTGGGCGTTGAACCGCCGCAGGTTCTCGTCGAGCAGGTTGTAGCGGAACGCGCCGCGGAACTCCGCGAGGTCCTCGGCGACCTTGGACTTCTCCTCCGTCGTCACGTTCCGCCATACGCTGCCGTCGGGCAGCGTCACGCTCGGCTGGATGGGCCCGTCGGCGTAGATGTTGTCGCCGCTGCAGAGGAAGAAGTCGGGGTCGCGGCGGCGCATCTCCTCGAAGACGCGGTAGCCGCCGCGGTCCGGGTTGATGCCCCAGCCCTGCCCCGCGATGTCCCCCGACCACAGGAAGCGCACGCCGTCCTTGCGGCCCTTCGGTGTCGTACGGAACGTGCCGCCGGCCGGCTCACCGGTGCGCCTGGGGTCGTCGGGGTCGGCGAGCAGCACCCGGTAGTGGATCTGCTCGCCGGCGGGCAGCCCGTGCAGCCGGGTGGTGCCGGTGAAGTCCGTGCCGGGGCCGAGCAGCGGTCCGCGCCAGCGTCTCGCGTTGCGGAAGGACTCGGTGGCCGACGTCTCCACGATCATCCGCGCCGGACGGTCGGAGCGCACCCAGACGAGCCCCGCGTGCGCGCCCACGTCGCCCGCCTGGACACCCCACGCGGCCCTCGGGCGGCCCGAGAGGGCGAGCGCGGGAGCCGCCCCGGCCCGCGCGGGCCCGGCGAGCGCGGGCACGGCGAGCGCCGCGGGCACCGCGAGCGATCCGCGCAGCAGGCTGCGGCGGCGGGGGGACGGGCTCGGCTGACGTGATGACATGAATGCGCCTCCAGTTGACGGTGCGACCAGTCTGCGGGCGCCCCGTCGGGGGCGCGCCACAGACTTCACGCGAACCACAAGTGAACAACTGCCCACCCGGGCAGGGGAACCGCCGGGCGGAGATCACCTCGGGGGGCGCGCGGCGCCGCCGCTCACGCGGGTCCTAGGTCGCCGGACGCGGGTCCACGGGCGGATGCCGGGCCGCTCGGCCCCGCCGTACGGCCGATGCGCACAGGATCTCCGGCTGCCTACGCTCCTGACGGCGGCGTGCCGGCGGGTACGCCGCACACCGAGCCGAACGTCCAGGGGGAACGCCATGCCCGTCAACGGTCAGAGCCACATCCGCATCGCCCGCCCGTCGCGCGACCTCGCGGCGGCGGAGCGCTTCTGGGTCGACGGCCTCGGCCTGAGCGTGGTGTACCGCGCGGACGGCGGGTCCGCTCCCGGCGAGCACTCCCTGCTCATGGTGGGGTGGCCCGACGCGTCCTGGCACCTCGAACTCGTCAGCGAGGCGGCGGCGCCGGTCCGGCCGCGCCCCACCGAGGAGGATCTGCTCGTCGTCTACGTGGACGGGCCGGTGCCCGACGAACGCGTCGCACGGCTGGAGGAGCACGGCGGCAAGCGGGTCACGTCCCCCAACCCGTACTGGAACGAGTGGGGCGTCACGGTCGAGGACCCGGACGGCTACCGGCTCGTGCTCTCCACGCGCGCGTGGTCCAACTCCTGATCGTGGGCTCCTCCCGCGCGGCAGGTGTCCAGGACGACGCGGGCGACGAGGGCGGGGTCGTCGCTCATCGGGACGTGGCCGCAGCCGCGGAGCCGCACCAGGCGCGCTCCGGGGATGGCCCGCTTGGCGCGGACGCCCTGGCGGGGCAGGAGCAGCCGGTCCCGGTCGCCCCAGGCGACGGTGACGGGCAGCCCCGGCACGTCCTCGCCCATGGGGAGGTCGCGCCCGGACTCCAGGGTCGCCTCGAAGCCCGTGGCGTCGCGCAGCGCGAGCGTCTCCGCGACGACGGCTTCCGGTGAACGCCGCCACGGACGGGCGTAGATGGTGCTGGTCAGGGCGGTGCGCCCGGCGGCGGACCGCGAGAGGCGCTCGATCGCGGACACCGGGAGCAGCCGGGCGCCGTGCCGCATCGCGAGCAGCGTGCCGAAGGCGTAGCGGCGTTCGGCGGGCGTCCAGAAGCCGCCGGGGGAGAGGGCGGTGACGGACCGTACGAGCTTCCGCCGGCCCATTTCCAGGGCGAGCAGGCCGCCCAGGGAGTTGCCCGCGACGTGGGGGCGCTCGACGCCCAGGGCCCGGCACAGGCCGCCGAGTGCGGGGACCACCGTCGGCAGGTCGTGCCGCAGGCCGTCCGGCAGCGAGGGCGAGGCGCCGAAGCCCGGCAGGTCCACGGCGATCACGTCGTGATCGGCGGCGAGGATCTCCGCGACCGGGTCCCAGGCCTGCCGGTGGTGGCCGATGCCGTGCAGGAGCAGCAAGGGTTCACCGGCGCCGGAGCGCGCGTAGGAGATGGTCGCGGTGCGCGGGCCGTCGGGGGACGTGACCTCGAAGGACACCTCTGCGGCCATGGCTGCTCCTGTCCCCGCCGCGGGGCGGCGGTTCGTCAAGTCGTTAGACGCGTTGTCAGCAACAATTACCGCCCGGTAGCCTCCACTTCAAGAGGTGACGCACCTCGCTTTTACGTCCTGGACAGGAGATCCGCCGTGGGCTGGGATGGAGCAGTGGCCAACGACAGCGTGACCGACGTCTTCGAAGAGCACCGCCCCGTCCTGATGGGCGTCGCCTACCGCATGCTCGGGCGGGTGGTCGACGCCGAGGACGTCGTCCAGGACGCCTGGCTCCGCTGGTCCGCCGCCGACCACGCCCATGTGCGCGAACCCCGCGCGTATCTCGTCCGCGTCACCACCCGGCTCGCCATCGACCGCCTGCGCCACGTGCAGTCCCGGCGCGAGGCCTACGTGGGCCCCTGGCTCCCCGAGCCCTACGTGACCGACTACGGGCCGACCGTGCCCGACACCGCCGAGCGCGCGGTGCTCGCCGAGTCGGTCTCCCTGGCGTTCCTCGTCGTCCTTGAGGCCCTCTCCCCGCTGGAGCGCGCCGTCTTCGTGCTGCGCGAGGCCTTCGGGTTCCCCTTCGCGGAGATCGCGGCCACGCTCGACCGCAGCGAGGCCGCCGTCCGGCAGCTCGCCGGGCGCGCCCGCAAGCACGTCGACGCCGGCCGCCCGCGCTACGAGGTGGACCCCGCCCAGCGCCGCGACCTGACCGAGCGCTTCCTCGCGGCGGCGACGGAGGGCGACCTCGACGGGCTGATGTCGCTCCTCGCCCCGGACGTGCGCCTGGTCGGCGACAGCGGCGGCAAGACGAAGGCCCCGGTGCGCGCCCTGGAGAGCGCGGACAGGGTGGGCCGCTTCCTGCACGGCGTCGTCCGCAAGGGCCTGGAGGGCGTCCGGCGGCCGGAGTTCCGCTTCATGGAGCTCAACGGCGCCGAATGCCTGCTGTTCCTCGTGGACGGCAAGCCGGACAGCGTCTTCCAGGTGGACGTCGTCGACGGCCGCATCCAGGACATCTACATCGTCCGCAATCCGGACAAGCTGGTGTCGCTCACCGTTTAGGCCGCGGCGGAGAGAGATCCGCGCAAAGCGTGTGTTTCGTGAGGAAGGGGCTCCCGCCGAGAGGCGGGAGCCCCTTCTCGCTCGTGATCTTCCGCGGCTCGGGCCCCCGCGTGGCCGATAACGCCTGCTTGGCCGCTTGCGAACTCCGCGTGAATGCTCTGTGGCATCAGGCCTGTGCACACCGTTACGGATCGAGGATTGGTCTTGACCAAGGGTGAGTGCGGGCCTATGGTCGCAGAGATAGTGCAGGAACCTTTAATAAACAAGGGCGCTAAAACGCCGCCGGTGAACGGCGATTGCGGAGGACAGGGTGGGGACCACGCAGCTCGAAACGGTGCCGGAGCCGAAGTACTGGCACCTGAAGACCGTGCTCAGTGAGGCACTCGACTCCGAGTTCGCGGTCGGGGAGATCCTGCCGAACGAGCGCGATCTGGCCGCCCGCTTCGGCGTCGCCCGTGCCACGCTCCGCCAAGCTCTCGAACAGCTCGAACTGGAAGGCAGGCTCCAGCGCCGCCGCGGGGTCGGCACGACCGTCGCCCCGCCGCGCATGGGCGTGGCCGTCGGCTCCGCCCAGGGCTCCTGGCCCGGCGCGCCCGGCGACGCCTGGCAGCCCGCGGACTGCGCGCCCGCGGCCCCGCCCGCGGACGTCGCCCGCATGCTGGAGACCCTCCCCGAGGAGCAGGTCCACGTCATCAGGCGCACCCGCGTCTCGAACGGCCAGCCCGTCGCCGCCGAGCTGCTGTACGTACCGATGTCGTCCGTCGCCGAGCTGACCGGCATGGACGCGCCCTCCGGCGCCGCCCGCGCGCGCGTGGTCCTGCGGGAACTGGCACGGCTCACCCTCGAAGGGCAGGACAGGGCCGTCGAGCTCGGCTCGGCCCGCGCCGACGACGCCAAGGCGCTCGACCGGCTCCCGGGAGCCCCCGTGCTGCTCGTGACGACCCGCTTCCTCGCCGAGGGCCGCACGGCCGCCGTCTCCGTCGCCACCTACCGCGCGGACACCTGCCGCCTCACCTTCGGCGACTCGGGCTCCGTGGAGATACACCACGGCCCCGAGCACGGCGCCCCCTGACCGCGCCGCACCCCGGACGCGCACGACGGCCCCGCGGGCCCTCGAAGGCCCGCGGGGCCGCGTGCTCTCAACGGCGTGCGGTGACCGTGCCCTCGACGGCGAAGAGCTGCTCCTCGACGTGGTCGAGCGCGAGGCGCAGCGCCCCCGTCGCCACCGCTGCCTCACCCAGCAGCGACAGCGCCACCCGGGGCGGGCGGAGGCAGTAGCGCGCCAGCTCGCGGTGGAGCGGGGCGAGGACGCCGTCGAGGCCCGCCGCCCAGCCGCCCACCACGACCAGCTCCGGGTCCAGGGCGAGCACCAGGGCGGCCACGTCGTGCACGAGGCGCTGGATGAAGCGCTCCACGGCCGCCATGGCCCGCGCGTCGCCCTCCTTGGCGTGCGCGAAGACCGCGGCGACGGCCTGCTCGTCCAGGGGGTGCAGCGGCTCGCCCGTGGTGGAGAGCAGCGTCTCCGGGGTGACCTCCCTGCCGAGCAGGTGCAGCGCGCCGATCTCGCCCGCCGCGCCGCCGAAGCCGCGGTGCAGCCGCCCGCCGATCAGCGACCCCGCCCCCGGGCTGAGCCCCGCGAGGACGAACACCACGTCGTCGATGCCGGCCGCCGCGCCCTTCCAGTGCTCGGCCACGGCCGCCGCGTTGGCGTCGTTCTCCACGAGCACCGGGCACCTGAAGGAGCGGCGCAGCCGCTCGCCCAGCTGGAGCCCCGTCCACTCGGGCAGTGCCGTGCTCAGGCGCACCGCGCCGTCCGCCTCCAGGATGCCGGGGCTGCCCACGCCGACGGCGCGCAGCGTGTTGCGCGCTATGCCCGCGCGGCGCAGCAGATCGGCGACCGTGGTGCGCAGCCGTTCGAGGCGGTCGTCGGCCGGGGCGTCCTCGGAGACGTCCTTCGACGCCGTCCCCAGGACCTTGCCGTCCAGGTCCGAAAGGACGGCCGCCACCCGGTGCGGCCCGATCTCCAGGCCGAGCAGATGGCCCGCCTCCGCCCGGAAGCGGAACTTCCTGGCCGGCCGGCCCTGACGCCGGGCACCGCTGTCGTCGGCCGCCGACTCCACCACGAGCCCGGCCTCGATGAGCCCTTCGACGACCCCCTCCACGGTGGGCCGGGAGAGCCCGGTCACGCGGGTGATCTCCGTGAGCGTCGCCAGGTCCGCTCCACGCAGCGCGTGCAGCACCACCGCGGAGTTGATCCGCCGCAACAGAGAGGGGTCCCCGCCGGTCAGCTGCCCCAACGTCCGTCCTTCCAGCTCGTGCGCATGATGGCCGGATCGTACTCGCAGGACAGGGCCCCGGCGAGTGCCGGGCCCTTCTTCCCGCCGCCCCCGGCCGTCATCCCGGTGCCACGAAACCGGACTCGTACGCGACGATGACGGCCTGCGTCCTGTCGCGCGCACCCAGCTTCCCCAGGACGGCGCTGACGTGCGACTTCACCGTCTCGGTGCCGACCACGAGACGGGCGGCGATCTCCGCGTTGGACAGACCGCGCGTCATCAGCCGCAGCACCTCCGCCTCACGCTCGGTCAGGGCCGCGCGGTCGAGCACCGCCCGCGCCCCGGCGTTGCCGCGCCGTCTGCCGTGCTCGCCCGCCAGCTGCCGCACCGCCGCGGGGAAGAGCAGCGACTCGCCCTCGGCGACCAGACGCACGGCGTGGACGATCTCCGCGGGCCTCGCCCGCTTCAGCAGGAAGCCGTCGGCGCCCGCGCGCAGCGCCTCGTACACGTACTCGTCGTTCTCGAAGGTCGTCACCACGAGGATCTTCGGCGGTTCCCGCACCGTGCGCAGCACCGCGCGGGTGGCCTCGATGCCGTCGAGGAGCGGCATGCGGACGTCCATCGCGACCACGTCGGGCCGCAGCTCACGGACGAGCGGGATGACCGCGGCCCCGTCGGCGGCCTCACCCACGACGCGCAGGTCGGGCTGCGCCTCAAGAACGGCGCGCAGACCCGCGCGTACGAGGGGTTCGTCGTCCACGAGGAGCACTGAGACCGGCATCCGGCCAGCGTAGATCACCGCAGCGGCAATTCGACGTGCACCTGCCAGTCGCCGTCCAGCGGGCCCGTGGTGGCCCGCCCGCCGAGCAGCGTGGCCCGCTCCCGTATCCCGCGCAGACCGCTGCCGCCGCGCCCCGTCGAACCGGCCGCGCCCGGCAGCGCGTTGCGCACCTCCAGCACCAGGCGGCTGTCGTCGACGGCTATCCGCAGCCGCACCGGCACAGGACCCGAGTGCCGCAGGACGTTGGTCAACGCCTCCTGGAGCATGCGGTACCCCTCACGGGAGACAGGGCCGGGCAGCCGCTCCACGGGACCCGTCACCTCCACGTCCACCTTCGCCCCGGAGGCGCGCGCCGACTGCAGGAGACGGTCGGCGTCGGTGAGGTCCGGCCGGCCGCTCACCGGCTGCTCGTCCTCGCGCAGCACCCGCAGGACCCGCTCCAGGTCCTCCAGAGCGGCCCGTCCGGTCTCCTCGACGGCCTCCAGGGCCCGCGCGGTGAACTCCGGGTCGGACGCGGCCCGCGCGGCGCCCGCCTGGACGACGGCGACGGTCAGCGCGTGGCCGATCGAGTCGTGCAGTTCGCGCGCGATGCGGTTGCGTTCCAGGAGCTGTTCGGTGCGCTCCTCCATGACGGCGAGGCGTTCGGCGGGGGAGGGGCCGAGCAGGCGGCGGGCCACCACGGCCGTCACGTGCCCGGCCCCCAGCAGCAGGCCGTACTCCGCGAGGACCAGGAGGACGCTCACCGGCAGCCGGACCCAGCCCGCACCCGGCGGGGTGATCAGCAGCCCGTCGGCCCCGGGCGGCTGGTCGTTCGCGCCGCTCATGGTGAAGACCATCCCGATGAGCTGGCCTGTCAGGAGGACCATGGCGATGCCCGTCTCCAGACGGAACAGCAGCCACACGGCGGTCCGCACCCGGTCACGCCACGAGGCGGAAGGGGCCACGGAGACGCCGGTCTCCTCGGTCTCCCCGCCCGGCACGCGCGCGTGCTGACCGGGGAACAGCATCATGCGCGCCTGCAGTCCCTCCGCCCTGCGCACGACGGGCACCATGGCGGCCACGATCAGCAGGGGAGCGGGGACGACCGCGACGAGAACCCACTGGGTGTACGTGGGTTCGGAGAGCCCGGGATAGATCGAGGCGCTCACCCACGCGATGGCCGACCCCAGGAAGACGTGCAGCCAGCGCGTATAGGTGAACGCGCGCGTCAGGGGGCGCAGGAAGCCGTGCATGCCGTCATCGTGCCAGCAGGGCTCCCCCGCGCGGCTCCCCCGCACGGGGGAGACGGACTCCCCGGGCGGGGGAAGACCCGAGGCCCGGCGCGCGGCGAGGCTGACCCCATGACCAGCATCGACGTCCAAGACCTCACCAAGGAGTACGGCACGACCCGGGCCGTGGACGCCCTCTCGTTCAGCGTCCGCCCCGGCAAGGTCACCGGATTCCTCGGCCCCAACGGCGCCGGCAAGTCGACCACCATGCGCCTCGTCCTCGGCCTCGACCGGCCGACCTCGGGCACGGCCACGGTGGGCGGGCGCGCCTACGGCGGCCTCGACGACCCCCTGCGCCACGTCGGGGCCCTCCTGGACGCCCAGGCGGCACACGGCTCGCGTACCGCCCGCAACCACCTCCTGGCGCTCGCCGTCAGCAACCGCATACCGGCGCGCCGCGTCGACGAGGTCCTCGAAGAGGCGGGCCTCGCGACGGTGGCGGGGCGCAGGATCAAGACGTTCTCGCTGGGCATGCGGCAGCGCCTCGGCATCGCGGCGGCCCTGCTCGGCGATCCCGCCGTGGTGATGCTCGACGAGCCGTCCAACGGACTCGATCCCGAAGGCATCATCTGGATACGCGAATTGCTGCGGTGCCTCGCCCAGGAGGGCCGCACGGTCCTCGTCTCCAGCCACCTCATGAACGAGACCGCCACCTTCGCCGACCACCTGGTGGTCCTCGGCCGCGGCAGGCTCCTCACGGACACCCCGATGCCCGACTTCATCGAGGCGCACAGCCACCCGCGCGTGCGGGTGCGCACGACCGACCCCGACCGGCTCCGCGACATCCTCCTGGCCAAGGGGTACGCGCTCGGGGACGCGGACGACGGCCGCTGGACGGTCGACGACGCCAGGGCCGAGGAGGTCGGCGCCATCGCCGCGGCCGCCGGCATCCCCGTACTCGAACTCGCCGACGAACGTGTCTCCCTGGAGCAGGCGTACCTCGCCCTCACGGCGGAGGAGACCGAGTTCGCGGCCACCGCCCAGGCCGCACCCGCCGCCACGTCCCCCCAGGAGGTCTGACCGTGTCCCGCACCGCCGTACTGCCCGTCGCCCACGCCGAATGGATCAAGATCAGGTCCCTGCGGTCCGGCATCGTTTCGCTGGTCAGCGTGGTCCTGGCGACCGTCGCCATCACCGCCCTGGTGTTCGCGACGGTCGGCGCCGCCGAGGCGGACGACGCCGGCGCCGAGCCGCTCTTCGACGCCTTCTACGCCTTCAACTTCGGTCAGATCGCGGCCATCAGCTTCGGCACGACCGCCGTCTCGTCGGAGTACACGAGCGGTGCCCTGCGGATCTCGCTCGCCGCGGTGCCGCGCCGCGGGCTCTTCTACGGTTCCAAGGCCGCGGTCGTCGGCGGCCTCGCGCTGCTCGCCGGTCTCCTCACCGGCTTCGGGACGTTCCTGGTCGGCCAGGCGCTCCTGGGCGACGAAGGGATCGGCCTCGGTCACCCCGGCGCGGTGCGGGCCTGCGTGGGCGGCGGCATCTACCTCGCCCTGATGACGCTCCTCGCGGTCGGCCTGACGGCGGTGCTGCGCAGCGGCGTCGCCGTCCTGAGCATCCTCATCCCCTTCACGCTCATCGTGTCCTTCGTGATCGGGGACATGGACAGCGGCGTCGCGGCCTTCCTGCCCGACAAGGCGGGCCAGCAGGTGCTGCACGAGGCCCCCACGGGAACGCTGGGGCCCTGGGCGGGACTCGCCGTGCTGGCGGCCTGGGCGGTCGCCGCGCTGCTCGCGGGCTGGTGGGCGGTGCGCCGGCGCGACGCGTGAGGCCGCCGACGCCTCCCCGCCGCCCGGTGGATGACTGATTGTCAGTGCCGCCCGCTTTACTGGGCCCCATGAGTACCGCACAGCATCTCGCCGTGATCGACCTGCTGCGCTCGCGGGAGTTCCCCGCGGAGCACGGCAGGTCGGAGTGCGGCTCCGAAGGCCCCGGTTACCACATCGGGGAGTTACTGACGAGCGACACCTTCTGGGAGGACGACGGCACCCGCCGGGACCGGACCGAGGAGCAGTACGAGGCCGAGCGCGACGGCCTCACGGTCCTCCTGGCCGACCGCTGGGGGCCGCCGCAGCGGTTCAGCCTGGCGAGCCTCTTCGACCGGATGGTGGCCGCCGACCTCGGCGGCACCGGCGCCGACGAGGAGATACCGGAGCCGTGGGCCCAGCTCGCCTCGGCCGTGCCCGACCTGCACCTGTGGCATGTGGAAGGGCGCTGGATAGCCCTCGGCGTCGCCCAGTGGGACAAGGAACTGCCCTTCCAGCTCCTCGCCGTGGTGACGGAGATACCGCCACCCTGAGGCGCGGAGCCCGCGGCGGGTCAGCCGAAGCGCAGCGGCCCTCCGGCGGGCTCGGCGAAGCAGCGGGCCACGTCGGCCTCCGTCACCCGCGCCAGCTCCGCGGGCGACCAGCGCGGCCTGCGGTCCTTGTCGACGACCTGGGCGCGGATGCCCTCGGGCAGGTCCGGCGCGCTCAGCAGGGCGCAGGACACGCGGTACTCCTGGGCGAGCACGGCCTCCAGGTCCGGCAGTTCGCGGGCCCGGCGCAGCGCGGCGAGCGTGACCTTCAGGGCGGTCGGCGACCTGGCCAGGAGCGTCTCGGCGGCCTCCTTCGCGTGCCGGTCACCGCTGGCGTGCAGCCGGTCCACGATCTCCTCGACGGTGCCGGCCGCGTAGCAGTGGTCGATCCACTCGCGGTGCGCGGCCAGTCCGGCGCCGGGCGCGGCGGCCCCGTAGCGGCGTACGGCGTCGGCCGCGGGCAGGTCGGCGAGGGCGGCGGTGAACGCGGGCAGGCGCTCCGAGGGCACGTAGTGGTCGGCGAGCCCGCAGAGCAGGGCGTCGCCCGCGGTCACGGGGGAGCCGGTGAGGGCGAGGTGCGTGCCCAGCTCGCCGGGCGCGCGCGTGAGGAGGTACGTACCGCCGACGTCCGGCACGAAGCCGATGCCGGTCTCGGGCATCGCGATCCGGGAGCGCTCGGTGACCACGCGCACCCCGCCGTGCGCGGAGACACCCACGCCGCCGCCCATCACGATGCCGTCCATGACGGCGACGTACGGCTTGGGGAAGCGGGAGATGCGGGCGTTCAGGCGGTACTCGTCGTACCAGAACGCGGCCGGGGCCGCCGGGCGCCCCGCCCGGACGTCGTCGTGGATGGAGCGGATGTCGCCGCCCGCGCAGAGCCCGCGCTCCCCGGCGCCGGTGAGGACGACCGTCTCCACCGAGTCGTCGCCGTGCCAGTCGGCGAGGGCGCTGTCGAGGAGGCGGACCATGGCGTGGTCGAGGGCGTTGATGGCCCGCGGCCGGTTCAGGACGGCGTACGCGGCACGGCCCGCGCGTCGGAGCAGGACGGGGGCGTCACCGGGGGAGGCGACGTGGGAGGGGGCGTTCATGGTGCGGTGGCTCCGTTCCTGGGGTGCGCGGTGGTGCGGGGCGGCCGTGCGGGACGGGCGGGCACGCGTCGGTGCTCCCCGCCGGCCCCGCACGGAGCCGCGGTTCAGTGCGAGGACGCCTCCGGCGCCTGCGGGGTGTCGCCCCGCCCCGGGCCCTGGAACGCGTCGAGGATCATCCCGGCCGCCGATGTGGCCGTCAGCGTGCCCTCCCGGACGCGCTGTTCGAGCTCCGGGGCCAGCCGCCGCACCTCGGTGTGGTCGCGGAGCCTGCCGAGCAGTTCGTCCCGCACCATCGACCACGTCCAGTCGATCTGCTGGTCGCGGCGCTTGGCGGCGAGGCGTCCCGTCGAGTCGAGCAGCGTGTGGTGCTGTTCGAGCCGCTCCCAGAGCGTGTCGAGACCGCTCGACTCCCGCGCGCTGCACGTCAGGACCGGCGGCGTCCACGCGGCGTCGCCCGGGTGCATCAGGCGCAGCGCGCCCGCGAGTTCGCGGGCCGCCGAGCGGGCGTCCCTCTCGTGCGGTCCGTCGGCCTTGTTCACGGCGATGACGTCCGCGAGTTCGAGTACGCCCTTCTTGATGCCCTGGAGCTGGTCGCCCGTGCGGGCGAGGGTGAGCAGCAGGAACGTGTCGACCATGTTCGCCACGGCCGTCTCCGACTGCCCGACGCCCACGGTCTCCACGAGCACCACGTCGTACCCCGCGGCCTCCATCACCACGATGGACTCGCGGGTCGCCTTGGCGACCCCGCCGAGCGTCCCCGCGGAGGGCGAGGGCCGCACGAACGCGGCGGGGTCGAGGGAGAGCCGCTCCATCCTGGTCTTGTCACCGAGGATGGAGCCGCCCGTCCGCGTGGACGACGGGTCGACGGCGAGCACCGCCACGCGGTGCCCGAGCGAGGTCAGCATCGTGCCGAGCGCGTCGATGAACGTGGACTTGCCCACGCCCGGCACCCCGCTGATGCCGATCCGCCGCGCCCGCCCGCTGTGCGGGAGCAGTTCGGTCAGCAACCGCTGTGCGAGCAGCCGGTGCTGGGGCCTGGTCGACTCGACGAGGGTGATGGCCCGCGCGACGAACGCGCGCTTCCCGTCGAGGACGCCCTTGGCGTACGCGTCGATGTCGATCGTGACAGGCAGGGGGCTCACCGGCTCACAGGTCGTGGCCGAGATCGGCCGCCAGTCGCTTCACCAGGTCGTGCGCCGCGTCCGGGATCACCGTGCCGGGCGGGAACACCGCCGTGGCGCCCGCCTTGTGCAGCGCCTCGACGTCCTGCGGCGGGATCACCCCGCCCACCACGATCATGATGTCGTCGCGGCCCTCGGCGGCCAGCTCCTCACGCAGCGCCGGTACGAGGGTGAGGTGCCCCGCGGCCAGCGAGGAGACGCCCACGATGTGCACGTCCGCCTCGACGGCCTGGCGCGCGACCTCCGCGGGCGTCTGGAAGAGCGGGCCGACGTCGACGTCGAAGCCGAGGTCGGCGAAGGCGCTGGCGATGACCTTCTGGCCGCGGTCGTGGCCGTCCTGGCCCATCTTGGCCACCAGGATGCGCGGGCGGCGGCCCTCGGCCTCGTCGAAGGCGTCCACCAGGGCGCGGGTGCGCTCGACGGACGGGGACTGGCCTGCTTCGGTGCGGTACACACCGGAGATCGTACGGATCTGGCCCGCGTGCCGCCCGTACACGCTCTCCAACGCGTCCGAGATCTCACCGACCGTGGCCTTGGCGCGGGCCGCGTCCACCGCGAGCGCGAGCAGATTGCCCTCCAGGCCGGGCCCGGAGCCGCGCTCGGCCGCCGCGGCCAGCGCGCGCAGCGCGTCCCGGCAGGCCGCGTCGTCGCGCTCCTCGCGAAGGCGCCGCAGCTTGTCGATCTGCTGGGCGCGCACCGCGGAGTTGTCGACCGAGCGGACCTCGATCTGCTCGTCGGAGTCCACGCGGTACTTGTTGACGCCGATGACCGGCTGCCGCCCCGAGTCGATGCGGGCCTGCGTGCGCGCGGCGGCCTCCTCCACGCGCAGCTTCGGGATGCCCGCGTCGATGGCCTTGGCCATGCCGCCGGCCGCCTCGACCTCCTCGATGTGCTGCCAGGCGCGGCGCGCCAGGTCGTACGTGAGCCTCTCCACGTACGCGCTGCCGCCCCACGGGTCGATCGTCCGCGTCGTCCCCGACTCCTGCTGGATCAGGAGCTGGGTGTTGCGGGCGATGCGGGCGGAGAAGTCGGTGGGCAGCGCGAGCGCCTCGTCGAGGGCGTTGGTGTGCAGCGACTGCGTGTGGCCCTGGGTCGCGGCCATCGCCTCGACACAGGTGCGCGTGACGTTGTTGAACACGTCCTGCGCGGTCAGCGACCAGCCCGACGTCTGCGAATGCGTGCGCAGGGAGAGCGACTTGGCGTTCTTCGGATCGAACTGCTTGACGAGCTTGGCCCACAGCAGGCGCGCGGCGCGGAGCTTGGCGACCTCCATGAAGAAGTTCATGCCGATCGCCCAGAAGAACGACAGGCGCGGCGCGAACGCGTCGACGTCCAGGCCCGCCTTCTGTCCGGCCCGCAGGTACTCCACACCGTCGGCGAGCGTGTAGGCCAGCTCCAGGTCGGCCGTCGCGCCCGCTTCCTGGATGTGGTAGCCGGAGATGGAGATGGAGTTGTACCGCGGCATCTTCTGCGAGGTGTACGCGAAGATGTCCGAGATGATCCGCATGGAGGGCGTCGGCGGATAGATGTAGGTGTTGCGGACCATGAACTCCTTGAGGATGTCGTTCTGGATGGTCCCGGCCAGCTTCTCGGGCGGTACGCCCTGCTCCTCGGCCGCCACGATGTACAGCGCGAGCACGGGCAGCACCGCGCCGTTCATCGTCATCGACACCGTCATCTCGTCCAGCGGAATGCCGTCGAACAGCTGCCGCATGTCGTAGATCGAGTCGATGGCGACGCCCGCCATGCCGACGTCACCGGTGACGCGCGGATGGTCGCTGTCGTAGCCGCGGTGGGTCGGCAGGTCGAAGGCGACCGAGAGGCCCTTCTGCCCGGCGGCGAGGTTGCGCCGGTAGAAGGCGTTGGACTCCTCGGCGGTGGAGAACCCGGCGTACTGCCGGATCGTCCAGGGCTGGTTCACGTACATCGTCGGGTAGGGGCCGCGCAGATACGGGGCCACGCCCGGATAGGTGCCGAGGAAGTCGAGGCCCTCCAGGTCGGCGCCGGTGTACAGCGGCTTGACGCCGATGCCCTCGGGGGTCTCCCACAGCAGGTCGCTCTCGGACCTGCCGGTGGCCTCCTTCACGGCGGCGCGCCACTGCTCGTGCGAGCCCGCGGCGGGTGTGCCGGGCCCCAGGTCCACGGAGGAGAAGTCGGGGATGCGCATTACGCCACTCCCATGCGGTCGAGGGTGGAGGAGAGCACGGCCACGGCGTCGCAGCCGGCGTGGACGCGGGTGTCGACGCCGTCGTACTCACCGCGCCCCGCGAGGAAGACGTGCTCGGCGCCCGCGTCCTTGAGGGCCCCGGCGACCGCCGCGGCCTGCTCGGCGTAGAGCGCGTCGCTCGAACAGATGACTGCCATGCGTGCGCCGGAGGCCCGGAAGGCGTCGCCGGCCGTCGCCGCGTCCACCGTCACCGGTTCGTGGACGGCCTCGATGCCGCCCGCCTGGAAGAGGTTCACGGCGAAACCGGCCCGCGCGGTGTGCGCGGCGGCGGGGCCGAGCGCCGCCAGGAACACCTTCGGGCGCGCCCCTGCCGAGGCGAGGTGCGCGTCGGAGCGGGCGCGCAGGGCTTCGTACGCCTCGTCGCGCCGGACCCTCGGCAGGCCGCCGGCCGGTGCGGCGGGGGCGGCCTCGCGCTCCACGGGCCGCTCGTCGAGGTGCGGGAACTCGCTGACGCCGGTGATCGGTTCGCGGCGCCGCGCCAGCTTCTCGCCGCGCGCCGCCCAGGTCGCGGCGAGGCGGTCGCCGACCATCCCGGAGCGCAGGGCGGCGGCCTGGCCGCCCGCGCCCTCGATCTCCTGGAAGAACGCCCACGCGGCTTGCGCCAGTTCGTCGGTGAGCCGCTCCACGTACCAGGAGCCGCCCGCCGGGTCGATCACGCGGGCCAGGTGGGACTCGTCGATCAGGATCGTGGAGGTGTTGCGGGCGATGCGGCGCGCGAAGGCGTCGGGCAGCCCGAGCGAGTGGTCGAACGGCAGCACGGTGACCGCGTCGGCGCCGCCGACCCCGGCCCCCAGGCAGGCCACCGTCGTGCGGAGCATGTTCACCCACGGGTCGCGGCGGGTCATCATCACCGGCGAGGTCACCGCGTGCTGACGCTGCGCCCCGGCGGCGACGGCGCCGCACACCTCGGCCACGCGCGCCCAGAGGCGGCGCGCGGCACGGAGCTTGGCGATGGTCAGGAACTGGTCGGCGGTGGCCGCGTAGCGGAACTCCAGCTGGGCGCATGCCTCCGGCACGGAGAGCCCGGCCGCCGTCAGCTCGCGCAGGTACGCGACGCCGGTCGCGAGCGACGCGCCCAGTTCCTGCGCGGCCGAGCCGCCCGCCTCGTGGTAGGGCAGCGCGTCCACGGTGAGCGCCCGGAGGCCCGGGTACTCCCGTGCGCACACCCGCGCCAGCTCCACGGCGTCGGCGGCGTCCAAAGCCTCGCCCGAACGGGCCTCGTGGCCGAGCACGTCGGCGCCGAGCGTGCCGCGGGCGGCGTCCTTCGCGACGCCCGCGGCCTCGTACAGCGCGAACAACGCGCGGGCGGCGGGGGCGAATGCGGCGCCCGCGTCGAGCGCGACGGCCGCGAGGTCGAGGTAGACCCCGTCCAGCGCCCGGGGCAGCGCGGAGACGGGCACGCCGTTCGCGCCCACGCCGAGCCAGAGCGAGGTGACGCCGTTCTCCAGGTCCGCGAGCACGGCCTCGTTGGTGCGGGCGGGGTCGGTGCCCGTGTGCCGCTGCCGTACGTCCCAGCCGGCGGGGGCGCTGCCGCCGGGTGTGCCGCCCCGCACGAAGGGGGCGAATCCGGGGTGGCCCGCGGGGGGCGCGGTGTCACGGGAGGTGTAGAGGGGGCGGGTGGTGAGCCCGTCCTCAGGTGCGGTGGACAGCGCTTCCTCGGCGGCCGTCCCCGATGCGTCCTTACCCGACTTGCGCAGCACGCCTTCCACCAGGCGCTGCCACTGCTCATGGGTCGCATCAGGGAACTCGGCGGCCAGGGAAAGCCCGTCGTCAGGCAGGACCGTCATGCCCTGATGCTAGGGCTCAACCGGTGGCACGCGGTGCCACCACAGGCTGTGACCTTGCCCTCTTCTGAACGCCCTTGATCTCGGACGAGCGGACGGCTAGTGGATCTCCGGTGAACCGGGCACGACGAGCACGAGGGCCCCGGGGCGTCGCGCCCCGGGGCCCTCGTCCTGATCCGGCGGACCCGTCTGCTCCAGAAGGGCTAGAGGATCGCGCCGGGCGTGTAGGCGGCGGCCTCCGGGTGCCGCTTGAGCAGTTCCTCGATCTGCGCGACCACCGTGGCGACCTGGTCGCTCGCCGCACCCGTGAACGACAGCTTGTCGGCCATCAGCTCGTCGAGCTGCGCGCGGTCCAGCGGGATACGGGAGTCCGCGGCGAGCTTGTCGAGGAGTTCGTTGCGCTCGGCGCCCCGCTCGCGCATCGCGAGCGCGGAGGCGACCGCGTTCTCCTTGATCGCCTCGTGGGCCTCCTCGCGGCCGACGCCCGCCCGCACCGAGGCCATGAGGACCTTGGTGGTGGCGAGGAAGGGGAGGTAGCGGTCCAGCTCGCGGGCGACGACGGCCGGGAAGGCGCCGAACTCGTCGAGGACGGTCAGGAACGTCTCCAGGAGCCCGTCCAGCGCGAAGAACGCGTCGGGAAGCGCGACCCGGCGCACGACCGAGCAGGAGACGTCGCCCTCGTTCCACTGGTCGCCCGCCAGCTCGCCGGTCATCGACGCGTAGCCGCGCAGGATGACGGTGAGGCCGTTGACGCGCTCGCAGGAGCGGGTGTTCATCTTGTGCGGCATCGCGGACGAGCCGACCTGGCCCGGCTTGAAGCCCTCGGTGACCAGCTCGTGCCCCGCCATCAGGCGGATCGTCTTGGCGAGGGAGGAGGGCGCGGCGGCGATCTGCACCAGGGCGGTGACGACCTCGTAGTCGAGGGAGCGCGGGTAGACCTGGCCGACCGAGGTGAAGGCGCGGTCGAAGCCGAGGTGCCCGGCGATGCGGCCTTCGAGGTCGGTCAGCTTCTCGGCGTCGCCGCCGAGCAGGTCCAGCATGTCCTGGGCGGTGCCGACCGGGCCCTTGATGCCGCGCAGCGGGTAGCGGCCGAGGAGGTCGTCGAGGCGGCGATAGGCGGCGAGCAGCTCGTCGGCGCCGGTCGCGAAGCGCTTGCCCAGCGTCGTCGCCTGCGCGGCGACGTTGTGGGAGCGGCCCGCCATCACCAGCTCGCCGTACTCGCCGGCGAGCCGGCCGAGCCGGGCGAGGACCGCGACGGTACGGGAGCGGATCAGCTCCAGGGAGAGCCGGATCTGGAGCTGCTCGACGTTCTCGGTGAGGTCGCGCGAGGTCATGCCCTTGTGGACGTGCTCGTGCCCGGCGAGGGCGTTGAACTCCTCGATGCGGGCCTTCACGTCGTGGCGCGTGACCTTCTCGCGCTCGGCGATGGAGGCCAGGTCGACCTGGTCGAGCACGCGCTCGTAGTCGGCGATGGCGGCGTCGGGGACCTCGATGCCGAGGTCCTTCTGCGCGCGCAGCACGGCGAGCCAGAGCTGACGCTCCAGCCTCACCTTCTGCTCGGGCGACCAGAGGGTGGCGAGCTCGGCGGAGGCGTAACGTCCGGCGAGGACGTTCGGGATACGGGGCTTTGCGGGCGCGGCAGTCACGTGACCAGATTCTACTGGGCATTCATGCAGGCCAGCGCCACGCCCCCGTTCGTCGGAAGCTACGAGGGCGAAGCGCTCCCTAGCCGCGCGGGTCCTCCCACGGCAGCAGGTCGGGACGCTTGGGCGGCAGGCCGTCACCGGAGGAGCGGCCGGTCAGTCGGCGCACGATCCACGGCGCGAGGTGCTGCCGGGCGAAGCGGACGTCGGCGACGCGGCGCGTGGCCCACGTCGGCGGGGCGGCCTCGCCGAGCGGAGTCCGCCAGTCCTCCTCCGGCGGGTGGCCCAGGGCCTGCCACACGGCCTCGGCGACCCTGCGGTGCCCCTCCGCGGTGAGGTGCAGCCGGTCGACGTCCCAGAGCCGCTGGTCGCCGAGGACGGTCGCGCCGTACAGGTCCACGACCAGGGCGTCGTGCCGCGCGGCCAGGTTGTCGATGTGGGTGAAGAGCGCCTCCATGCGGGGGCGGAACCGTTCCATCACGGGACCGTTCCGGCCGGGGCTGCGCATCAGCACGAGCTGCTTGCACGAGGGCGCGAGCCGCTCGACGGCCTCTTCGAGGAGGTCGCAGACGCGGTTCATGTCGCACTTGGGGCGCAGCGTGTCGTTCAGCCCGCCCACCAGCGTGACCACGTCGGCCCGCATCTCCGCGGCGACGCCCACCTGCTCGGCGACGATCTGGCCGATGAGCTTCCCGCGCACCGCCAGGTTCGCGTACCGGAAGCCGGGACTCTGGGCGGCCATCCGGCCGGCCAGCACGTCGGCCCAGCCGCGGTAGGTGCCGTCGGGCAGCAGGTCCGACATGCCCTCGGTGAAGGAGTCGCCGACCGCGACGAGACTGTTGTACTTGGCATTCATGTGCATGGCGCCTGCGATGGTAACCCGCGCGGCGGCCGGGACGCCGCGGACCTGGGCAGCGGGGCGGCGCGGCGGTATGCCATAGGGCACGCCGTCACCGCGAGAGAGCGAGCCGCCATGTGGA
Organism: Streptomyces sp. NPDC050703; assembly: GCF_040654435.1. NCBI lineage: Bacteria > Bacillati > Actinomycetota > Actinomycetes > Kitasatosporales > Streptomycetaceae > Streptomyces > Streptomyces sp. NPDC050703. The sequence continues at coordinate 159,280 of NZ_JBFAHX010000010.1, forward strand.
CCGCAGCCTTCTGGAAAGCCACCGCGGAACGCGCCCTCCGCACCTTCGCGCAGGCGCTCGCCGCCGTGCTGGCCGCCGGGGCGACCAGTCTCCTCGACGTCGCGTGGGGCGCCGCCCTCGCGACGGCCGGCTTCGCCGCGCTCCTCGCCGTCCTGACGGCGATCGGCGCATCCGAGGCCGGAGCGAAGGGCCCCGGCCTCACGGAGCGGCCCCTGGAATCCGGGCCGGCGCCACCACGCGGGTGACGCCGGCCCGGCCCGCCGGACGGTGCCCGGGTGTCAGACGGGCTGGCCGAACAGTTCGCGCAGCACGTCCTCCATCGTGACCATGCCGGCCAGGCGGCCGTCGGAGCCGAGCACGGCGGCCACGTGCGTACGGGTGCCGCGCATCGCGGTCAGGACGTCGTCCAGCGGCGTCGTCTCGCGCACCTGTGCGATCTTGCGCATGTCGGGCACCCGGAAGGGCAGGTCCCGCGGCATCCGGTCGAGCGCGTCCTTGACGTGCAGGTAGCCGACGATGCGACGGCCCGCGTCGACGACGGGGAAGCGGGAGAACCCGGACTCCGCCGAGAGGCGCTCAAGGCCCTCGGGAGTGACGCCCACGCGCGCGTAGACGACGTCCTCCAGCGGCAGGACCACGTCCCTGACGGGGCGGCGGCCCAGTTCCAGCGCGTCGTGCAGCCGCTCCTGCGCGCGGTCGTCGAGCAGACCCGCGTCACCGGAGTCCTTGACCATGCGGGCCAGGTCCTCGTCGGAGAAGCTGGCCGACACCTCGTCCTTGGCCTCCACGCGCAGCAGCTTCAGCAGTCCGTTGGCGAACGCGTTGATCGCGAAGATCACCGGCCGCAGCGCCCGCGCGAGCGCCACCAGGGGCGGCCCGAGCAGCAGCGCGGTCCGCACCGGCTCCGCGAGCGCGATGTTCTTCGGGAGCATCTCGCCGAGCAGCATGTGCAGATACGTCGCCACGGTCAGCGCGATGACGAACGAGATCGGGTGGACCAGGCCGTGCGGCACGCCCACCCCGTCGAACACGGGCTCAAGGAGGTGCGCGATGGCGGGCTCCGCGACGACACCGAGCACCAGGGTGCACAGCGTGATGCCCAGCTGGGCCGCCGCGAGCAGCGCGGAGACGTGCTTGAGCCCCCACATCACGCTCTTGGCGCGCCGGTCGCCGTCCTCGGCGTGCGGCTCGATCTGGCTGCGGCGCACGGAGATGAGCGCGAACTCGGCGCCCACGAAGAACGCGTTGACGACGAGCGTCGCCAGGCCGATCAGCAACTGGATGGCGGTCATCGGGCGTCCTCCTGCTCATCGGCGGCCGGCGGGGCGTGGAGCAGCACGCGGGCCGCGCGCCGCCCCGTGGCGTCCTGGACGACCAGGCGCCAGCCGCCGACCTCGAAGCTGTCGCCCTCGGTGGGAATCCGGCCGAGTTCGGCCGCGACGAGCCCGGCGAGCGTCTCGTAGGGCCCCTCGGGCGCGCGCAGGCCGACCCGCGCGAGCTGGTCCGTGCGGGCGGCGCCGTCGGCGGACCAGAGCGTCCTGCCGTCCTCGTCCGTGCCCGCGGTGGCGATGTCGGGCGTCTCGTGCGGGTCGTGCTCGTCGCGCACCTCGCCGACGACCTCCTCGACGATGTCCTCCAGGGTCGCGACCCCGGCGGTGCCGCCGTACTCGTCGATGACCACGGCCATCGTGCGCTTGCCGGAGAGCCGGTCGAGCAGGCGGTCGACGGTCAGCGACTCGGGTACGAGCAGCGGCTCGCGCATCATCTCGGCGACCGACGCGCGCGGCCTGCGCTCGGCCGGTATGGCGAGGACGTCCTTGATGTGCGCCACGCCGACGACCGAGTCGAGGTTGCCGCGGTAGACGGGGAACCGGGAGAGTCCGGTCGCGCGCGTGGCGTTCGCGACGTCCTCGCAGGTGGCGTGCACGTCGAGGGCGATGACCTGCACGCGGGGCGTCATCACGTTCTCCGCGCTGAGGTCGGCGAGGTTCAGCGTACGGACGAACAGCTCGGCGGTGTCCGCCTCCAGCGCGCCCTCCCTGGCGGAGTGCCTGGCGAGGGCCACGAGCTCCTTGGGGCCGCGCGCGGAGGCCAGCTCCTCGGCGGGCTCGATGCCGAAGCGGCGTACGGAACGGTTCGCCGTGTTGTTCAGGTGCGCGATGAAGGGCCGGAACGCCGCGCTGAAGAGCCGCTGGGGCGTGGCCACGCGCTTGGCGATGGCGAGCGGCGAGGAGATCGCCCAGTTCTTGGGCACCAGCTCGCCGATGACCATCAGGAAGACCGTGGACAGCGCCGTGCCGATGACCAGGGCCACCGAGGACGCCGCCGAACGGGGCAGGCCGATGTCGTGCAGCGGGCCCGCGATCAGCTTGGCGATCGACGGTTCGGAGAGCATGCCGACGACCAGGTTGGTGACGGTGATGCCGAGCTGCGCGCCGGAGAGCTGGAAGGTGAGGTTCTTGACCGCCTTGAGGGCGCCGGCGGCGCCGCGCTCGCCGCGTTCTACGGCTCGTTCGAGTTCGCTGCGCTCGACGGTCGTGAGGGAGAACTCCGCCGCGACGAAGACGCCGCAGGCCAGGCAGAGCAGCACCGCCACGAGGAGCAGGAGCACTTCGGTCATCGGGTCACCTCCGTCCCATGATCAGGCAGTGGCGGGAGGAACGCGCGATGTCGGGTACTGGGGGGCTCGCCCATGGACGGACGCTCACACCTTTCGGTCGGGGGGTACGGGTGACCACTCCATGGTAAAGGATCAGCAAAGCCGCGCTGGTGCGTCGGTGGGTGCAGGCTGCTCATCCCGCCCGTGTACCCGGACCGCGCGTGCGTCCGCGCCGCGGTTCGTGAGGTGCGGCACGCCGGGCCGGATCGGTCCTGAGGTGCGGCACGCCGGCCGGCCCCGTCCCTGGGATGCGGCACGCCCGGCCGGTGCCTCAGTCCGCGAGGCGCTTCACCCACCGGGACCACTGGGGCTGCGGGGCGTAACCCGCCGCGCGCCAGGCGGGGTGGGCGAGCGCGTTCCGGTCGAGGACCATGGCGTCGCCGCGCCGTCCCCCGAGGCGGACGAAGCGCTCCTCCGCCGCGGCGAGCAGCGCGGAGCCCACGCCCCGGCGGCGGTGTCCGGGGTGGACGGCCAGGCGGTACAGGTGGCAGCGCCAGCCGTCGAAGCCCGCGATGACCGTCCCGGCCAGCTCCCCGCCCCGCTCGGCGAGGATCAGCGCCTCGGGGTCACGGCCGACGAGGCGCTCCACGCCGGCGCGGTCGTCGCTGATGCTGGTCCCCTCGGCGGCCACCTTCCAGAAGGCGAGCACCGCGTCGAGGTCACCGGGCTCGGCGGCCCGTATCCGGAGATCGTCCATGGGCACCATCCCAGCACCGGGGCGGGAGGGGCGCGTGACGTTTCCAGGATGCGGACGGCGGTGCCGGCTCGGCCGGCGGCCCCCGGCCCTCACTCGTGCGCGATCGCCGCCAGTACGTTCATCCGCGACGCCCGCAGCGCCGGCAGCAGCGCCGCGGCGAGGCCCACGACCACCGAGCCGATCACCACCGCCACGATCGTCGGCCAGGGGAAGGCCAGCTCCTTCATGCCCTGCAGCGCGAGGATCTGCTGCACCGCGACGCCCCAGACCAGGCCGAGCGCGAGACCGAGGACCGCTCCGAAGACGGCGATCACCACCGACTCCAGGCGGATCATCCGCCGCAGCTGACGCCGGCCGAGTCCGATGGCGCGCAGCAGCCCGATCTCCCGGGTGCGCTCCACGACGGAGAGGGCCAGCGTGTTGACCACGCCCAGGACGGCGATGACGATGGCGAGGCCGAGCAGCGCGTAGACGAGGTAGAGCATCACGGCGATCTGCCGGCGGATCAGCTCCTTGTAGTCGGCCTGGTCGCGGACCTGCACCTGCGGATACGGATCGAGGGCCTTCTCCAGGCGCTCGCGCAGCGTGCCGGGGTCCGTCCCCGCGGCGGCGTTGACGTACACGGCGGCGTCCTGGCCGCCCGGCACGTACTTCTCGACCGTGCCGAGCCCGAGGAAGAGCCCGCCCGTGACCCCGAAGCCCTCGGGCGCGTCCTGGTCGGTGAGGGCGCCGACCGTCAGCGTGGCCTTCCGCTTCTCCGGGAACACCACGGGCAGCTCGTCGCCGACGCGCACGCGGTGCTCCGCCGCGAACTCCTTGTCCATGCCGATGTGCCCCGGAGCCAGCGCGGCCCGCGAACTCCCCTCGGCGTACGTCACCTTGGCGACGTCGTCGAGCCGCGGATCGTAGCCCGCGGCCGTGGTCTCGACCTTCTCGCCGTCGGGCAGGGACAGTTCGACGGGGGCGAAGCGCTGGCGTACGACGAGCCCGGCGCCCTCGATGTCCTCGACCCTGTCGGTGACCTCCGGCGAGAAGGGCATGAAGTTGCTGTTCTGCACGACGAAGTCGGCGCCTAGGGTGGCGTCGATCTGCTGGTCGAAGGACTTCGTCATCGACGCGCTCGCCACGGAGAGGCCGCCGACCAGCGCGAGGCCCACCATCAGCGCGGCGGCGGTCGCGCCGGTCCTGCGCGGGTTGCGCAGCGCGTTGCGCTGGCTCATCCGGCCCACCGGTCCGAAGACGGCGGGGAACGCCCCGCCGAGCACCCGGATCACCGGCCGCACCAGGAGCGGCCCCGCGACGACGGTGGCGACGAGGGTCAGGGCGATGCCGAGGCCCAGCAGGGACGCCGCCGTCGAGGTCCGCCCGGCGACGGCGCAGCCGACGAGCGCGGCGGCGCCGCCCAGCGCGACGACGGAGCCCACCACGGCCCGCACCCGCAACGGCCGCCCCACCCCGGCGATCTCCGCGTCGGCGAGCGCCGCCATCGGCGAGACGTGGGCGGCCCGGCGGGCGGGGAGGTAGGCGGCGACGAACGTGACGCCGACCCCGACGACGTACGCCGCCACGGGTGTCGCCCCGCTCACGACCATCTCCGTGGACCTCAGGTTCATCCCGAAGACGCCCATCAGCTCGATGAGGCCCAGGGCGAGGCCGATGCCCGCGGCGAGCCCCAGCGTGGCGCCGACCAGGCCGAGCAGCAGGGCCTCGACGAGCACGGAGCGGCGCACCTGACCGCGGTCGGCGCCGAGGGCGCGCAGCAGCCCGAGTTCGCGGGTGCGCTGGGCGATCAGCATGGAGAAGGTGTTGACGATCAGGAAGACGCCGACGAGTACGGCGACTCCGGCGAAGCCGAGCATCACGTACTTGATGACGTCCAGGAAGCCGCCCAGGTCGGACGCGGCGGACTCCGCCTGTTCGTCGGCGGTCTCCAGCTTGTGGCCGGAGCCGAGCTCGGCGGCGATGCGGCGCTTGAGGGCCGTGTCGCCGACATCGTCGTCGGCGGTCACCGAGATGCTCGTCGCCTTTTCGGCCGAGCCGAGCAGCTCGCGCTGGGCGCTCTCCGTCTCCAGGAAGACGAGGGCCGCGCCGGGGTTGGTGGTGGTGAAGGTGGCGATGCCGACGATCTCCACCTCGAAGGAGCCGGGGCGGGCGAGGACGGTGAGGGTGTCGCCGATCTCCACGCCCTTCCTGTCCGCCGTGTCCGCGTCCAGGACCGCCTGTCCCGCGCCGCGCGGCGCGTGGCCCGATGTCAGCTCCACGGGGCTGCGGTCGGTGACGTACCAGTTGGTGGCGACGGTCGGCGCGCCGGTCGTCGAGCTCACGGGGTCGTTGCCGCTGTCGACGACGGTGACGTTCTCGACGGAGACGTCGATGTGCGCGTCGGCGACGCCCTCGACCCCCGCCACCCGCTCCCGCAGGCTCGCGGGCACCGTCGGGGTCCGCCCCGAGGGCACGGCCTCGTCGAGGTCGTCCTGCGGCCCGACCATGACGTCCGCCGACGTGGAGGCGAACAGGCGGTCGAAGGTGCGGCTCACCGTGTCCGAGAAGATCAGGCTGCCGGCCACGAACGCCACCGAGAGGACGACGGCGAGGGCGGAGAGCGCGAGCCGGCCCTTGTGCGCGAGGAAGCTCCTGAGCGTCGCCTTCAGCACGGCAGCCCCGCTCAGCCCTGCTCGGCGGCGGCGTCGTCGCCGGCCGAGGGTCCGGGGGCGCCGGGCGGCACCGCGCCCAGGGCGTCGAACCGTTTCATGCGTTCGAGCACCCCGTCCGCCGTCGGGCGCGCCATGTCGTCCACGATCCGCCCGTCACCGAGGAAGAGGACCAGGTCGGAGGTGGCGGCGGCGCTCGGGTCATGGGTCACCATGACCACCGTCTGGCCCAGTCGGTCGACCGCCTCGCGCAGGAAGCCGAGCACTTCGAGACCCGAGCGGGAGTCGAGGTTGCCCGTCGGTTCGTCGGCGAAGATCAGCTCGGGCCTGGACGCCAGGGCCCGCGCGCACGCCACGCGCTGCTGCTGTCCGCCGGAGAGCTGCGCGGGCCGGTGCTTGAGGCGGTCCCGCAGCCCCAGGGTGTCGATGACGTGCTCAAGCCAGTCGCGGTCGGGCCGCTGCCCCGCGATGTCCATCGGCAGCGTCATGTTCTCCAGGGCGTTGAGCGTGGGGATGAGGTTGAAGGACTGGAACATGAAACCGACACGGTCCCGCCGCAGCCGGGTCAGCTCCCGCTCCTTGAGCCCCGTGATCTCCGTGTCGCCCAGCCACACCTGACCCGCCGACACGCTGTCGAGCCCGGCGAGGCAGTGCATGAGGGTGGACTTGCCCGAACCCGACGGGCCCATGACGGCCGTGAAGCGCTCGCGCGCGATGTCCACGTCGACCGAGTCGAGGGCCAGCACGGTCGTCTCGCCCGAGCCGTACGCCTTGGTGAGACCGCGGGCGCGCGCGGCGGTCCCGGCGGCCCCGGGGCGGCCGGTGGACGGAGCCGAAGCAGGTGTGGACAAGGGCCGCCTCCTGGTGTGTGGCCGTTCCAACTCCCGTGTCTGCGCGCAGAGTAGTGGGACGCGCCCGGTCTCCGGTATCCCTCCGAGGTCGGGGACGGGGACGCATGTAAGGGGCACTGTCCGGCGCCCTTGTCCTGATAGCACCTCGGCGCTAGCTTGAAGGAATGGCGAAGACCCAGTTGAACGTACGAGTGGACGAGGGCACCGCTCGGGCCGCCAGGGAGCGCGCCTTGGCCCGGGGAATCAGCGTCAACCGCTACATAGAGGAACTCGTGAAACAGGACGCAGGAGAAGTGGGCCACACGTTCGTCGAGGCCGCCGCCGACTTCATGAAGCAGTACGAGAGCGTCTTCGTCGAGGAGTTCGGCCAGGACCGCGAGGGCAGCCGCGCGGTCCGCGACACTCCCGTACGCGCCCTGCACGACGCCACACGCCCGTTCGGTGAAGATCGCCGCTGAGCCGTTGAACCTCAGAATCGATCTTGCCTGGCTCCTGATGATCGCCGAGCACAAGACCCCGGGGGACCCCGCCGTCACCGACTGGGGCGCGCTCGTCGCCGCCGTCAGCCGGCACGAGGCGGAGATATTCGGCGTTCCGGTCTACGAGACGCCGCACGACAGGGCCGCCGCGCTCCTCCAGCTCCTGCTGCACATCCCCGCGCTCGAACGCTCGAACGCGCTCTTCGCCGCCTCCGTCGCCTACGCCTATCTCGTCTCCAGCGGCACCAAGGTCGTCACCTCTCCCGAGCAGGTGCGCGACCTGGCGCGCCTGGTGAAGGAGGATGGTGCGAGCGTGCGGGCCATCGCGGACGAGCTGCGCCGGTGGAGCCTGTGAGCGGAGGCTCCCGTACGGCGCACGCCGCGCCTCAGGACAGCTCGGGCCGCCGTGCCGTGCCGATCAGGCAGTAGGAGAAGGGTATGCGCGGCCCCCTCGCCGGCACCGTGAACCGCCGGTGGGGACCGATCTCGAAGCCCGCGTCGACCAGGGCGTCCAGGGGGCTCCGCGCGACGTGGCAGCCGCCGAACAGCGCCGGCCACACCGTGCGGTCCAGAACCTGCTGGACGCCCGCCATCAGAGCGCCGGGCGCCCGGCCGTGCTCGAAGAAGCGCAGCTCGCCACCGGGCCGCAGCACACGGTGCAGCTCGCCGAGCGCCCGCCGCACGTCCCGTACGCTGCACAGCACCAGCGACACGACGGCCGCGTCGAAGGCCTCGCTCTTGACGGGCAGCGCCTCGGCGGCACCCGGCACCACGTCGACGGGCACATCGGCGTGCCGTGCCGTCTCCACGGCCAGCTGCCGCAGCAGCCGCTCCGGTTCGATCGCCACGACCTCGGAGACCGTACGGGGGTAGTGCGCGAAGTTCAGCCCGTTGCCCGCCCCGACCTCGATCACCCGGCCGGAGAGCCCGGCGAGCAGCTCCTTGCGGTAGACGGAGACCACGGGCTCCGCGGCCACGCTCTGACGGGCGTAGAAGCGGGCGAAGACGGGGTGGTGCACGGCGTCCCGGGACGCCGTCCTGGCGGATCGCGGAGACATGGGCCCTCCTCGGCGGGACGAGCTGTTACCGCAATGCTGCCCAACCGCGGCGCGGATTGCCCCCGTCCGGAGCCGTGAGCCGTGCGCCGGGGCGAGCGATCTCACCCCAGCGCACCCACGCCGACCAGGTCTTCTCTCAGCGCTCCCGCGGTGCCTCGCGCCGCGTGAAGGACTCCGCGTCCCATGTGCCCCCCAGCTCGGGCGCGAGCCATCCGGGGGCCGCCGCGCGGAACGCTGCGCCTTCGAGGGAGCCCGCGCCCTGCGGGACCGCGCCGAGGAGCGGGGACTCCGCGGCCCGCGGCAGATCGGCGAGGTTGCAGCGGGACGCCAGGTCGGGGGCGGCCGGCCAGTTCCCGATGGCGACGCCGAGCTGCCGGACCCCGCGTGCCCGCAGGGCCTCGGCCGTCAGCGCCGTCGTGTTCAGGGTGCCGAGGCCCGCCGGAGCCACCACGAGGACAGGGGCGCCCAGGAGCCGCGCGGCGTCCGCGAGCGTGCCGCCCTCGTCGTCGAGGCGGACCAGGAGCCCGCCCGCCCCCTCGACCAGCACGAGGTCGTGCTCGACCGCCAGCTTCTCGGCGGCGTCGGCGACCTCGTACGGGCGCACCTGCGCCATCCCGGCCCGCCTGGCCGCGGTGTCCGGCGCCAGCGGCTCGGGAAAGCGGGCCAGTTCGAGGGCGGTGATCCCGCCGCCCGCCAGCCGTGCCACCTCCTGGGCGTCACCGGGCTCGCCGGGGCCGACCCCGGTCTGCGCGGGCTTGAGCATCGCCACGCGCCGCCCGGCCGCCAGGGCGGCGGCGGCCACCGCGGCCGTCGTCACCGTCTTGCCGATCTCCGTGCCCGTACCGGACACCACGATCACCGTCACGTCAGCCCTCCTTCGCCGCCGCGCTGACCGCGCGCGCGATGCGTGCCACGTCGTCGTCGTCCGTGACGAACGGCGGCATCGTGTAGATCAGGTCCCGGAACGGCCGCAGCCACACGCCTTCGCGCACCGCGGCCCGCGTCGCCGCCGCCATGTCCACCGGGTGGTCGAGCTGGACGACGCCGATGGCGCCGAGGACGCGGACGTCCCGTACGCCGGGCAGGTCCGCGGCCTCGGCGAGGCCGTCGCGCAGGCCCGTCCCGACGCGCTTGACCTCGCCCTGCCAGTCCTGCCCGAGCAGCAGGTCGATCGAGGCGCCGGCCACCGCCGCGGCCAGCGGGTTGCCCATGAACGTCGGCCCGTGCGCCAGGACGGGGACCTCGCCGCGCGAGATGCCCTCGGCGACGCCCGCCGTGCACAGTGTGGCCGCCAGGGTCAGATAGCCGCCGGTCAGCGCCTTGCCGACGCACATCACGTCCGGGGTGACGTGCGCGTGGTCCGCGGCGAACAGCGCGCCCGTGCGGCCGAAGCCGGTGGCGATCTCGTCGAAGACCAGGAGTACGCCGTGCGCGTCGCACGCCTCGCGCAGCACGCGCAGATAGGCGGGGGAGTGGAACCGCATCCCGCCCGCGCCCTGCACCACGGGCTCCACGATCACCGCGGCGAGTTCCCCCGCGTGACGCTCGACCAGCTCGCGCAGCCCGTCCGCGTACGACTCCTCGTAGGCGTCCGGCGGCGCGTCCGCGAACACCTGCGGCGGCAGGACCCCCTGCCACAGCCCGTGCATGCCGCCCTCGGGGTCGCAGACGGACATCGGCTGCCAGGTGTCGCCGTGGTAGCCGCCGCGCCAGGTGAGCAGGCGCCGCTTCTCGGGGCGGCCGAGGGAACGCCAGTACTGCAGGCACATCTTCACGGCGACCTCGACCGAGACCGAGCCCGAGTCGGCGAGGAAGACGTGTTCGAGCCCCTCGGGAGACATATCGACAAGGCGCTTCGCGAGGGACACGGCGGGCTCGTGCGTCAGACCGCCGAACATGACGTGGCTCATCCGGTCGAGCTGTGTGCGCACGGCCTCGTTCAGCACGGGGTGGTTGTAGCCGTGGATCGCCGACCACCACGACGACATGCCGTCGACCAGCTCGCCGGAGCCGTCGGCGAGGCGCAGCCGCACCCCGCTCGCCGCCGCCACGACCAGCGGCTCCTGACGCCCCGGCATCGGGCCGTAGGGATGCCACACGTGGCGGCGGTCAAGCTCGACGAGTTCGTGCAGCTCGGCGGCGGACAGGTCACGCATTGGGCGCCAGGTCCGTCCCCGCGCCCCGGCGGCGTACCGACACCAGATCCGTGCGCGCCTCGGCGGGGGCGGTCTCGACCGGGGGCCCGCTCGCGACCGCCGGCTCGCTCCCGGCCGAGCCGCACGGCCCGCAGCCACCGCTCTCCTCGTGCGAGCCGCAGCCACCGCCGGTCCGCGCCGCGTGGGAGCCGCAGCCCGCCGCGTCCGCGCGGTGCCGGGGCAGCGTGGCCTGCTCGGTCCCCTCGACCTCGAAACCGGCGTCCGCGATCATGTCCAGGTCGGCCTTGCCCGCCTGGCCCTCGCTGGTCAGGTAGTCGCCGAGGAAGATGGAGTTGGCCAGGTGCAGCGCGAGCGGCTGCATCGAGCGCAGATGGACCTCGCGGCCGCCCGCGATGCGCACCTCGACGTCCGGGCAGACGAAGCGGACCATCGCCAGGATGCGCAGACAGCGCTGCGGCGTCAGGTTCCACTCCTTGGCCAGCGGGGTGCCGTCGAAGGGGATCAGGAAGTTCACCGGCACCGAGTCGGGGTCGAGTTCGCGCAGCGAGAAGACCACGTCGACCAGGTCCTCGTCGCTCTCGCCCATGCCCGCGATCAGCCCGGAGCAGGCGGAGAGCCCGGCCGCGTGGGCCTTCCGCACGGTGTCCACGCGGTCCGCGTAGGTGTGCGTCCTGGTGATGTCCGCGTACGTCGCCTCCGACGTGTTCAGGTTGTGGTTGTACGCGTCCGCACCCGCGCCCCGCAGCCGCTCCGCCTGCCCGTCCGAGAGCAGACCGAGGCAGGCGCACACCTCGACGCCCTCGTTCTGCTCCTTGACCGCGGCGATGGTCCGCGCGACCCGGTCCACGTCGCGGTCCGTCGGGCCGCGGCCACTGGCCACCAGGCAGACCCGCTTCGCGCCGCCCGCGACCCCGGCCGCCGCGGCCTGCGAGGCCTCGTCCGGCTTCAGCCACGTGTACTTGAGGATCTCGGCCTTGGAGCCGAGCCGCTGCGAACAGTACGAGCAGTCCTCCGGGCACAGGCCCGACTTGAGGTTGACCAGATAGTTCAGTTTCACCCGCCGCCCGAACCACTGCCGCCGCACCTTCCCGGCGGCGGCCACTACGTCCAGGAGATCGTCGTCGGACGTGGCCAGCACGGCCAGCGCCTCTCCACGGGTCGGCAGCTCGCGCCGAAGCCCCTTGTCCACCAGCGTGTTCAGCAGATCCATGGCGCTGATCCTTACGCACCGCAGCCTCCCCGGCCAAGGAGGGTTCGCACAACAGAAAGGGATTGAGGTGTGGGTATCGCCACACCCTGCCCGGGTGGCAGGACGGCTACGGTCTGTGCAATGTCTACAAACGAGTCGGCCGCGCCGGGCCCCGTACGTGAGCCGTCCACGCGTTCGCCGTTCGACTGGCTCGACGAGCAGGCTCGGCTGCGCGCCGAGGCCGGACTCGTCCGCACCCTGCGCCCGCGCGCCGCGGACGCCGGGGGCCTCCTCGACCTGGCGAGCAACGACTACCTGGGCCTGACCAGGCACCCGGAGATCACCGAGGGCGCCGCGGCGGCGGCCCGGCTCTGGGGCGGCGGCGCCACGGGATCGCGGCTCGTCACGGGCTCCACCCGGCTCCACGAGGACCTGGAGCGCGAACTGGCGGAGTTCTGCGGCTTCGAGGCGGCGCTCGTGCTGTCCTCCGGCTACGCGGCGAACCTCGCCGCCGTCACCGCGCTCGCCCCGCACGGCTCGCTGATCGTCTCCGACGCGGGCAACCACGCGTCGCTGATCGACGGCTGCCGGCTCGCCCGCGCCACGACCCGGGTGGTGCCGCACGCCGACCCCGGCGCGGTCCGCAAGGCGCTCGACGCGCACGACGGTCCCGCCGTCGTGGTCTCCGACACGGTGTTCTCGGTGGACGGCGACGCCGCGCCGCTCGGCGAACTGGCCTCGGTGTGCCGCGAGTCCGGCGCGGGGCTCATCGTCGACGACGCCCACGGGCTCGGTGTGCTGGGCGACGGCGGCCGGGGCGCCGCGCGGGCCGCGGGCCTCGCGGGGGCGGCCGGCACCGTGGTCACCCTCACCCTGTCGAAGTCCTTCGGCAGCCAGGGCGGCGCCGTGCTCGGCCCCGCCGAGGTCATCGACCACCTGGTGAACGCGGCCCGCACCTTCATCTTCGACACGGGCCTCGCGCCCGCCGCGGCGGGCGCCGCGCTCGCGGCCCTGCGGCTGCTCCGCCGCGAGCCCGAACGGGCCGCGCGGGCCCGGCAGGTCGCCGCCGAGCTGTACGACCGCCTGACGGCCGAGGGGCTCACGGCCGTACGTCCCGACGCCGCCGTCGTCTCCGTGCGCGCGCCGGGGCCGGAGGAGGCCGTGCGCTGGGCAGCCGACTGCCGGGCCGCGGGCCTGGCAGTCGGCTGCTTCAGGCCGCCGTCCGTACCGGACGGCATCTCGAGGCTGCGGCTGACCGCTCGCGCGGATCTCACCGGCACACAGATCGCCGATGCCGTAGGGGTGATCAGCCGCACCGCGCCTCGCTGAGGCGTTCCGGCCCCCGCTCGGGGCCGGCGCGGCTCACCGCAGGCTGTCGAGGAAGATCTCCCAGGGACCGGGGGAGAAGAGCAGGGCGGATCCTTCGGTGTTCTTGGAGTCACGCACGGCCAGCAGGCGGTTCGGCCTGCCGGTGTCGAGCGTGGCCGTCTCGACGCAGTTGTTCATTCCGTTGCTGTGACTGCTGCGCCGCCACCTCGCGCCCTGGAGGGTGCTGCTGGTGCGGACGTGCCGAGGCGTTGCGGTCATTGTTCCTCCTTCGTGCCGTCGCTAAGCCCGGCGATGAATTTCTCCGATTCCTCGGGTGAAAGCGCCCGATCCTGAAGGGAGTTGAAGGCCTCGGTGTAGGCCCGGAGGTCTTCTTTCCGTTCTAGGCAGAGGCTACTCGTCAAATGGTCGAGAACAACCACGTCCAGATCAGAAATGTTCGGAAACGAAAAAATAACGAAGGGGCCGATTAAGCCCACATGCTCCCCAGCGGTGAACGGCAGCACCTGTAGTCGCACCTGTGGCAACTTGGACATCTCCCTCAACCGGACGAGCTGCCCCGCGAAGACCTCCGGTCCGCCCACCGGTCGGCGCAAAACCGCTTCGTCGAGCACCACGCTCAGCTGGAGCGGAGGCTCCGCGCGCAGCACGTCCTGACGGGCCAGGCGGACCTCCACCAGGGCGTCGACCTGCGCCTCGGACAGGCCGGTGACCGCGGCCCGGGTCACCGCGAGGGCGTAGTCGCGGGTCTGCAACAGGCCGGGGACCACGGTGGTCTCCAGGGTGCGCATCCGGCTCGCCTGCGACTCCAGACTGATGAAGTCGCGGTAGGCGGCGGGCAGGAGGTCCCGGTAGGCCTTCCACCAGTGGTGGCGCCCCTCACCGGCGTCGTCCGTGCCGGCCAGCGCCGCGAGCAGGTCCCTGAGGCGCGGGTCCCGCACCTCGTAGAGGTCGAGCAGACGTCGCACGTCAGAGGTCTTCACCCCGCTGCGGCCCGTCTCGATGCGGCTCACCTTGGACTGGTGCCAGCCGAGCCGGGCGGCCGCCTCGCTGCTGGTGAACCCGGCCCGCCCGCGCAGCGACCGGAGTTCGGCTCCGAGTTGACGGCGGCGCACCGCAGGCCCGTACCGCATATTCGCTCCCTTTCGGACGGATCGGCCGAAGATTCGACGGCGTTGCCGAAGTCACGGGCGAGATTAGAACAAGCACCGAGCTGGTGCCCAAATAGGGTCGTCCGTAGCAGAGTTCACCGCATCGAGCGACAGATATATGCACATCTCGGTGGATCGCCACCCGTGAGCGGCCAAGGAGTGGGAGGCTGGCGCGAAGCACCAGTCCGGAGCCGTCCTCGAGTCATCCGCTCCGAGTCGGAGACCGGCCCCCGGTGGGAAAGGGACAGCGTCGCCATGGCAGATCACAAGGAAGTATCCGTCACTCTGCCGAGCGATCCCGCCTCGGTCGCCGCGGCCCGGAAGTTCGTGTCCAAGGTGCTCGCGGAGTGGGGGCTGCCGGACAGCACCGAGGTGGGGGACACGGTCAGACTCATCGTCTCCGAACTCGCCACGAACGCGGTGCAGCACACCCGCGGGCTCTCGCCCACCTTCACCGTGGACGTCGAGCTCGACCGGGACGAGCGGCTGCGGATCGGCGTCACCGACAGCCACCCCCGCTATCCGCGCCGGCTGCCCGCCGCCGTCCAGCAGGACAACGGCAGGGGCATGGTCATCATCCGGATGCTCACCGCCGAATGCGGCGGCCGTCTCTCGGTGAGCCCGACCGACGAGGGGGGCAAGACCGTGTGGATCGCCCTGCCCTGGACGGCGCCGCTCCAGGGCGGGGCGCGCGGTGCCGCGCACTGACCGGGCGGCGGGCCCGGGGCGCGGCGGTGGAACCGGCACGGCTACCGCTCCCGGCGCAGGGCATGCGGAACGCCTCCGCGGACCGCGACCGGCGTGATGTCCGCGACGCCGCGGGCGGCCGTCCCGGCGCGCCGCGCCGCGCGCCGTACGAGCCGCGGCAGCACGCCCCACAGCCCGACGCAGACGGTCAGGGCCGCCGCGCCCGCCGCGACGCCCCCGGTCCTTCCGGCCGTCACGTCCACCACGAGCAGCACGGACCCGGTCAGGGCGAGCATCAGCACACCGAGGCCGACCGCGGCGAGGCGGGCGGAGACGCGCACGATGAGCGGCTTGACGCGCTGCTGGAACAGCGACCTGTGCAGCGCGGCGGGCGCCGTGAGGAGCGCCGCGGCGGCCACCGCGAGCAGCAGCGTCGTGATGTAGGTGCCGCGCTGCACCGCGTCGAGCGAGGGGAAGCGCGGCGTGAAGGCGAGGCTGAGCAGGAAGGCGAAGAGGATCTGGACGCCGGTCTGCGTGACCCGCAACTCCTGGAGCAGCTCCGCGAAGTTGCGGTCGGCGCGCTCCAGCGGCGTCTCATTGCGGGCGGTGCAGGAGTAGTCGTCCGACATCCCGTACGAGTATCCGAACGGGCGCGCCCCAAGCGTTCCCGGCGTACGAGAGCACGTCGGGCAGGCGGAGCACGCCCGTTCGGCGGACGCGGCGCGGGTCAGCGCACCCGGCCGTACCAGACGCTGTTGGTCCAGATCTTCTCCAGGCGCACCACGGCCCCCGTCTTGGGCGAGTGCCAGATGCGGCCGTTACCCGCGTAGATACCGACGTGGTAGACGTTCCGCCCCGAGTGGAAGAACACCAGGTCGCCGGGGGTCCGTTGCGACTTGCCGATGTGCCGGGTCTTGTTGTACTGCGCGGCGGCGGTGCGCGGCAGCTTCTTGCCCGTGCGCTTGAACGAGTACTGCGTCAGGCCCGAGCAGTCGAACCGGTGGGGGCCCGTCGCCCCGTAGGCGTAGGGCGAGCCCTTCTTGGACGCCGCGATCTTGAGCGCCTTCGTCGCGTGTGTGGCCGCCTGTGCCTCGGTCGTGAGCCCGGGGGCCACGAGGGTGCCGCCCACGACGGCGAGGGTGAGGGCCGATGCGGCCCCGGCCTTGCTGAGCAGCGACGGAACGGAATTCTCCGCGGACATGCATAACCCTTCGTCAGCCGCCTGAGAAGGATGACCTGTCGGGTTCGGGCAGGCGAAGATGCCCGGCCGCGTCGTGCTCTGCGGCTTCACCCCAAGGGCGTCGCCCGGAACTTCCCGGGCGGGCCCGTCGTACTTGGGTCCTCCACTCCTGCCGTTGCACAGATGTCGACCGGTCATCCGGAACGGCGGCAGGATTCGGCGTCCGCCCGGATCGCCCCGCCACAGCGGCGGGGTCTTGTCGTCGAAGGGGATCTTGACCCGACAAGGGTGCGAAAGCCGAGCCGAAACGGCCTTTTGTGAGGCTACTCACGACTGACCTGTTCGGGTGGACACAGCCGAAATGGGCCTCGGCCCCATGCTTCTGACGACGCCTCCACCAGCGACGGAACGTCAAATTCCGGGCTTCGCGTACGCGAGCCGCGCAACTCGCGGCCCCGGAAAGAAAGAGGGATTCGTACGCCATCGGGGGTAGCTCGTCTGGTCCGTTTCAAACCGGAACCAGACGTATCGGAGTGCGGCGCGTACCGGTCACCCGCCCGGCGGCGGGGGCAGGGCGACCCGTCCCGCCCGCCGTTCGCCGTCGAGAACACGCAACGCCCGGTCGAGGGTCTCCGCGTGCAGTTCACTCTCGCCCCGCTGGTGCATGAGCGTCAGCGCGTCCCGCAGCGCCGTCGCTCTGCCGACCAGCGCCTGGGCGGCACGCAGTCCGCGATACGTGTGCTCCGCGCGGGCGGGGTTGATCCGGCCCAGCAGGTCCACGACCTCCAGATAGCGGTCGATCAGCTCGGCCTCGGCCCGGGTGAGGGCGGGCAGCGGCGGCGGTTCGGGCGGCAGCATCGGCGCGTCACCCCGCGTCGCGCGCGCCGAGCGAGCCCTTGCGGCTGGGAATGATGCGGTCCACCAGGCCGTACTCCAGGGCCGCCGCGGCGTCGAGGATCTTGTCCCGTTCGATGTCCTCGGTGACCCGTTCGCGCGGCTGCCCGGTGTGGTGCGCGATGAGGTCCTCCAGCAGGCTCCGCGTCCGCGCGACTTCCTCCGCCTGGATCGCCAGATCGCTCGCCTGCCCCTGGAACGGCTCGGCGACGGAGGGCTGCTGGATCAGCACGCGCGCCCCGGGCAGCGCGAACCGCTTGCCCGGTGTCCCGGCGGCCAGCAGCACGGCGGCGGTCGAGACGGCCTGGCCCAGACAGGTGGTCTGCACGTCGCAGCTGACGAACCGCATCGTGTCGTAGATGGCGGTCATCGCGCTGAACGAGCCGCCGGGGGAGTTGATGTAGAGCGAGATGTCGCGGTCCGGCGCCACGTACTCCAGGTGCATGAACTGCGCCATCACGTCGTTCGCCGAGGTGCTGTCGACGGGGGTGCCGAGGAAGACGATCCGCTCTTCGAGCAGCTTGGAGTACGGGTCCATCGTCCGCGAGCCGGAACTGGTGCGCTCGGTGAACTCGGGCAGGACATGACGGGCGGACGGACGGTTCATGGCGCGCCTCTTCTCTCTCGGTCGCGGACGGCCCGGACCTCTGTAAAAAATGTACAGGACGTACGCTGGAGGGGTGGAGCCTTCACGTCACCCCGCTGTGGGAAAGGCGGCGTCTAAGCTGGAGGGCATGGCCTACGAGATTCCGGTGACGCAAGCACGCGCAGAGCTCGCCGAGCTGATCAACCGCGTCGTCTACGGCGGTGAGCGCGTCGTCGTCACGCGGCACGGCAAGCCACTCGTGGCCCTGGTCTCCGCCGCCGACCTGGAGCGCCTCGAAGGGCTCGCGGAAGCCGAGGAGCAGCGGACGGTCAGCACCGTCACCTCGGTCGCCCCCGTGCCGCCCGCGGCGCCGGAGCGGCAGCGGTTCGGCATCGCGGCGGAGCACCGGGGGCCGCAGGCGCGGTGACGGCGGGCGGCGCCGGGAGTACGGTGACGCGCCCGCCGAGCGCGGAGGCCGCCCGTGCGGCCGTCTGTGCCGTGAGGTCGCCCCGTCACCTGAGGTCGTCCGTGAGGCCGTCTGTGCCGTGAGGTCGCCCCGTCACCTGAGGTCGTCCGTGAGGCCGTCTGTGCCGTGAGGTCGCCCCGTGACCTGAGGCCGCCCGTGCGGCTGCCTGTGCTTTGAGGCCGTCCAGACCCTGACGCCCGTGACCTGAGGCCGGCGCCCAGCCGTCGACGTCGCGGCACCCGCGGGTGCGCGAAGAGGCCGCACGCCCCCGTCCGCTACAGCGGGGGCGTGCGGCTGTCCGGAGGGCGCGGCCTTCGGGTCCCCGGTGGTGCGCCGGGTGCCGTCTGGCTTCCTGGGCCGGCCTCAGCCGACCGCCGTGGGCCCCGCGGCGCCGGGTGCCGGCCGCTTCCGTACCGCCGCGCCGAGCAGGACGGCCGCGAGGCCGAGCGCGGCCCACGCGCCGAGGGTCACCGCGGGTGCAGTGGCGCGTGCGCCGTCGAAGAACGCCACCGAGCGCAGCAGGGACCCACCGGCGCCCGGCGGCAGCAACTGCCCGAGGAGGCCGGCCGGTTCGGGCAGCAGGTACGGCGCGGAGGTGACCCCGGAGAAGGGGTTGCCGATGAGCACCATCAGCAGGCCGCCCACCCCGATGCCCGCCGGGCCGAACAGGGCCGCGAACCCCGCCACCGCCGCGCTCACCGCGAGCGTGGAGAGGCCGAGCACCCCGGCCTCCGCCCGCCAGTCGCCGGTGAGGATGCCGAGCCAGCTGTGCGTGAGCGCGGCGGCCACGGCTCCGACGAGCACGGCCGTGGCGACCAGCGCCGCCGCCGCGCGCAGGCCGCGCAGCCCCCGCAGCGCGATGAGGGCCCCGGCCGCGACCCCGGCGATCGCCATCGGCAGCACGCTCGAACCGAGGGCCGACCCCCGGGGATCGGCCGCGGGCGCGGGCACCACGTCGACCGTCGGCACCGGGGCGCCCCGCGGCGCCTGTCGCTGCACGGCCTGCCCCAGCAACTGGGCGACGACAGGACTCGCGGCGGTCGCGGTCAGCAGCTTGGGGCCCCGCTGCGTGGCCACGACCGCGCCGTACACGGCCCGGTCCTCGATGGCCGACCTGGCGGCGGCCTCGTCCGCGTACCGGTGGATGTCGAAAGCCCCGTCGTGCCGCGCGAGTTGCCGGGCGATCGGCTCCGCGGCGGTGGCGGTGCCGGCGACGCCGAGGGGCAGGTCGCGCGGGGCGGTGCGGGCGGCGGGCCAGGCGAACGCCCAGAGCGCGAGGGCGGCGAGGACGGGGACCAGGAGGGTCACCGCCAGGGCGCGGCGGCCCGGCGCGGGCGTCGGTGTGGACGTCGTGGGCGGAGTCGGCATGGTGATTCATTCCTCGGTGGCGGGATGCTCGGAGAGGACCGGAAGTACGCGGAGAGGACCGGAAGTACGCGGAGAGGACCGGAAGTAAAGAGAAGGAGCGTTCGTTTTGCGGTCAGGGCCACTGTCCTGCGGTGTGGCGAGCTTGTCAAGAATGAATGTTCGTTTTAGTTTGGGGCGCATGGCCCGCGTATCCCAGGAACACCTCGACGCCCGGCGTCGGCAGATCATCGACGGCGCGGCACTCTGCTTCGCGCGCAACGGCTTCCACGCCACCTCGATGCAGGACGTGCTGAAGGAGGTCGGCCTCTCGGCGGGCGCGGTCTACCGCTACTTCCGGGGCAAGGACGAGCTGATCGCCGCGATCGTCTCCGAGGTCCTGGCCGAGATCAGCGGCGTCTTCGAGGCGGCCGCCCGGCAGAGCCCGCCGCCCCCGCCGGACGTGCTGGTGGGACGGGTGCTGTCCGAAGTGCTCGACCTGCGGCCCGGGATGCGCGAGGGCGCCAGGTCGTCCTTCCCCCGGCTGATGATCCAGGTCTGGACGGAGACGCTCCGCGACCAGCACCTCTCGGCCCTCATGGCGGGCGTCTACGCCAGGGTGCGCGCGGCCTGGGTCGCGATCGTCGAGGGGTACCAGAAGGCGGGCATGATGCGCGCGGACATCCCCGCCGACCATGTCGCGCGGACCATGATCGCCGCGGCGCAGGGCTTCGCGGCCCAGTACGCGCTGTTCGACGAAGTGCCCGTCGAGGCGCTCCAGGACGGCGTGCGCGCCCTGATGAGTATGGGGGAGCCCAGCTGACGGTCATGGACCGGTCAACGACTGGTTAACCTCGGTGAAACTCCGCCCCGCTACCCTCCCGTCGCACGCCACCAGGGGTTTTCGTAGCCAGGGTGCGCAAGATCGCGCGCATTCGATGTGTGTTACATCTATACCTGTCGCGGTGGTGCGGCGATCCGGACCCCGCATGGTCCGGAGCGAGGACTTGAGGTGGGAATCGTGCAACTGACCCCGCACGAGCAGGAGAGACTGCTCATCCACGTGGCCGCGGACGTGGCCGAGAAGCGAAGGGCGCGGGGGCTGCTGCTCAACCACCCCGAGGCGATCGCCCTCATCACCTCGCACATCCTTGAGGGCGCCCGCGACGGCCGCACGGTCTCCGAGCTGATGTCGTCCGGACGCACGGTCCTCACCAGGGACGACGTCATGCCGGGCATCCCCGAGATGATCCACGACGTCCAGGTCGAGGCCACCTTCCCCGACGGGACCAAGCTCGTCACCGTCCATGACCCGATCGTCTGACGGGAGACCGCCCCTCATGCACGCCGCCACGCACGGCACGGGACGGGACCTCGTCCCCGGCGAGATCCTGTTCGCCGACGAGCCCGTCCTCTTCAACGAGGGCCGCGAGGCCACCCGCCTCACCGTCCTCAACGCCGCCGACCGGCCCGTCCAGGTCGGCTCGCACTACCACTTCGCCGAGGCCAACCCCGGGCTGCGCTTCGACCGCGGCGCCGCGCGCGGCACGCGGCTCAACATCGCCGCGGGGACCGCCGTGCGCTTCGAGCCCGGCATCCCCGTCGACGTCGAACTCGTCCCGCTGGCCGGCAAGCGCGTCGTGCCCGGTCTGCGCGGCGAGACCGGAGGTGCCCTCGATGCCTGAGCTGTCGCGCGCCGCGTACGCCGATCTCTTCGGCCCCACGACCGGCGACCGCATCCGGCTCGCCGACACCGACCTCCTGATCGAGATCGAGGAGGACCGCGCGGGCGGCCCCGGACGCTCCGGCGACGAGTCCGTGTTCGGCGGCGGCAAGGTCATCCGCGAGTCGATGGGCCAGTCCCGCACGACCCGCGCCGAGGGCGCCCCCGACACCGTCATCACCGGCGCGGTGATCGTCGACCACTGGGGCGTCGTCAAGGCCGACGTGGGCATACGGGACGGCCGGATCACCGGCATCGGCAAGTCCGGGAACCCGGACACGATGGACGGCGTCGACCCCGCGCTCGTCATCGGCCCGGAGACCGAGATCCTCTCGGGCAACGGCAAGATCCTCACCGCCGGCGGCATCGACACCCACATCCACTTCATCTCCCCGACCATCGTCGACGAGGCGCTGGCCTCCGGCGTCACGACGCTCTTCGGCGGCGGCACGGGCCCCGCCGAGGGCAGCAAGGCGACCACCATCACGCCGGGCGCCTGGCATCTGGCGCGGATGTTCGCCGCCCTGGAGTCCAGCCCCGTCAACATCGGCTTCCTCGGCAAGGGCAACACCGTCTCCACCGCCTCCCTGCACGCCCAACTGCGGGCCGGAGCCGTCAGCTTCAAGATCCACGAGGACTGGGGCGCGACACCCGCCGTCATCGACGCCTGCCTGGGCGTCTGCGAGGAGACCGGCGCCCAGCTCGCCGTCCACACCGACACCCTGAACGAAGCGGGCTTCGTCGACGCCACCTTCGACGCCGTCGCGGGCCGGACCCTGCACGCCTTCCACGTCGAGGGCGCGGGCGGCGGCCACGCCCCGGACATGATCACCGCGGTGTCGCTGCCCAACATGCTGCCCAGCTCCACCAACCCCACCCGGCCGCACACCGTCAACACCGTCGAGGAACACCTCGACATGCTGATGGTCTGCCACCACCTCAACCCGGCCGTCCCCGAGGACCTGGCCTTCGCCGAGTCCCGCATCAGGCCCACCACCATCGGCGCGGAGGACATCCTCCACGACCTCGGCGCCATCTCGATCATGTCCTCCGACTCACAGGCCATGGGGCGCGTCGGCGAGGTCGTCCTGCGCACCTGGCAGACCGCCCACGTGATGAAGAGACGCCGCGGCTTCCTGCCGGGGGACACCCGGGCCGACAACCGCCGTGCGCGTCGCTATGTCGCCAAGTACACGATCAACGCGGCCGTCGCACAGGGCATCGACCACGAGACCGGCTCGGTCGAGACCGGCAAGCTCGCGGACCTCGTCCTGTGGGACCCTGCGTTCTTCGGCGTCAAGCCGCAGGTCGTCCTCAAGGGCGGACAGATCGCCTACGCGCAGATGGGCGACGCCAATGCCTCGATCCCGACCCCGCAACCGGTCCTGCCACGCCGCATGTACGGGGCCCATGGGCGCGCCCCCGGCCTCAACTCGGTCAACTTCGTCACCCAGGCGGCTCTGGACGACGGGCTTCCGGAACGCCTCGGCCTGGACAAGCCGTTCACCGCGATCCGCTCCACGCGGGGCCGCTCGAAGGCCGACATGCGGGAGAACGACGCGCTGCCCCGGGTGGAGGTCGCCCCCGACAGCTTCGCCGTCACCATCGACGGTGAACTCGTCGAACCGTCGCCCGCCATGGAACTGCCGCTCGCCCAGCGGTACTTCCTCTTCTGAAGGCCCGGTGGACACAGGCGACGATCACATGTCACGCGCAGCACTCCTCGTCCTGGCCGACGGCCGCTTCCCCGCCGGCGGGCACGCCCACTCCGGCGGCGCCGAAGAGGCCGTCAAGGCCGGCCGCGTCACCGGCGCCGCGAGCCTGGAGGACTTCTGCCGGGGGCGGCTGAACACCAGCGGCCTGGTGGCGGCCTCCCTCGCCGCGGCCGCCGCGCTCGGCGTGGACCCGGCCGCCCTCGACGCCGCGGCCGACGCCCGTACGCCTTCGCCCGCGCTGCGGGTGGCGGCGCGGCGGCTCGGCAGGCAGCTCACGCGGGCGGCGCGGGCGACCTGGCCGCATCCGGAACTCGACGCGCTGGCCCGGCTCTTCCCCAAGGGGGCGCATCAGCCGGTCGTGCTGGGGCTCGCCGCGCGGGCCGCGGGGCTCGGGCCTGAAGACGCGGCGTACTGCTCGGCGTACGAGGGGATCAGCGGCCCCGCGACCGCCACGGTGCGGCTGCTCAGCCTCGACCCCTTCGACGCCACGGGGGTTCTCGCCCGCCTCGCGCCCGAGGTCGACCGGGTCGTCCTGCGGGCGGCGGAGGCGGCGGGCAGGGCCCTCTGCGAGGGGGTCGACGCGTTGCCCGCGGGGTCGGCTCCGCTCCTTGAGCTGGGCGCGGAGGCGCACGCGGGGTGGCCCGTGCGGCTCTTCGCCTCGTAGCGGCGCTCTCTCCCGCCGCCGGCTTCTCGGACCGCCGCTTGAGCCGCCCGCCCGCCGGGGCCGACTGCCGGGGCCGACTGCCGGGGGCTTCGCCCCGGGGCCCCCTCTCTCGGCCCGAACGGCCTCCTCCTCAGACACCGGACGGGCTGAACGGCCCGTCCATCCGATCACGAACCTCAGGAGCCCTCATGCACCTCGACCACTCCCACGACCACGGCCCCGCCGCCGTCTCCGCCGACGCGCGGCGGCCCGACGGGAGCCGGCGCGCTCTGCGCATCGGGCTCGGAGGGCCCGTGGGGACCGGCAAGACCGCCACCGTCGCCGCGCTGTGCCGTGCCCTGCGCGACGAGCTGTCCCTCGCCGTCGTCACCAACGACATCTACACCCGCGAGGACGCCGAGTTCCTGCTCCGCGAGGCCGTCCTGCCGCCCGAGCGGATCACCGCCGTGGAGACCGGCGCCTGTCCGCACACCGCGATCCGTGACGACATCTCCGCGAACCTGGAGGCCGTGGAGGACCTGGAGGACGAGGCCGGGCCGCTGGACCTGATCCTCGTCGAGTCCGGTGGCGACAACCTCACCGCCACCTTCTCCAAGGGGCTC
This sequence comes from Streptomyces sp. NPDC050703, assembly GCF_040654435.1. Taxonomy (NCBI): domain Bacteria; kingdom Bacillati; phylum Actinomycetota; class Actinomycetes; order Kitasatosporales; family Streptomycetaceae; genus Streptomyces; species Streptomyces sp. NPDC050703. The sequence goes on from NZ_JBFAHX010000010.1 coordinate 183,358, forward strand.
GTCGACGCGCAGATCTTCGTCATCGACGTCGCGGGCGGCGACGACATCCCGCGCAAGGGCGGGCCCGGCGTCACCACCGCCGACCTGCTGGTCGTCAACAAGACGGACCTCGCCCCCCACGTCGGCTCGGACCTGGCCACCATGGCCGCCGACGCCAAGGCGCAGCGCGCTCAGCTGCCGGTGGTCTTCCAGTCGCTGCGGTCCGAGGAGGGCGTCGGCCCCGTCGCCGCCTGGGTGCGCGAGCAGTACACCGCGTGGACCGCGTCGGCGTGAGGGCGGGCACCGCCCCCCGGGGCCGTACGGGAGCGTCGGGCGGCGCGGGGCTGCGGGCCACCGCCCGGATCGAGGCGCGCGCCGACGGGCGGGGCGGCACGGCCCTGCCCGTGCTCGACGGCGAGGGCCCGCTCGCCCTGCGCCGCACCCGCGCCCGCTCCGGCGGCCCGGCCGCCCGCGTCACGCTGGTCGGGGCGATGAGCGGCCCGCTCGGCGGCGACCACCTCACCGTCGAGGCCACCGCGCACGCCGGGGCCCGGCTGCACGTCGACTCGGCGGCGGCCACCCTCGCGCTGCCGGGCCAGAGCGGCGGGGCGGCGCGCTACGACGTGCGGATCGGCGTGGCCGACGGCGCCGAGCTGCGGTGGCTGCCCGAGCAGCTGATCTCGGTGCGTGACAGCGACCTGCGGCTCTCGACGCGCGTGGAGCTCGCCGCGGGTGCCCGTCTGGTGCTGCGGGAGGAACAGGTGCTCGGACGGGCCGCCGAGGCCCCCGGCCGGCTGAGCAGTCGGCTGACCGTGTACCGGGCCGGGGTGCCGTTGCTCGACCAGGAGCTGGCGTTCGGCCCCGGCGCGCCCGGCGGCTGGGACGGCCCCGCCGTCCTGGCGGGCCACCGGGCGGTGGGGCAGCTCGTCGTCGTCCGGCCCGAGTACGAGCGGGGCGGGCCGAAGGCCGCGCCACTGGGGGAGTGGGCCGCGCTCACCCCGCTGGCCGGACCCGGCGTCCTGGTCACCGCGGTGGCCCCGGACGCCCTCCTGGTCCGCCGGGCACTGGACGCGGCGCTGCGCGACCTGGAGTGAGCTTCCACCGCGGAGCCGTGGTCGAAGGAGTCGGCCCCGGAGTCGCCGCGCGCCGCTCGACCGGCTCGGCCACCGTCCCGGTGAGTGCCTCGCGGTACGAGAGCGGGGCGGCCGGGGGACTCCACGGCCGCGCCGGTCTCCGCGACGGTCGGCGCCCTCGGCGGGGGCGTCAGCTCAGCGGCAGCCGCGGGAACCTGCGGGGCTCCCTGGCGCCCTCCGCGGCGCGTTCCGCCTCCTCCGCCTTCACGACCGCCGCGTACTTGTCCACGTACTCCTGGCCGGAGAGGCCGAGGATGGCGTACATGATCTCGTCGGTGACCGCCCGCAGGACCGCTTTCTCGTTGTCCATCCCGACGTAGCGGGAGAAGTCCAGGGGCTCGCCGAAGCGGATCGTCACGCGGCGCAGGTTCGGGAGCTTCTGGCCGGGCGGCTGTGCCTCGAAGGTGCCGATCATCGCGCAGGGGATCACGGGGACCCGCGCCTTGAGCGCCATCGCGGCGACGCCGACCTTGCCCTTGTAGAGCCGTCCGTCGTGCGAGCGGGTGCCTTCCGGGTAGATGCCGAGCAGCTCGCCCTTGCGCAGCACTCCGAGGCCCTCCCTGATCGCGGCCTTGCCCGCCTCCCTGCCGGAACGGTCGACCGGGATCTGGCCCGCGCTGCGGAAGAACGCGGCGGTGAGGCGGCCCTTGATGCCGGGCCCCGTGAAGTACTCGGCCTTCGCCAGGAACGTGATGCGGCGCTTGATGATCGCCGGCATCAGGAAGTGGTCGGAGAACGACAGATGGTTGCCCGCGACGATCGCCGCGCCCGTCTGCGGCACATGGTCCAGGCCCTCGATCCTGGGCCGGAACATGAGCCGGAGCAGCGGACCGAGGAGCACGTACTTGAGCAGTGGATAGAACATGGTGGCTGCCTTCCCCCTCGTCCCGGTGCCGACGCACAGTAGCCAATCAACGGTGCGGACGCGAGAGCCCGTTCGGGCTGTTGTGGACCACCGGCCGGGCGAAACACCGGCGCGGCGCCGCGACGTCCTGCGCGGACGGGGGGTCCCCTGGTCTCTCCCCGGCGCCCCTGCCGCCGGGGCCGACACCACAGAACGTCACCGTCACCGCCACCGGAGGTCCCGCATGCGCCCCCTTACCGTCGCCGTCGCCGCACTCGTCGCCCTCGGCGTCTCCGTCCCCGCCCAGGCGGCCGGCGCCCCCACGCGGGCGGCGGCCTCGGACGCCGCCGCGAAGAGCGGGCTCTTCCTCACCGTCGCCGAATCGGACGACACGTGGATCCGCGGAGTGCTGCTGCACTGCGAGCCCAAGCCCGCGGGGCGCCACCCGCACGCCGCCCTGGCCTGCGCGGAGATCGGCAGGGCCGCGGGGGACCTCGACGCGCTGCCCCCCGTCAAGCGGCCCTGCACCAAGAAGTACGACCCGGTCACCGCCAGCGCGCACGGCAGCCACGAGGGCCGGGGCGTGAGCTGGGTCAAGGTCTTCCCCAACCGCTGCGAGCTGGAGGCGGCCACCGGCTCCGTCTTCCGGTTCTGAGCCGGGACGGCCCCGCACCGGAGGCGCCGCCCGGCTCACGTGCCGCGCGACAGGACCATCCCCAGCGTGAGCAGTCCCAGCACGACCCAGCCGAACCACAGCCAGCCGTTGCTTCCGAGCGTCACCGAGTAGGCCGTCACCATGACCAGGCCGCCGATGGTGAACCCACCCATGGTCTTCGTGGAACCGGGCATCGCTCCGCCTCCTCCCGGCAGCCCGCCGCGCCTGCGCGCCGGGACCGCGGTCCGAAGACCATCGTCACCCGCGATGCCCCGTCCGCGCTAGCGTCCGCGTGCGGCCAGTGAGGCCAGGTAGGCGTTGTAGGCCTCCAGCTCCTTGTCGCCGTCGCGGTCGGCGGCGCGGTCCTTGCGCCGGGCCTCGCGGTCCTCGGAGCGGCGCCACTGGAAGAGCAGGGCGACCAGGACCACCACGGAGGGGATCTCGCTGAACGCCCAGGCGATGCCGCCCGCCGCCTCCTGGTCGGCCAGGGCGTCGATGCCGAGGGAGGCCGGCGGGTGCATGTAGGTGCCGACCATCGGCTGCGTCGCCATCATCAGCGCGATGCCGAAGAACGCGTGGAACGGCATGCCCGCGAACAGCTCCAGCATCCGCATCACATAGCCGGGCCGGTGCGGGCCGGGGTCGACGCCCATGATCGGCCAGAAGAAGACCAGGCCGACGGCGAGGAAGTGCACCATCATCCCGATGTGGCCCGCCTTGGAGCCCATCAGCGTGTCGAAGAGCGGCGTGAAGTAGAGCGCGTACAGGCTCGCGATGAACAGCGGGATCGTGAACGCGGGGTGCGTGATGATCCGCATGTACCGGCTGTGCAGCAGCCACAGCAGCCACTCGCGGGGGCCCTTGTGGCCGCGGCCCGCCGCGGGCAGGGCGCGCAGGGCCAGCGTGATCGGGGCGCCGAGTAGCAGCAGGATCGGCGACAGCATGCTGATCACCATGTGCTGCACCATGTGCACGCTGAACATGACCATGCCGTAGTCATTGAGCTTGGTGCACATCACGAGCAGGACGGTGAGCACCCCGAGCCCGAAGGCGACCGTGCGCCCCACCGGCCACTTGTCGCCCCGCCGCACCAGCCGCACCACACCCCATCCGTACAGGGCGAAGCCCACCAGGCCGCCGATGAGGAAGAAGGGGTCGGCGGAGATCTCCAGGCCTCGCCCCAGCGTGAACGGCGGCAGATCCATGTTCATGCCGTGCCCGCTGTGATCCATCCGGTGTCTCCTGATTCATGCGGATTGTGCGACGTGTGTCGGCACCAGAGTAGAACCGCCCCCGGCCGCAGACGCGACCGGGGGCGAGTAGGACGACGGGCGACGGACCTACAGCACGCACTCCGCCTCCGCGTACCGCTCGTCGGGCACGGTCTTCAGGGTCTCGACGGCCTCCGCGAGCGGCACCATGGTGATGTCGGTGCCGCGCAGCGCCGTCATCCCGCCGAACTCGCCGCGGTGGGCGGCCTCCACCGCGTGCCAGCCGAAGCGCGTCGCGAGGACGCGGTCGTACGCGGTCGGGGTGCCGCCGCGCTGCACGTGCCCGAGGATGACCGGACGGGCCTCCTTGCCGAGGCGCTGCTCCAGTTCGAGGGAGAGCTGCCGGGCGATGCCGGCGAACCGCTCGTGGCCGTAGACGTCCTTGCCGCCCACGTCGAACTCCATGGAGCCCTCGCGGGGCTTGGCGCCCTCGGCGGCCACGACGATCGCGAACTTCTTGCCCGCCGAGAAGCGCTCGCCGACCTTCGCGGCCAGCTCCTCGATGTCGAAGGGGCGCTCGGGCACGACGATGGCGTGCGCGCCCGCCGCCATTCCGGAGTGCAGGGCGATCCAGCCGGTGTGCCGGCCCATGACCTCGACGATGAGGACGCGCTGGTGCGACTCGGCGGTGGTCTTCAGGCGGTCGAGCGCCTCGGTCGCCACGCCCACGGCGGTGTCGAAGCCGAAGGTGACGTCGGTGACGGCGATGTCGTTGTCGATGGTCTTGGGCACGCCGACGATGGGCAGGCCCGCGTCCGAGAGCAGCCGGGCCGCCTTCAGCGTGCCCTCGCCGCCGATCGGGATGATCGCGTCGAGGCCGAGGTCGGCGACGTGGCCCTTGGCCCGCTCCACGCCGTCACGCAGGTGCGCGGGCTGTACTCGCGAGGAGCCGAGGATCGTCCCGCCGCGGGCGAGGATGCCGCCCACCGCGTCGAGGTCGAGCTTGCGGTAGTCGCACTCCAGGAGACCTTTCCAGCCGTCGTGGAAGCCGATGACCTCGTCCCCGTGGTCCGCCACCGCGCGGTGCACGACGGAGCGGATGACGGCGTTCAGGCCGGGGCAGTCGCCGCCGGAGGTCAGGACACCAATGCGCATAGCCCGGAATACCTTTGCAACGTGGGCCGATGACCGGACCACGCCGTCCGGCTGAATTCCCGCCACCCTATAGGCGGCGGGGGGCCGGACCGCATCAGGCGTCCGAGGGCTGGACGCCCCCGCTCACATGTGCGGGCGGGGCGTCAGGCGGGCCCTCCTCCCGGAGCCTTCGACCGGCTCAGGCGGGCTGCTGGGCGGAGGCGATGCGCTCGGAGCGCAGCGCCTCGTACCACCGGTCGTCCGTGGGCGGCAGCGCGTTCACGTCGAGGGCCAGCTTGAGCAGCAGGTCCGCGATCAGCGGGTTGCGGGCGAGGACCGGGCCGTGCATGTACGTGCCGAAGACCGTGCCGTTGTACGCGCCCTCGGTGCCGTCGCCCGTGCCGTTGCCCCGGCCGAGCGTGACGCGGGCGAAGGGGCGGGCCGCGGGGCCCACGTGGGTGATGCCCTGGTGGTTCTCGAAGCCCGTCAGCGGCGGCAGGCCGAGCTGCGGGTCGATGTCGGCGAGGACGTCACCGACGCACCGCTCGCCCTCGCCGCGGGTGGAGACCACGTCGAGCAGGCCGAGGCCCGGCTCGCGCTGACCGAGGTCGTTGATGAACTCGTTGCCGAGGATCTGGTAGCCGGCGCAGACCGAGAAGACGATCGCGCCGTTGCCCACGGCCCGCTGGAGGCCGCCGTCGCGGCGCAGCCGCTCGGCCGCGAGCCGCTGCGGCCGGTCCTCGCCGCCGCCGATCAGGTAGATGTCGCCGGAGGTGGGCACCGGCTGGTCGCTGCGCACGTCGTAGCGCTCGACCTGGAGGCCGCGCTGGCGGGCGCGGCGCTCCACCACCAGGGCGTTGCCCTGGTCTCCGTACGTGCTCAGCAGGTCGGGGTAGACCCACACCAGCCGCAGGCTGTTGTCACTCATGCTCATTCGTCCCTACGAGTTCTGTGAAGGGCCAAGGGGGCCGGTGGGTCAGTTGCCGACGCGGCGGCGCAGGTCCTGGAACGCGGTGTAGTTCGCGATCGTCTCGATGCGTCCGGGCGGGGCGAGCTGCACCGCCTCGTCGACGGTCTCGCAGACCCGGAAGTCCAGGCCCGCGACCTCCAGGCGCACCGCGAGGTCCAGCTTGCGGTCGCCGAGAACGAAGATCGGGTGACCGGCGAGGCGGGTGTAGTCGACGTCCCAGAGCCAGGAGGTGTCCGTGCCGTCCGCGCCGCGGGCGTTCACCGAGAGGATCACCGGGGTCGGCGGCGGGTCGATCAGCGAGAACGTCTCCAGCCAGCCCGCGGGGTTCTTCGCGAGCAGCAGCCGCAGGTCGCGGCCCTGGAACTGCACGACGTCATAGCGTCCCGCGACGGCCTGCACCTGGTACATCCGCTCCAGGGCGACCTGCGGCGGCACCCCGAAGACGGCGGCGACGGCGGCCGACGAGGTGGCGTTGGCCTTGTTGGCGCGGCCGGGGAGCTGCAGGTGGATGGGCCACGCCGAGCCGTGCGGGTCGAGGACGTGGTCACCGGAGAGCACCCAGCTCGGGGCGGGACGGCGGAAGCCGCACTCGCCGCAGAACCAGTCGTCGCCGGGGCGCTGCATGACGCCACCGCAGGACGGGCAGGACCAGGCGTCGTCCTTCCACTCCTGACCCGCGGCCACCCACACCACGTTCGGCGAGGAGGAGGCCGCCCAGACGACCAGCGGGTCGTCGGCGTTGGCGACGACCACGGCCTTGGAGCCGGACAGGCCCTCGCGCCACTTCTCGGCGAGCATGCGGGTCTCCGCGGCGCGGTCGAGCTGGTCGCGCGAGAGGTTCAGGAGCGCGATGGCCTTCGGGTCCACGTCACGGGCGACACCCGCGAGGTACTTCTCGTCGACCTCGATCACGCCGTACTTGGCGTCGGAGCCGCCGGCGAGCGCCGAGGTGATGCCCGCGGGCATGTTCGCGCCCAGGGCGTTGGACACGACGGGGCCGCTGGCCCGCAGAGCCTCCGCGATCAGGCGTGTGGTGGTCGTCTTGCCGTTGGTGGCCGACACGAGGACGACGTCCAGGTGTGTGGCGAGCCGACCGAGCAGCTCGGGGTCGAGCCGGAGCGCGACCTTGCCGCCGATCACCGATCCGCTGCCGCGGCCGGCCGCGCGCGACACCGCCGCGGCCGCCTTGCCCGCCGTCACGGCCAGCTTGGCCCGCGGCGACAGCGGGTCCGTGTTGCCTGACATCTGTCGAGATCCTCCTTGCGTACGGCGCCGCGCCTGCCCGGCATCGTTTCTCTGCTCAGCCTATCGAGATCCACCGACAAGCCTGCACCGCGGCACCACCTCGGTGCCGCTCGTCCCCATGGACCGTACTCTTGCCGCCATGCGACACGGCTCGATCCCGGGCGCCTCGGGGCGCGTACGACCTCTGACCCTGCTCGGTGACCCCGTGCTCCACGCGGCCTGCGAGGAGGTCACCGACTTCGGGCCCGGCCTCGCGCGTCTGGTCGAGGACATGTTCGCGACGATGTACGTGGCCCAGGGGGTGGGCCTGGCGGCGAACCAGATCGGCGTCGGAAAGCGCGTGTTCGTGTACGACTGCCCGGACGACGATGACATCCGTCACCTCGGGCACGTGGTCAACCCCCGTCTCGTCGAGGCCGACGGCGAGACGGTGCGCGGCCCCGAGGGCTGTCTCTCGCTGCCGGGCCTCGAAGCGGGCACGCCGCGCTTCGACCACGCGGTGGTCGAGGGGGTCGACCTGCGCGGTGAGCCGGTCGAGGTGCACGGGACGGGCTGGTTCGCGCGCTGCCTCCAGCACGAGTGCGACCACCTGGAGGGCTCGGTCTACACCGACCGCGTCACCGGCTGGCGCCGCCGCAGGGTGCTGCGGGCCGCCGCGCGGGCGTCCTGGAACACGGCCTGACGCCCCGCGTCGACACGGGCTCTCAGAATCCGGGGCCGCCCACGCGGTTGCCCGCCGCGGCCAGCCGGCCCCAGAGCAGATCGGCCAGGCTGCGCACCAACTGGGCGCGTGGGCAGGGGCGTTCGCCGAGCCACCAGTCGCCCGCGGCGTGCATCATGCCGACGATGCCGTGCCCCCAGACGCGGGCGAGCTGCGCGCTCTCCGGGCCGAGGTCGACGCGCTCCTCGATGACCTCGGCCAGCTCCTCGCCGAGGCGGCGCAGCAGGGGCGCGGAGTGCACGCCGACGTCGAAGCCCTGGTCGCCGGGGGAGGGTGCCTCCGAGGGGTGCATCAGGAAGCGGTAGACCTGGGGGCGCGCCTCGATCGCCGCGAGGTAGGTGTCGAGGGTCGCCTCGACGCGCTCCCTGCGTTCGGCCGGGGCGTCGAGCGCGGCGCGCAGGGCTTCGAGCAGCGCGTCCGTGTGCCGCTTGGCGAGCGCGGCGTAGAGGCCGCCCTTGTCGCCGAAGTGGCGGTAGAGGATCGGCTTGGTGATGCCGGCCTCCGCCGCGATGGCGTTCATCGAGGCGCCCGGTCCGTCGCGCAGCACCACCCGGTCCGCGGCTTCGAGCAGCTCGCGCCGACGGCGCTCGGCGGACCGCTGCTGGTCGGTCCGCTGAGTGGTCTCCATGGTTTCTCCCCGCCCGTGCTGATTCGGTGACGCACGCGCAACGTAACACTCCGAGCGCCCTGCGCATCGAACGGGCTGTCGGTGGTTGACATCGGCTACTGGCCGGTAACACACTTCCGTTACCGCAAGTAACGTGGCAGTTGATCGCAGGTCCTGGAGGGGTCATGGCCGAGTTCACCATGGAGCTCAACGACGAACAGAAGGAGGTCCGGGACTGGCTCCACGGATTCGCCGCCGAGGTGATCCGCCCCGCGGCCGCCGAATGGGACGAGCGCGAGGAGACTCCCTGGCCCATCATCCAGGAAGCGGCGAAGCTCGGGATCTATTCGCTGGATTTCTACGCCCAGCAGTTCTTCGACCCCACGGGACTCGGCATCCCGATGGCCACCGAGGAGATCTTCTGGGGTGACGCCGGCATCGGCCTGTCCATCATGGGCACCGGTCTCGCCGCCGTCGGCGTGCTCGCCAACGGCACCGAGGAGCAGATCGGCACCTGGATACCCCAGATGTACGGCGACGTGAACGACGTCAAGGTCGCCGCCTTCTGCTCCTCCGAGCCCGACGCCGGATCGGACGTGGCCGCCATGCGCACCCGCGCCGTCTACGACGAGGCCAAGGACGAGTGGGTCCTCAACGGCACCAAGACCTGGGCGACCAACGGCGGCATAGCCAACGTCCACGTCGTCGTCGCGGTCGTCGACCCCGACCTGGGCTCGAAGGGCCACGCCTCCTTCGTCGTCCCGCCCGCCACCCCCGGCCTCTCGCAGGGCCAGAAGTTCAAGAAGCACGGCATCCGCGCCTCGCACACCGCCGAGGTCGTCCTTGAGGACGTGCGGATTCCCGGCCACTGCCTGCTCGGCGGCAAGGACAAGCTGGACGAGCGCCTGGCACGCGCGCGTGAGCGCGCCAGGAGCGGCGGCGAACGCGTCAAGAACGCCGCGATGGCCACCTTCGAGGCGTCCCGCCCCGCCGTCGGCGCCATGGCGGTGGGCACGGCGCGCGCCGCGTACGAGGAGGCCCTGGAGTACGCAAGGACACGCACCCAGTTCGGCCGCCCGATCATCGACAACCAGGGCGTCGCCTTCCAGCTCGCCGACATGCGCACGCAGATCGACGCGGCCCGCCTGCTCGTGTGGCGCGCCTCCTGGATGGCGAGCACCGGCAAGAAGTTCGAGTCGGCCGAGGGCTCCATGTCCAAGCTGTACGCGAGCGAGGTCGCCAAGAAGGTCACCGCACAGGCCGTGCAGATCCTCGGCGGCAACGGCTTCACGCGCGAGTACCCGGTGGAGCGCATGCACCGCGACGCCGCGATCTACACCATCTTCGAGGGCACGAGCGAGATCCAGCGCCTGGTCATCGCCCGCACGCTGTCGGGGATGCCCATCCGCTAGACCCGGGGCCCTCAGGGCCGGTGGACGTACGGGGTCGTCGTGCACAGGGTGGTGAAGCCGAGGCGGTCGAGGATCGGGCGGCTGTCGTCGGAGGCGTCGACCTGGAGGTAGCGGTAGCCGCGCTCGGCCGCGATGCGGGCGCGGTGAGCCACCGTCGCGCGGTAGATGCCCCGGCCGCGCCACTCCGGGGCGGTGCCGCCGCCCCAGAGGCCCGCGAAGTCGGTGCCGGGGCGGAACTCGACGCGGGCGCCGCAGACCGGCCGGTCGCCGGCCAGGGCGACCACGGCGACGATGTCGTCGGGGGTCTCGGCGAGCCGGGCGAGGACCCGTCGGCCGAGCCGCTCGCTCAGGGCCGCGTCGGCGGGGCCGAACGCCGCGAGGTGCGCCTGCGACATCAGCCGGGCGCCCGCCTCGTCCGTCACCTCCACCAGTCGTACGCCGGCGGGCAGTTCGGGACCGGCGGGCAGGCCGTCGGCCTCTGCGGCCATCACGGTCTCCGTGGGCTCGGCCACGAATCCGGCCGCGAGGAGACGCCGGGCGAGGTCGTCGGGGCGGTCGTAGGAGTGCAGCTTCCACTCGAACTCGCGGCCCGCCGCGGTGAAGTGGCGCACCTGCTCCGCGATCACCGCGTCGGCGGTCGTCGCGTCCACGTCCGACCACAGGACGCCGTTCCAGTCCTGCTCGGAGCCGGTCTGCCGGACGACGCCACCGCCCCGCTCGACCCGCGCCCCCGGGCTCTCGCTCCGCGCGTCGCGCCTGATCTGCCGGTCGTAGGCGGCGAGTACCGCTGCGTGGTCCATGAGGGGCACTTCAGCAGGGGAGCCGTCGCGCGGCAAACGGTTTTCGGCCGCCGGGACGTCGGCTCAGGCGTGCCAGTGGCAGCGGAGCGCCGCGGCGGAGAAACCGGGGCCGAAGGCCACGACGACGCCGCGCGCGTCGGCGGCGGGGGGCGCCGCGTGCGTGCGCTCGATGACGCGGAGGATGCTGACCCCGCCGAGGTTGCCCTCGTCGGCCAGGGTGTCCGTGGAGTGCCGCGCCGCGTGGTCGTCGAGGCCGAGCGCGGCGGCGGTGTCGGAGATGATCCGCAGACTGCCCGGGTGGATGGCGGCGAAGTCCACCTGCTCCGGGCCGACCCACTCGGTGAGCGCGGGCAGTACGTCGTCGGCGGCCGTCAGGGCCTTCTTGGTCGAGTCGAAGTGGAACCCGTCGGGGGAGATCCGGCCCCGCTGCCGGTCCACGCTGTCCGGCAGCACGTACTCGAAGGAGTCCTCGATCGCGAGCCCCGGGCCGAGCGGGCTGCCGCTGACGACCGCGGCGGCGGCGGAGTCCCCGAACAGCGCCTTGTAGATCATCGACTCGATGCCCGTGTCGGAGTGGTGGTAGACGCTGGAGATGACCTCGGCGGCGACCACGAGGACCTTGCTGCCGGGCCGGGCGGCGACCATGTCGGCGGCCCGCATCAGGCAGTGGGTGCCGCCGGGGCAGGCCAGCGTGGTCAGGGCGACGCGGCGGACCGTGGGGCGCAGACCGAGCCGGGCGATGAGGTGGACGTCGAGGTTGGGGACGGACCAGCCCGTGCTGTGCGTGGTGACGATCGCGTCGATGTCGTGCGCCGCGAGACCGGCGGTCCGGAGAGCTGCCGAGGCGGCGCGTTCGGACATGTCGAGGGCGTCCGCGAAGGCGGCACGGGCGCGTTCGCCGATGTCGGCCGTGCCCGAGACGGTGGGGGCGTTGAGGGGGCGGGTGAAGTTCCGGGTGTGCACGCCGCAGTTCTCGATGACGCGGAGGATCGCCCGGAGCCGGGGGTGGCCCGCGTGGTGGGCGCGGATGTCGTCGGCTATCTCCGCGGTGGTGACCTTGTGATCCCCGACGACGGTCTGCGGTCTGGAGACGTGAGCGGGCACGGGGCGACTCCCATGGGGCCGTAAGGACGTTCGGGTGCGGCACAACGTACTTCACCGTCACGAACGCGTCTTCCCACGTGAGCAAGGATTCCCGGCAGGGACGGGGCGTGCTCAGGCCCGCAGCATGGGCGCACGCCGGTGCGAGCGGAACTCTCCGGGATGGAACACGAGGATCATGAGACGGGCGCCGGGCGCCGTCATGGGCTGGGCCGTGCACATGGTGACCCAGCCGGGGCCCAGGTCGGGGTGGAGCAGGGGGCGCTCGTCGCCGTCGGGGTGGGGATGGGAGACGCCCGTGCGGTAGAGGGCCGAGGTCTCGGGGTCGGCGAGCACCTCCTTCTCGATCTGGCAGAGGGTGTCGTCGTCGGGCCTGGAGGCGAGCGCGGCCCGGAGCTGGGGCAGCACCATGGGCGCCCACGAGGAGTGCCAGTCCATCAGGGCGCGGCGGCCGTCGGGGTCCAGGACCATCCAGCGCATCACGTTCGCGGGAACGTTTCCGTCGGGGAACATCGCGGCCAGCGGCTTGTTGTGGGCGAGCATGTCCCAGGAGGCGTCGGTCACGTAGGCCATGTGGGATATCCCGTCGACCGCTTCCTGCCACACCCCGGGGACCTCCTTGCCGGAGGAGAGGTGCAGCGGTCCCGGCGGGTCCTGGAGCAGTGCGTAGCGGTTGAGGGAGACCCACTCCTGCTCGTTCAGGCCGAAGAGGCGCGCCACGTCACGGAGGAGGGTGGTGGGCGCGTTGGGGTAGTTGCCGGATTCGAGACGGTGGTACGTGCCGAAGGTGCGGTGCAGCAACTGGTCGACCTGGTGCTGGGAAAGTCCGGGCGCGCGCCGGCCCTGACCGCTGGGCCGGGAGAAGCCGTGCGATTCGGGGGCAATGAGGGCGCGTCGTTCGCGGAGCAGTGCGCGGAGCGCCGTCTTGTTCATGGTGGGTAATCCCTCTTGTACACGCCGAGTTGGAGCATCAGCAGTCTAAATATTCGCAACTTCTTTGGGAGTAAACATTGCCCGAAGAAAACGATCAGACGCTGCGGCATCATGGTGGGCGCGACCTCGCCGACCTGCACCTTCGATCGTCGGCGCGTGCGCATGCACAACTGTGGGGTGTCTTGTCCGGGGAGCCAGAGAATGGCTGAAATTCCCCGGCGCCGGGTACCCCCGGGGCCTTCCGGGTCGATCCGGGAAGTGTGCGGAACGGTTGTTCGTATTCCGCTCCATGTGAGTGGAAACAGGGCAAGCGGGGAACCGCACAGTACTTCTTCCCGTACCGGCTCCATGGGTCCGCCGGCTGCGGTCGGTGCCGTCACTCGCCATTACGTAGCGGCCACGGTACCGACCGCCCGCGGCTGTTCCCGTTCTCTCGTCCCGGGCGGAAGGGATGCCTGTCGTCTCAGGCGGTGGCGATCCGCTCCTCGGCCCGCGCCAGGATCTCCGTGACGCGCAGTCCGAACCGGACGTCGCGCGGGTCGGGCGTACCGGTCCGCACGGCCGAGAGCAGTGCGTCGATCGCGTTGCCGATGGCCTTGTCGGAGCGCTCCCACGACGGCATGACGAAGACGCCGTTCTCACCGCGCAGCTCCACGGTCAGGCCCGCGCCCTTCTCCGGCGCCGTCAGGCTGAGCGCCGCCGTGCTGGACGCGCCGCTCGTGTGCCGCAGGATCAGGTGGACCGTGTCACCGGGGCCCCGGGCCGCCGTCACCTCGCTCACGTCGCCGAGGACCGGCATCAGCATCGACAGCGCGTGCGGACCCACGTCCCACAGGCCGCCCCTGCTCTCCCGCCAGGGAGAGGGGAACAGGGTGTTCCCCTCGGGCGTGTAGAAGGAGCCGTACCAGTCGGCGCGACCCGTGTACCAGCCGTCCGTGGCGCGCTGCTCGTCGAGCCAGGCCGAGGTCACGTCGTCGAAGCGCAGCGTGAAGAAGACCACGGAGGCCACTCCCGCGCGCTCGGCCGCCTGCGCGAGCCGGCGCCCGGCCTCGGGCGTCGTGGCCACCGGCTTGTCGAGGAGCAGATGGCAGCCCGCGGCGGCGGCCCGCGCGGCGAGCGGGGCCTGTACGTCCGGCGGTACCGCGAACGCCACGGCGTCACTGGCCGCGAACAGCGCGTCGGCGTCCTCGTACGCGGAGGTGCCGTGGGCGGCGGCGAGCGTGGCCGCCGCCTCGGGCCTGCGGCCCCATACGCCGCTGAAGTCGATGTCGGGGTGCTTGGCCAGAGCGGGGGCGTGTGTGGCGGTGGCCCAGGGGCCGGTGCCGACCAGGCCGATGCGGAGTCGGTTCATGCGCCGCAGTATGACCGAAGCCGTTCGAACACAGCTCTCCGGCCGCCCACGAAGCTTCCGGACGGGAGCCGATGCCGGCCACGTGCGTACGGTTCGGGCCGCCGGAGCGGGGCGGGTGACGCCGGGCCGGCGCGGCGGCGCTCCGGCGGCATGCACACGGGGCACATGCCACCTTCCCATGCCGCGGAACCCACCGGTGAATTGCCATTCACTCGCCCGGTGAATTCGGATTCACCGCGGCGCGCGAGGAGCGCGCGCTCGCGCGGCGGGTTCGGCGCCGGGTGCGGCCGTCGCGGACCCTCGGCCGGAGCGTGCGCGGCGCGGCCGTCACGGCCGGGCCCGTCGCGTGCGCCGGAGCCTTGGCCATACCCTCGGAGGCGGCTCGCGAAGAGGCGCGGGCGCCCGGCGCGAGCGGCGGGCCCGCCCGCGAGACGGCCCTTGGAAGGAACGTGAGCGTGACGGTGGGGACGAGGGACGCCGCCACATCGGCGGACGGACCGGCGGGGACGGGCACAAGTGGCCGCAGGGGCGCCGAGGCGTCCAAGGCCGCCATCATCCGCGCCGCCAGGCATCTGCTCGCGCGGCACGCGCACGGGGACATCACCCTCAAGGCGGTGGCCGAACGGGCCGGGGTCAGCGCCCCGCTGGTCCTGAAGTACTTCGGCAACAAGGACGCCCTGTTCTCGCACGTCATGTCCTTCGAGGCGGACGCCCCGGCCCTCCTCGACGCACCGCTCGCGGAACTCGGCCGCCACATGGTCCGCCACCTGCTGACCGGCCAGGCCGAGCGCGGGACCGACCCCCTCCTGCGCATCGTCTTCGCCCCGCTGCACGGGGAGCGGGGCGACGTCCTGCGCGCCGACTTCCGCGCCCAGGTGGTCGAGCGGCTCGGCGAACGCCTCACGGGGGCGGACGCGGGGCTCCGGGCCGAGCTGGCCGTGGGCATGCTGATCGGTCTGGGCGTGATGTACGGCGTCGCCCGCGGCCCCCGCCTGCGCGAAGCGGCCATCGCCGACATCACCGACCGCTACGCGCCCGGCGTGCAGGCCCTTCTGACCCCCGGGTGACCGGTTCGGGGGTCGGACAGGCAGGCCGTGCCGCGCATCGTTGACAAGTCTTTGCCCATGGCCGGAATGCATTCTTCCGCGAAGGTACGGCCGGCGAACCCGCGGGGTGGGCGGCCGGAGCCGGGTCCCGCCCGGTCTCCGGGTCCGGCTGAGGGCGGCCGGAATCATGGCGGTGACCCCGGGGCCCGCGGTCGTGCGGTGTTGACGGGACGCCAGGGGCGGCGCACGCTCACCGCATAGGTGTTAATTACATCTAGTTCGGCAACGCGGGAGGAAGCGCATGTGTGGCATCACCGGCTGGGTCTCCTTCGAACGGGACCTGACGGCCGCGTCGAGCACCCTGGACGCCATGACGGAGACGATGTCCTGCCGCGGTCCCGACGACCGGGGCACCTGGGCCGGCGGGCCCGCGGCCCTCGGGCACCGCCGGCTCGCGATCATCGATCTGCCGGGTGGCCGCCAGCCCATGACCGCCGAGACGCCGGCCGGCACCGTCGCCCTCGTCTACTCGGGCGAGACCTACAACTACACCGAGCTGCGGCGCGAACTGACCGGCCGCGGGCACCGCTTCACCACGGAGTCCGACACCGAGGTCGTGCTGCGCGGCTACCTGGAATGGGGCGAGGCCCTCGCCGAGCGGCTCAACGGCATGTACGCCTTCGCCGTCTGGGACGCCCGGCACGACAAGCTGGTCATGGTCCGCGACCGCATGGGCATCAAGCCCTTCTACTGCTACGAGACGCCGGACGGCGTCCTCTTCGGCTCCGAGCCCAAGGCGATCCTCGCCAACCCGCTGGCCCGCCGCCGGGTCGGCGTCGACGGGCTGCGCGAGCTGTTCGCCATGGTCAAGACGCCGGGGCACGCGGTGTGGGACGGCATGCGCGAGGTCGAGCCCGGCACCGTCGTCACGGTCGACCGCTCGGGGCTGCGCCGGCACGTCTACTGGGAGCTGGAGACCCGGCCCCACCCCGACGGCCGCGAGGCGTCCGTCGCCAGGGTGCGTGAGCTCCTGGAGGACATCGTGCGCCGCCAGCTCGTCTCGGACGTGCCGCGCTGCACCCTGCTCTCCGGCGGTCTCGACTCCTCGGCGATGACGATGCTCGCCGCGCGGCAGCTCGCCGAGAAGGGCGAGACGGTGCGCAGCTTCGCCGTCGACTTCGCCGGGCAGACCGACAACTTCGTCGCCGACGCGCTGCGGAGCACCCCCGACACCCCGTACGTGCACGACGTCGCGGCGGCGGCGGGCACCGAGCACCGCGACATCGTCCTCGACTCCCACGCCCTCGCCGACCCCGACGTGCGCGCCGAGATGATCCGCGCACGCGACATCCCGACGGGCTTCGGCGACATGGACGCCTCCCTCTACCTCCTCTTCCGCGCCATCCGCGAGCACTCCACGGTCGCGCTCTCCGGGGAGTCCGCGGACGAGGTCTTCGGCGGCTATCTGCAGTTCTTCGACGAGAGCGCGCGCACGGGCGACACCTTCCCCTGGCTGGTGCGGTTCGCCGACCACTTCGGGGACGAGTCCGGTGTGCTGCGCCGCGACCTGACCGCCGCGCTCGATCTGCCCGCGTACGTCAAGGACAGCTACGCGACGGCCGTCGACGGCATCCGGCGGCTCGACGGAGAGAGCGACTTCGAGTACCGCATGCGCGAGATCTGCCATCTGCACCTGACCCGCTTCGTGCGCATCCTGCTCGACCGCAAGGACCGCGCCAGCATGGCCGTCGGGCTTGAGGTGCGGGTGCCGTTCTGCGACCACCGGCTCGTCGAGTACGTCTACAACACGCCCTGGGCGCTGAAGTCGTTCGACGGCAGGGAGAAGAGCCTGCTGCGCGAGGCGACCGCGGACGTGCTGCCCCGGTCCGTGTACGACCGGGTCAAGAGCCCCTATCCCTCGACGCAGGACCCCGCGTACGGCGTCGCCCTGCAAGGGCACGTCAAGGATCTCCTCGCCACGCCCGGACATCCGGTCTTCGACCTGGTGGACAGGGAGCGGGCGGCCCGCGCCGCAGCGCGGGAGGCGCCGCAGATCACCCAGGCCTCGCGGCGCGACCTGGAGAGCACCCTGGATCTCGCGCTCTGGCTCGACCTCTACCGGCCGGACCTGGCGCTCTCCTGATCCCGCGGGGTTCACTCGCCGGGCTCGGCGGCCGCCGCGAGCGTGTCGAGGAACCGCCGGAGTGCCGGCGTCCCGTCGGCCCCGAGCCCCCGCTCGACCGGCGGCACGGACGCCCCGCGCCGGGCGTCCGCCGCCCGGCAGGGGACCGGCCGCCCCTCGGCGGGGACGGTCACCGCGCGGCGTATGTACTCGGCGACCGGCACCCCGAGCCCGTCCGCGCGCCGCAGGACCGTGGCGTACTCCTCGGGCGTGAACAAGACCTGCACAGGCTTGGCACCGTTCATGCGCGCATGATGCCGCTCGGGCCCGTGGGGCGCGGCGGGGTCGGCACATCCGTCCCCGAAGGCGTGAAAACCGCGGAAGGCCGGGACAGGGGGAGGCCGACCGGTGCTGCTCCGCTGCGGCGCGGCGGCGAGAGGCGGCGCCGGAAAGGAGAAGTGGCCCCGACCGGACGGGGGAATCTCGGTCGGGGCCTCTTCATGTTCAATGATAAACCATCCGGAGAGTGTCCTGGTGCGCGGCCCGATCAGGGTGCCGGGCCGGACGTGCCGCCTAACGCACGAGCATGGTCACCGACGCCGTGACGCCCACGACGACGATGAAGCCGCGCATCGCGACCGGCGGCAGGCGGCGGCCGTAGCGGGCGCCGACGAGCCCGCCGACCGTGGACCCCGCGGCGATGATCCCGGCGATCGTCCAGTCGATGTCCGCCACGAGGATGAAGACGACGGCGGCGACACTGTTCACGAGGGAGGCGAGGACGTTCTTGGCGGCGTTCAGACGCTGCAGGTCGTCCAGGATGAACGCGCCGAAGAGGCCCATGAGCAGCACGCCCTGGGCCGCCCCGAAGTAGCCGCCGTAGACGCCGGTGGCGAGGACGCCGCACCACATCGGGACGCCGCCGTCCTGCCTGCCGTTGCTGCCCCGCTCCTTCAGCCGCCGGTTCAGCCACGGCTGGAGCACCACCAGGACGCAGGCGGTCAGGATCAGTACGGGGACCACCGCCTGGAAGGCGTCGGCGGGCAGCCGGAGCAGGAGCAGCGCGCCGATCAGGCCCCCGATGAGGGAGGCCGCGCCGAACCGCACGAGACGCCGGGCCTGCCCCTTCATCTCGCGCCGGTAGCCGTACGCGGCGCTGAGTGTGCCCGGCACGAGGCCCAGGTTGTTCGACACGTTGGCCAGCACCGGCGGACAGCCGAAGGCCAGCAGGGTCGGGAACGTGATCAGGGTGCCGGAGCCGACCACCGCGTTGATCCCGCCGGCCGCGATCCCGGCGGCTCCGACCGCCACCATTTCGAGCGCTTCCACAGAACACCCTTCCGCCCGGCCCAAGTCCGGTTCTCCGGGGCCCGGGCCCCGGGTCGACGCCCGTCGCCGGGTCGCCGCCCGGACCTGTGCCGATCTTCCGGCACGGCCAAAACCCAAGTCAATCCTCGGGTTTGCTTGCGGTGACCCAAGGGATAACTTCATCCCTCGTGACCCTCGACGATCTCCGCGTCTTCGTGGCCGTGTGCCGCGCGGGCAGCCTCAGCGCCGTCGCCCGTGACCTCGCCTGTACGCAGTCGGCCGTGAGCCAGCACGTCAAACGTCTGGAGAAGGAGTGCGGCGTCGGCCTCCTGGAGCGGCACGCCCGTGGTGTCGTGCCGACGTCCGCGGGCCGCCTCCTCGCGGCGGCGGCCTCCGACGGGATCGGCGGCATCGACCTCGCCGTGCGCCGCCTGCGGGAGCAGGCGAGCGGGGACGGCGGCACCGTGCGGGTGACCACCGGGGCCACCAGCGTGCGGCACTTCATGACCGAGGCCGTCGTCGGATTCAGGGAGCGCCATCCGCGGGCCGGCCTGGAGTTCCAGACCATGAGTTCGAGCAGCGGCTGCTTCGACGCGCTCGCCGCCGACGACCTCGACCTGGCCTGGATCACCCTCGGCGAGCACGTGCGCGGCATCGAGCAGCGGCCCGTCGTGGCGCTGCCGTGGGTCCTCGCCGTGCGCCCCGGCGATCCGCTCGCCGACCGGCCGTGCGTCGAGCTCGGCGAGCTGGCCACCGCGCAGCTCATCACGCCACCGGCCCACTCGACCTCGCGCGCCCAGCTCGACCGGCGGCTCGCGGAGGCGGGCGTGGAACTGCCCGAGGTCACGAGCGTCGCCGACTGGGACACCGCCGTCCTCCTCGCGGAGCTGGGCCTCGGCCATGCCGTGGTGCCCGCACTGCCCGGCGAGGCCGCCGGGGACGTGCGCATGATCCCCGTGCCGGGGCTGCCCCCGCTGACGGTGGGCTGGGCGGTGCGCCGCTGGGACGCGCTCACCCCGCTGGCCCGCGCCTTCGCCGACACCGTGGCCGAGCACTGCGCCACGCCGGGCCGGGTTCCATCCTCAGGTCCGGCGCCGGGCCGCGGAAGGACATCGGGACGACGAACGGCACACAGGCGGTACGGGCCACCACCCTGACGGTGGCGAAGGACGGCAGCGGGCAGTACCGCAGCGTCCAGAAGGCCGTCGACGCCGTCCCCGCGGGCAACACCGCGCCCGTCGTCATCCGGATCGCGCCCGGCACCTACCGCGAGACGGTCGAGGTTCCGTCGAACAAGCCGCACATCACGATGGTGAGGACGGGCGGCAGCCGCAGGGACACGCTCATCGTCGAGGGCCACGCCTCCGGGACGACCAAGCCGGGCGGCGGCACCTACGGCACCAGCGGCAGCGCGACCGTCGCCGTGGAGGCCGACGACTTCACGGCCCGCGACCTCTCCGTCTCCAACGACTTCGACGAGGCCGCGCACCAGCAGCTCGACGGTCAGTCGACGGCGACGTGTCCGCCGGGAGCTTCTACCTCGGCCGCCCCTGGCACGCGGGCGGTGACGCGAGCCTCGACCCGCAGACCACCGTCCGCGGCACCACCCTCGGCGCCGCGATCAGGAAGACCCCCTGGACGGATATGGGCGGCTTCTCCTGGAAGGACGACCGCTTCGCCGAGTACGCGAACAAGGGACCGGGCGCGGGCGGCCCGGGCACCGACCGCCCGCACCTGAGCGACGCCCAGGCCGCGGACCAGGAGACCGCGGACTGGCTCGGCGGCTGGAAGCCCGCCGGCTGACCCGACGCGTACGTGACTCAGCCCAGGTGGACGGGGGCCACGCCGTCGGCCGCCTCCTGGGCTCTGGCGTTGACGGCGAGCGCGGTGACCACGAGGCCCGCGAGGAACATGACGCCCGCGGCGACGAACGCCAGCGTGTAGCCGTGGGTCAGGGCGTCGGCGGCGTCGGCCACCAGGCCCTGGTCCTTGGTGGCGACGCCGCGGTAGAACGAGGCGGCGGCGTCGGGCAGCCTGTCGTTCGCCGCCGAGGTCGCGATGGTCGACAGGACGGCGAGGCCGAGCGCGCCGCCGATCTGCTGGGCGGTGTTGAGCAGCGCGGAGGCGATGCCCGTCTCCTGGTGCTCGACACCGCTGACGGCGCCGAGGGTCATGGGCACGAAGCCCATGCCGAGGCCGAGCGCGGTCACGAACATCGCCGGCATGAGGTGTCCGGCGTACGAGGAGTCCGGCGTCAGCGTCGCGAACCAGAACATGCCGATCGCGGCCACGAGCAGCCCGGGGCCGGCTATCAGCCGGGGAGCGACGCGGGTGATCAGCTTGGAGCTGAGGGTGGCCGCGATGCCCATGCCGAGGCTGAACGGCAGGTTGGCGAAACCGGTCTTGACCGCGCTGTAGCCGAGGATCAGCTGCATGTAGAGGGTCAGGAAGTAGAAGGTCGCCATCATGCCGGCGCCGATGAACAGCATCGTGGCGTACGAGCCGGAGCGGTTGCGGTCCTTGAAGAGGCGCAGCGGCATCATCGGGTGCCCGGTGCGGCTCTGGATGAGCAGGAAGGCGCTGAGCAGCACGGCGGCGACGACGAAGCAGGTCAGGGTGAGCGTGTCGGTCCAGCCGTGCTCGCCGCCCCGCGTGATGCCGTAGACCAGGGCGATCAGACCGCCGGTGCCCGTGATGGTGCCGGGCAGGTCGAGGCGGCCCTGGTGGCGCTCGGCCTCGACGAGGGTCCTGGTGCCCGCGAGGACGGCCAGGCCGATGGGGATGTTCACGAAGAACACCCACCGCCAGTCGAGGGCGTCGGTCAGGATGCCGCCGAGCAGCAGCCCGACGGTGGCACCGATGCCGGCCATGGCGGCGTAGACCCCCATGGCCTTGTTGCGCGGCTTGCCCTCGGGGAAGGTCGTGGCGATCAGGGACAGGGCGCTGGGCGCGGCGACGGCCGCGCCGACTCCTTGGAGGATGCGCGCGCCGATGAGCAGGCCCTCGTTCGGGGCGAGCCCGCCGAGCAGGGACGCCAGGGTGAACAGGGCGATGCCCACCTGGAACATCCGGCGCCGTCCGAAGAGGTCGCCCGCGCGCCCGCCGAGCAGCAGCAGTCCGCCGAAGGCCAGGGCGTACGAGTTGACGATCCACGCCAGGTTGGCGTCGGAGACGCCGAGGGCGGTCTGGATGCTGGGCAGGGCGATGTTGGTGATCGTGCCGTCCAGGACCACCATCAGCTGGGCCGCGGCGATCACGAACAGGGCGAGGCCGAGGTGCCGGCGCGGTGGCGCGCCGGCGGTGCCCGCCGGTGCGGGGGCGGTGACAGCGGGGCTGTCAGCAGACATGGGAGAACTCCAGGGCGAGGCGTGGACGTATTTCTCCGGAATTCCGGAGAGGGAAGTCTTGGTGAACCGCTTCGAGCGACGGTCGCACCGCAATGCAATCCGAGCGGCGCGGCGCTGGGAATGCGGCCTGGGCTCGGGACGAGTGAATACTTTAGCACCCGATAAGGGCTGGTCGCCGGGGTGTTCGGTGGCACGGAGGGTGTTCTGAATCGCGTTTGACATTCACCTCGAAGGTGTGAGCAAAGGCGCCGCAGGGCATTATTTGCATTCTCGGCGGAAGTGTGAGCAAAGAATTCGAGCCCTCTGGTGTGGGTTCACACTTTCCCCGGGAAAGCAAATGGGGAGGCCCGCCGCGCGCGGAGAAAAACGCCTGGACCGGCCGCCGGTCCGCCACTAGCGTGCCTTCTCGGTCCACCGCCGACGCGGGAGACCGCGTACGACGTCGACGCCCCCGACAGGACAGGGAGTCTCCGCCGGTGACCGACCCCGCGCGCCCGGATTCCCTCTGGGCCAACAGGGACTACCGCGTCTTCCTGGTCATCCAGACCCTCTCCGCCCTCGGCGACTCCTTCTCCTTCGTGGCGATTCCGCTGCTCGTACTGCACAGCACGGGCTCGGTCGTCCAGATGGGGCTCGTGACCGGGCTGACGGGCGTCGCGTCGCTCGTCACCGGGCTGTTCGCCGGAGTGGTCGCCGACCGCGTCGACCGGCGCGGACTGCTCATGACGGCGGACGTGGCGCGCTGTCTGCTCTACGCGACGATTCCGGCGGTCTGGCTCTTCGCGACGCCGATGTGGGTGATCTACACGGTCGTTCCGCTCGCCGGCGGCTTCGCGATGCTGTTCCAGGTGACGTACGTGACGGTGGTGCCCGCCATCGTCCGACCGGACCAGATCACCAGGGCCAACGCCCACCTCTTCGGCTCGTACGCCGTGGCGACGGTCGGCGGCCCCACCCTCGCGGGTTTCCTCGCGGCCGCCGCCGGCCCCGTGGCGGCCATCGGGATCGACGCCGCGACCTTCGCCCTCTCCGCCGCCGGGCTCCTCCTGGTCAGACTGCGGCCGCCGGCCGGTGAACCCGGGCAGCCGGGCCGGGGAGGGGTGCGCCAGGAGTTCCTGGCCGGCGTCCGCTTCCTGTGGGCCCACCCCGTGCTGCGCCCGCTGACCGTGCTCCTGTCCGTGTTCATCTTCCTCACCCACGGCATGACCGACGTCATCATCTACCGCGTCAAGGAGGACCTCGGGCACGGCGACGACACCGTGGGCTACGTGCTGAGCGCGGGGACCGTCGGCACCTTCCTCGGCTCCTTCGCCGTCACGCGGGTGCGCGGGGCCCTCGGGTTCGGGGCGACCTGGATCGGCGCCACGGCTCTCGGCGGTGTCGCCGTCGCCTGCCTGGGGCTCACCGGGAGCGTGCCGGTCATCGGCGCCCTGTCGGCGGGCATGCTGCTCGCCACGGGCGTCGCGGGCATCTGCTCGATGTCCCTGCGCCAGGAGGTGACCCCCGGCCACCTCCTCGGCCGGGTCACCGCGGCCTTCTGGACGACGCACTACTCGCTCGGCCCGCTGGGCGCCGCCGCCGTCACCGCGGCGGCGGCCGGCTTCGGGGTGGCGAAGGTCTGCCTCGCGGTCGGTGTGGGCGTGGTGTGCGTGGCGCTCAGCGGGACGGCCACCGGGGTCGCCCGGGGGTGAGCCGGGCGGGCGTCCCGCCGGGCGCCCCGGTCAGCGCGGTCGCGACGCCCCGTCCGCCCGCCGCGGCTCCTCCCGCGCACCGTCGGACCGCGGGGCCGCGCCGCTCCCGTTCCGCTTCTCGTCCCCGTGCCCCGGCCACCAGGCCGCGTGCCCGATGAGCGCCGTCAGCGCGGGCGTGAAGACCATCGCCATGACGAACGCGGCGATCACGATGCCGAAGGAGAGCGAGAAGCCCATCTGGGAGAGCGTCGAGTTGCCCGCGAGCATCAGCGTCGCGAACGTACCGGCGAGGATGACGCCCGCCGAGCCGATCGTCGGCCCCGAGTGCCGCACCGCCGTACCCGCGGCGTCGCGCGGACCGCGGCCCTCGCGTGCCTCCTCGCGCAGGCGCGACACCATGAGGATGTTGTAGTCCGTGCCGAGCGCGACCACGAACAAGTACATGATCACCGGCAGCATGAACATCAGCCCCGGCTGGCTGCCGATCTGCTGGAAGATCAGCGAGGTGGCGCCGAGCGTCGCGCCGAAGCCAAGGGCGACGGAGAGCATCAGGTACCAGGGCGCCACCAGGCTCCGCAGCAGCAGCCCCAGGATCACCATGATGGCGAGCGCCGCCACCGGGAAGACGACCGAGTAGTCGCGGTCCACCGCCTTGTTGATGTCGACGTAGATCGCGGTCGTGCCGCCGACGAGCGCCCGCGAGCCCTCCGGGGCCTCCTCGTGTGCGAGGGGGCGCAGCCGGTCCTTGACCGTGGCGAGCGCCTTGTCGGAGGCGGGCGGGTCCGAGAGGATCACGGAGTACGAGGCCGTCGTGCGCCCTGGGTTCAGGCGGGGAGCCGCGACCGAGCCCACGCCGGGCACGTCGGCGAGCCGCTCACGGAAGGCGGCGGCCCGCTGCTGCGACACCGGCTTTTCGGAGGTCGAGGTGAGGTAGACGGAGGTCGGGTCGGTGGAACCGGCGGGGAACCCCTTCTCCAGGTCCCGCATCGCGACCATCGACTCCTTGTCGTCGGGCAGCGAGGACCCGGCGAGGTCGAAGTTGGCCCGGTAGCCGAGGGCGCCGAGGGTCAGGGCGCCCATGAACAGGGCCGAGACCACCGCCCACACCGCGGGCCTGCGGGCGATCGACGTGCCGAGCCGGGCGAATCCGGTGCCCTGCGGCTCGTGCCGCCAGGAATTCGACGGCCAGAACACCTTCGTGCCGAGCAGCGAGACCACGGCGGGCACCAGCGTGAGGCCGGCGAGCAGCGTCAGGAAGACCGCGATGGCGAGCGCGGGGCCCATGGACCGGAGCATGCCGAGCGAGGAGAGCGTGAGGGCGGCGAAGGCGACGATGACGGCGCCCGCCGCCGACGTGATGGCCTCCCCGACCCGCTCGACGGCGTGCACCATGGCGCCCTTTGGGGTCCTCGCCCGCCCGCAGCGCCTCGCGGTAGCGGAAGAGCAGGAACAGGATGTAGTCCGTGCCCACGCCGAAGAGCACGACGGTGAGCAGCTCCTGGATGGAGGAGTCGGCCTTCATGTCGAAGGCCTCGTTGGCGGAGGCGATCAGTCCGGTGGCCATCGGGGAGATGAGGCCGATGAGGACCACCGGAAGCAGCGCGATGATGGGGCTGCGGAAGATGACGAGCAGCAGCACGATGATGATGACGATCGTGCCGACCCCGACGAGCATGCCCGCGCGCTGGGAGGCGTCGCTCTCGTCCAGCGCCTGGGCGGCGGAGCCGGTGATCCCGGCCGTCAGGCCGGTGCCCTTCAGCTCGGGGCCGAGGTCGGAGCGCAGCTTCTCCACGGCGTCCTGCTGCCCGGTGTCCTCGGGGTCGGTGATCTTCGGCATGGCGACGACCGACGTCCGCACCAGCTTGTTGGGCGAGACCTCGCCCGGCACGACGGCCCGCACCTCGGGGATCTTCCGTGCCTGCAGCTCCTTGGAGACGCGCTCCACGTCGGCGGAGTCCGCGGCCGTCAGCTTCCCGCCGTCGGAGCGCTGGAAGACGATGACGGCGCCGACGTTCTGCTGCTCGGGGAACTCCTTCTCCTGCACGTCGGCCGCGCGAATCGACTCGTAATGCTCGGGAAGGAAGCTCGCCTCGTCGGAACTGGAGGTGAGTTTCGGTGCCAGTGAGATCACCGCGCCGGCCGCCACCACCCACGCCAGGATGATCCACCACGGGCGGCGCACCACGAATCGGCCCAGACCAGAAAACATCGGCTCTGCCTCTCCTCGCCCCCGAGGCGCACAGTCGTGTCCCGACAAGGATCGGCCGGTCCGGGCCGCCCCGCCAGTCGAGCCACCCACTTTCGGTCACTCGCGTCACGGCGGGGCGTCCGGCGCCGCCTCAGAAGTTGATCATGTGTCCGGCCAGGCCGTGCACCGCTTCCTTGACGGCCTCGCCGAGGGTCGGGTGCGCGTGGACGTTGCGGGCCACCTCGTGGACGGTCAGGTCCCACTGCTGGGCCAGGGTCAGCTCGGGCAGCAGCTCGGTGACGTCGGGGCCGATCAGGTGGGCGCCGATGATCTCGCCGTACTTCGCGTCGCTGATGACCTTCACGAAGCCGACGGTGTCGCCGAGGCCGTGCGCCTTGCCGTTCGCCTGGAAGGGGAACTTGGCGACCTTGACGTCGAAGCCCTTCTCCTTGGCCTGCGCCTCCGTCCAGCCGAAGCTGGCGATCTGCGGCTGGGAGTAGGTGGCGCGCGGGATCATCACGTAGTCGAGTTCCATCGTCTCGGCGTCCGCGAGGGTCTCCGCGGCGATGACGCCCATGGCCTCCGCGGTGTGCGCCAGCATCAGCTTGGCGGTCACGTCGCCGATGGCGTAGATGTGCGGGACGTTCGTGCGGCAGCGGCCGTCGACGTCGATCGCGCCGCGCTCGGTGAGCGCCACGCCCGTCGCCTCCAGGCCGTAGCCCGAGACGTTCGGCGCGAAACCGATGGCCTGGAGGACCTTGTCGGCCTCAAGGACCTGCTCCTTGCCGTCCTTGCCCGTGACGGTCACCCGGACCTGCTCGCCCGACTCGTCGATGGACTCCACGCGGGTGGAGGTCATGACGTCGATGCCGAGCTTGCGGTACTGCTTGGCCAGCTCCTTGGAGACGTCCGCGTCCTCCAGGGGCGCGACGCGGTCGAGGAACTCGACGATCGTGACCTTCACGCCGTAGTTGTGCAGGACGTAGGCGAACTCGATGCCGATCGCGCCCGCGCCCGCGATCACGATGGAGCGCGGCAGGGAGTCGGCGAGGATCTGCTCCTCGTACGTCACGACGCGCTCGCTGCGGCTGGTGCCGGGCAGCAGGCGGGGCGTGGCGCCGGTGGCGATGACGCAGTTCTCGAAGCCGATGGTGGCGGTGGTGCCGTCGGACTTCGCGACCTGGAGCGTGTTCGCGTCCAGGAACGTGCCCCGGCCGTCGAACTCCGTGATGCCGTTCTTCTTCATCAGGAAGTGGACGCCCTTGACGCGGCCGTCCGCGACCGTGCGGCTGCGGCTGTACGCCTCGCCGTAGTCGAAGGAGACCTGCCCTTCGACCTTGATGCCGTACGTCTTCTGCTCGTGCGTGAAGAGGTGGGCCAGCTCGGCGTTGCGCAGCAGCGCCTTCGTCGGGATGCAGCCGACGTTGAGGCAGACACCGCCCCAGTACTTCTCCTCGACGACGGCTACCCGCTTGCCCAGCTGGGCGGCGCGGATGGCGGCCACGTAGCCGCCGGGTCCTGCTCCGAGCACGACGACGTCGAAGCGGTCTTCCATGGGGAGGTCCTCTCTGGGTGGTACAGGGATGACGGGTGGCTCTGTGCCACGATCATGCGCCATGCGGGGGCCCGCGCGGCGCGCGGGTGGCGCACGCCACTGCCGGCCGGAGAAGTTACCCGCCGGTGCGCTGTGCCGCGCGTGCCTCAACCGACCGCTCCGCCAACCCCGTTGACTTCTCCCACTCGGTTCACCCGAACGTGGACCACCGGATAGTGTCACCGTCACGGATCACGTCCCGTGAGGCCCACGGGAGAGGTGGAGAGCGCGCAGTGGACAGCGACAACCGGCCCGGAACGGTGGACCCGTCGTCCATCCCCTACGACATCCCGACCTCGGCACGCGCCTACGGCTGGATGCTCGGCGGCAAGGACAACTACGAGGTGGACCGGGACTTCCTGCTCTCCACCCTGCCCTCGTTCCCCGAGTGCGTCGACATCGCCCGGCAGAACCGTGAGTTCCTCTTCCGTGTGGTGCGCTACCTGACCCGCGAGGCCGGCATCCGGCAGTTCATCGACATGGGCTGCGGCCTGCCCACCGACGACAACGTCCACCAGGTCGCCCAGCGCTTCGCCCCCGACGCCCGCGTCGTCTACGTGGACATCGACCCGATCGTCCTCGCGCACGGCCGCGCGCTGCTCGCCGACGACGCGTCGACCACCGTGATCCAGGGCGACATGCGGGACCAGAAGGAGATCCTCGGCCACCCCGACGTGGTGCGGCTCATCGACTTCGACGAGCCGGTCGCCGTCCTCTTCCTCTCCGTGGGCCACCACCTCGTCGACGCCGACGGGCCCCGGCACGTCCTGCGCACCCTCATCGACCGCGCCGCGCCCGGCAGCCTCCTCGGCTTCTCCCAGGTGGTCGCCGACGACCCCGCGAGGGGCGCCGCGATGACCGCCCACATCTCCGGCGGCGGCGTCCCGTGGCAGACGCGCACCCCCGCCGAGGTGGACGCCCTCCTCGAAGGACTCGACCCGGTCGAGCCCGGCCTGGTGAACCTCGTCGACTGGCGCCCCGACGCCGGACAGCCGCCGCTGGCCCCCGTCGACCCGGACCTCGTGCCGTACCTCGGCGCCACCGAGGCGAACAAGGGCATCTACGAGTACGGGGGAGTGCTGCGGCCCGCGCGGCGGGACGGCTGACGCCACGGCCCTGTTGACCCGGTGCGCGGCGCGCCCCACAATGACGACCATGATCCAGCACCTGACCGCCGCCGACCGGACGTTCGGCGTCCCGTGGCGGCGCGGGTGCGAGCGATCGGGCCGCTAGCTGTCCCCGGAGTCCCCTCCGCACAGCCGCCCGTTCCCCCTCACCCGAAGGATCATCCCGCCATGGCTGTCACCGACCGCGCCCCGTACACCCCCGTCCTGCGCGAGGCCCGCGTCCCCGCCGACGGCATGTACGAGGGCCGCCGCACCCTGAACCGCCTCCCCGAAGGCGGCCAGGAGCGGCCCTACGACCTGTTCGACCTCGTCCCGCAGGGGCGCCTCATCGGCGCCGAGATCCGCGGCGTCGACCTCGCGCGGCCCCTCACGCTCGCCCTGCGCGAGGAGCTGAACCGCGCTCTGCTCGAATGGAAGGTGCTGTTCTTCCGCGGCGCCGGCATCACCTCCGAGCAGCAGCGCGCCTTCGCCCGCAACTGGGGCGACCTGGAGACCAACCCGCTGCTCGCCCGCGGCTCCGCCGACGACGTCGTCCGCTTCGACAAGGGCGGCAGCGCCACCCCCACGTACGAGAACGTCTGGCACGCGGACGTCACCTTCCGCGAACGCCCGGCCCTCGGCGCGGTCCTCCAGCTCCGCGAGGTGCCGCCCCACGGCGGGGACACCATGTGGGCCGACATGGCCGCCGCTTACGACAACCTCCCCGACGACGTCAAGGAGCGCATCGAAGGGGCGCTGGCCGTGCACGACTTCATCCCCGGCTTCGCCCGCTTCTACGGCCCCGACAAGCTCGTGCCGCACCAGGACCGGTTCCCGCCCGTCACCCACCCCGTGGTGCGCACCCACCCGGAGACCGGGCGGCGGACGCTCTTCGTCAACACCTCCTTCACCACGCACATCGTGGGCATGGACCGCGAGGAGAGCGACCGGCTCCTGAGCCTCCTCGTGCGCCAGGCCCACGTGCCGGAGTACCAGGTGCGCTTCCACTGGCGGGCGGGCGACGTGGCGTTCTGGGACAACCGCGCGACCCAGCACTACGCGGTCGACGACTACGCCCCGCACCGCCGGGTCGCGGAGCGCGTCGCGATCACGGGCGACCGCCCCTACTGATCCCGCGCCCGGCGCCGGGTCCCGTCCGAGGGCGACTGCCAGCGGATCTCGCCGTCCTGGACCGTGTCCGTGGCGGCGAGGCCGGCCGCCGCCGCGACGGCCGCCGACGCCCCGTGGTCCGGATGGACGTGCGCGACCACCGTGCGCACGCCCTGTTCCGCCAGCCAGTCCACCAGGCCACGGGCCGCCTCCGTCGCGATCCCGCGCCGCTGCCAGGCGGTCCCGACCACCCAGGCGATCTCCGCGACGGGTCCGGGAGCGCCGGGGCCGACCGTGGCCTGCACGGTGCCGGCCAACGGGGCGCCGTCCTCCTCGCGGAGGGCGATGACCCAGTTGCACCAGGAGACCCCGGGGTCCGGGGAGCCCGCGAGCATGCGCCGGTAGCGGGCGCGGAGCGCGTCGGCGTCTTCCGGGGCGCCGCCGATGAACGTGTGCAGCGCCGGATCGTCGAGGACACGGGACAGGGCGTCGGCGTGCTCGACCCGCAGCGGTACGAGGTCGAGGCGGGCCGTACGGATCATGGCGGGCCGCACGGGGCGGCCGGAGGGCGAAGTGGGCATGCGCGCATTGTGTCCCGGCCGGTCTTGACCCGGCGATCATGGGGTCCATAGCCTCGGCGGCATCCCGGGCCATGCGCCACGAGCCGAGTCTGCCGAGGTCCTGCCGATGCCGAACCCGCCGACACCGTCCGCGGCGAACACCGCGGCCACCGAGCCCGGCGGTGCCCTGGCCGGGCTCAGGGTGCTCGACCTGTCCCGGGTCCTCGCCGGCCCCTACTGCGCGCAGCTGCTCGCCGACCACGGCGCCGACGTCATCAAGGTCGAGCCCCCGGCCGGCGACGAGACCCGGGGCTGGGGCCCGCCGTTCGTCGCGCCCGACACCTCCGCGTACTACCGCAACCTCAACCGCGCCAAGAAGAACATCGTCGTCGACCTGTCCGCGCCCGAGGGACGCGACATCCTCGACGCCCTGCTGCGCGACGCCGACGTCCTCGTCGAGAACTTCAAGGCGGGCACCCTCGCCAAGTGGGGTTACGCCGACGAGGACCTGCGCCACCGCCACCCCGCCCTCATCCACTGCCGGATCACCGGCTTCGGCACCGGGGGACCGCTCGGCGGTCAGCCCGGCTACGACGCGGTGCTCCAGGCCTACGGCGGCCTCATGAGCGTCAACGGCGAGCACGACGGGCCGCCGCTGCGCGTGGGCGTACCCGTCGTCGACCAGGTCACCGGTGTCCTCGCCTTCTCCGGCATCCTGCTCGCCCTGCACGAACGGCACCGCTCGGGCCTCGGCCAGCTCGTCGACTGCACCCTCCTCGACACCGCGGTCAGCCTCCTCCACCCGCACTCGGCCTCGTACCTCGCCGACGGCACCGTGCCGCGCCGCACCGGCTCCGCGCACCCCTCCATCGCCCCCTACGACTCCTTCGCCGCCGCCGACGGGCCGGTCTTCATCGCGGTCGGCAACGACCGGCAGTTCCGCGCGCTCGCCGATGTCCTCGCCCTGCCCGGCCTGGTGGAGGACCCGCGCTTTCGCACCAACGCGGACCGGGTGCGCCATCAGGGAGAGCTTCGCGCGGCCCTGGAGGAGGCCATCGCCGGGCACGACCGCGCCGGACTCACCGCGCTGCTCACCGCGCGCGGCATCCCGGCCTCACCCGTGCACGACGTCGCCGAGGCGCTGACGGCCCCCCAGACGCGCCACCGCGGCCTGGTCGTCGAGAGCGACGGCTACCGCGGGCTCGCCCCGCCCGTCTCGCTCTCCCGCACCCCGGCGCGGGTGCGGCCCGAGGTGCGGGGCGCGGGGGCGGACACGCGGGACGTCCTCGCGGCGGCGGGGTTCGACGCGGAGTTCGTCGACGAGGCGGCCGAGCGCGGGGTCGTACGCCTCGCGGAGCCCCCGCCGGGCCGCGGGGACGGGTGATTGTCAGTGGCGGGTGCCATGGTGGGGCCCATGAACCCTCTGCTTCTCACCGACATCCAGGCGGCCGTCCGCGACAGTTGGGGCCCCGACACCATGACACCGGAGTGCCGGTCGCAGTGGAGCGCCGACAACCCGGCCAGGGACCAGTGCGGCGTCACGGCGCTGGTCCTGAACGACCTGCTGGGCGGTGACCTGCTGCGGGGCGAGGTCCACGTCGACGGCCGGCGGACGGACTTCCACTGGTGGAACAGGATCGGCGGGGAGTACGAGATCGACCTCACCCGGGAGCAGTTCGCGCCCGAGGAGGTGGTGACCGAGGGGACGGTCGTCGCCAGGCCGCCCCGGATAGGCCGGCTCCGCGAGGAGTACGAACTGCTGCGCACCCGCGTCCTGGAGAGGCTCGACGAGACGGCGGCGCCGCGGGCGAGGTGAGCACACCACGGCCCCCGGTGCCCGAGGGCACCGGG
>NZ_JBFAHX010000011.1:0-191076 GCF_040654435.1 Streptomyces sp. NPDC050703
CCGTGTGTGGTGTGGAGCCTAGACACCTCCACCACACCGGAGGTCTTCGCCATGATCAAGACCCAGCCCTGTTAACAACGCTCGTGATCAATACACCTAGGCGTGCGCCCGCCGGACCCTGCGCCAGGCCGCGGGCGCCAGGCCGAGCAGCAGGGTCAGGACGACCGCCACCACGACGCCCTCCCACGGCTCCTCGAAGAGCGAGCCGCCGAGGATGCCGATCACCTGGTACGTCGCCGCCCAGGCGAGGCAGGCGGGCAGGTTGCCGCGGGCGAACCGCCGCAGCGGCATCTTCGCCAGCAGGCAGGCCAGCATCACCGGGATGCGGCCCGCGGGCACGAGCCGGGAGAGCACCAGGACCAGCACGCCGTGGTCCTTCAGCTTCGCCTGCGCCTGCGCGAGCCGTTCCTCGGGCGCCCGGTCCCTGAGCGCCTCCAGCCAGCGCGAACCGTTCTTCGACCGCATGCCGCGCCGCCCGAGCCAGTACAGGCCGATGTCGCCGAGGAACGCCGCGAACGCCGCGACGGCGAAGACGACGAGCAGCGAGAACGGCGCCGTCTGGTGCAGGGCCACCACCGCCGCCGAGCTGACGAGCGCGCCCGTCGGCACCACCGGCACCAGCGCGCCGATCACCACGAGCAGGAAAAGCGAGGGGTAGCCGAGCGCCTGCTGCGTGCTCTCCGGCGGTATCTGGGCCACCGCCGCGAGCGTCACCTGGCCACCTCCGGCAGCACGCTCTCGCCGTGGGCCAGCCGGTGCACCGTCACCTTCGGGGCGAGGCGCCGCGCGTGGCGCACGAACTCCGCGCCCGGCGCGTGGAACTCGTGCGGGCGCACCGCGTCCATCCCGATCGGCCAGTACGTGCCGTAGTGCACGGGGACCGCGCTGCGCGGCGCGAGCCTGACGAGCGCCTCGGCGGCGCGGCCCGCGTCCAGGTGGCCGTGGCCGAGGTAGGGGCCCCAGCCGCCGACCGGGAGCAGCGCCACGTCGACGTCGCCGACCTCCTCGGCCATCGTCTCGAAGAGCCCGGTGTCCCCGGCGAAGTACGTGCGGGCCTCGCCGCTCACCACATAGCCGAGGGCGGGGGAGCGCTGCGGCCCCACGGGCAGCCTGCGCCCGTCGTGCCGCGCGGGCACCACGCGGACCACGAGGCCGCCCACCGGCACCTCGTCGCCCGGCACGACCTCGGTGAGCCGCAGGTGCGGCAGCCTGCGCGCCAGGCCGGGCACCGCGCGGGACGCGCCGCGCGGGACCAGCGCCAGGGTGCCGGGCGCGAGCCGGGCCAGCGAAGGAACGTGCAGGTGGTCGGCGTGCAGATGCGAAAGGAGCACCACGTCGGCGACGGCCGCCGCCGGGGGCGGCAGGGCGCCTCTGCGGCGCCGCAGATGCGCGAGGCGGCGGGCGAAGAGCGGATCGGTGAGGACGCGGACACCCGAGTCCTCGACCGTACAAGTGGCGTGGCCCCACCATGTGACCTCGACGGGCACCCGGTTCCTCCTTATGGCGACTGTCTCCGAGCCTACGGCCAGGAGTAGGGTCAGCGGCCACGCCGAGGGTGAGGGGTACGCCATGGAGGAGCACGGGGGCGCCTCCGCCGCCGTGGTGCGGGCGGCGGCGATCGCCAGCCTCGTGCCGCTCGCCGAGCTGGAGGCCGACCCCTTCCTGGTCGACTCGCGCAGCCAGCACGCCATGTGCGCCCGCTGGGCCGCCGCCCACGGGTACGTGATCACCCGCGAACTCGTCGTACGCGCGCTGCGCACCGACCACCGCATCCTCTGGGGCGACGTCGACGCGGGCCTGGTGGACCTCTTCGTCGTACCGAGCCGCAGGGTCCTCGACCAGGCACTGCGCTGCCCCGAGGAGTTCGCCGCGGAGTGCGCGCGGCGGGGCGTGCGGATCGAGACGGCGGGCCTCGCCGAGCCGGCGTACGACGCGCGGATGAAGGCGCGGGTGCACCGGCGGCTCTCCATGCCCACCGCGGGGTACGACGGCCGCTGAGCGAGGGGACCGCCGGTTCGGAGCGCTCTGCCCGGGTATGGCAGGGTGGTGCCCTGTTCGGGCAAGAGGAGTGGCCGCATGGGGCGATGGCGGAAGACCGGCAGCGCCGCGTGGCGCGTGGTCGCCGTATGGGCCGTCAGCACGCTGACGATGCTCGTGCTCGCCGGCATCCTGCCCGACTTCAGGCTGCAGGCCGACGGCGGCGACAGCGCCACCCGCATCGCGACCACCGCGGCCCTCGGCGCCGGCGCGTTCGGGCTGCTCTCCGCGCTCGTGTGGCCGCTGCTGGTGCGCGCCCTGCTGCTGGTGCCCGCCCTCGTGCTCGGCCTGCTCGCCTTCTTCCTCAACGGCTCGCTGCTCCTGCTCGCCCTGCGCCTCATCCCCGAGGGCCGCGGCGAGTCGGGCCCCGAGACCGCCGTGGTCGTCGCCGCGGTGATGTCCGCCGTCGCCTCCGCCACCGGCGGCGCCCTCGCCGTCCGCGACGACGACGCCTACCGCCGCCGCCTCTACCGCCTCGCCGACCGGCGCCGCCGCCGCGGCGGGCAGGACGGGACGGGCGCCACCCACCCCGGCACGGTCTTCATCCAGCTCGACGGGGTCGGGCACGACGTGCTGCTCGCCGCCGTCGTCAGGGGCCTGACGCCCACCCTCGGGCGGTGGCTCGGGGAGGGCGGCACCGAGGCCACCCACCGCCTCACCCCGTGGCGCACCGACTGGTCGAGCCAGACCGGGGCGAGCCAGCTCGGCATCCTGCACGGCTCCAACCACGACGTCCCCGCGTTCCGGTGGTACGAGAAGGACACCGGCGAGGTCATGGTCAGCAACCGGCCCTCCTCGGCCGTGGAGCTCCAGCGCCGCGCCGTCGAGCGCACCGGCGACGGCGGTCTCCTCACCGTCGACGGCGCGAGCCGCGGCAACCTCTTCAGCGGCGGTGCCGAACAGCTCGCCCTCGTCCTCTCCGTGGCCGCGCGGCGGGGCAGGGAGAACCGGTCGCGGGCCGGGTACTTCGCCTACTTCTCCGACCCCGCCAACGCCGTCCGCACCGCCCTGTCCTTCGTCGCCGAGGTCTTCCGTGAGATCGGCGAGTCCCTGCGGGCCCGCGCCGAGCGGCGCCGCCCGCGCGTCGGCAGGGGCGGCCTCTACCCGTTCATCCGCGCCTTCGCGACCGTCGTCGAGCGCGACGTGGTGGTCGCCGCCGTCATCGGGGACATGCTCGCCGGGCGCAGCGCGGTCTACGCCGACCTCGTCGCGTACGACGAGGTGGCGCACCACTCGGGGCCGTGCGGCAAGGACGCCGACAAGGTCCTGCGGCGCCTCGACCGCTCCCTCGCGCTGCTTGAGCAGGTGGCCGAGCACGCGCCCCGCGCCTACCGGATCGTGGTCCTCTCCGACCACGGGCAGAGCCCGGGCGAGACCTTCCGGGCCCGCTACGGCCTCACCCTCGGCGACCTCGTCAGGGCCGGCTGCGGCCTTCCCGTGCCGCGCAGGGCGCAGCGCACGCACAGCGGCGCCGAGGCCCGCGCGGCGGTGCGGGCGGCCCTGCGCAGGCCGGTCGAGGAGGGCGCCGACGAGCGGCGGCCCGCCCGCCGGGCGGAGCCGGTCGTGCTGGCCTCGGGCAACCTGGGGCTGGTCTCGTTCCCCGACGTCTCCCACCGCATGACCCGCCAGGAGATCGACCGCCGCCATCCGGCGCTGCTCCCCACTCTCGCCAACCACCCGGGGATCGGCTTCCTCCTCGTACGCGACGCGGAGCGCGGCGGGCTCGTGCTCGGGGCGCGCGGGGCCGAGGTGTACCTGGACGAGGACCCGGCGGACCTCGGGCCGCTCGCCGACTTCGGGCCCGGCGCCCTGGAGGCGGTCCGGCGCAC
The DNA here is from genome assembly GCF_040654435.1 of Streptomyces sp. NPDC050703. Classification (NCBI taxonomy): domain Bacteria; kingdom Bacillati; phylum Actinomycetota; class Actinomycetes; order Kitasatosporales; family Streptomycetaceae; genus Streptomyces; species Streptomyces sp. NPDC050703. Next base: position 3,867 of record NZ_JBFAHX010000011.1, read on the forward strand.
CGACGGCTTCCCGCACACCGCCGACATCATGGTCAACTCCTGGTACGACCCGGACGAGGGCGAGGTCCTCGCCTTCGAGGAGCAGATCGGTTCGCACGGCGGGCTCGGCGGGGCGCAGTCCCACCCGTTCCTGCTGTCCCCGCTCACGCTGCCCGACCCGGTGGCCGACGGGCGGCGGCTGGTCGGCGCCGAGCAGATCCACCGCGTCCTGCGGGACTGGCTCGGCGAGGACGCGGGTCCCGAGATACCGGTGGCGGCCCGCGCGGCCCAGGCGGCGGAACCTTTCATTCCGGTGGATGAATCGCCGTCCGGAGCCACCGAGAGCACAGCTTTTGCGGCCGTCGACCATGCCCGGCAGGACAAAACGCGCTGATTTTGAGCGGCGTCCGCCGTGCCCGACCATGTCTTGCGCCCGGCGATCCCGGGCACCCGGCACGACGAGAGGCGCACCACCCCATGCACGACACCGGAACCCCACCGCGGCAGTCGGGTCCGGCAGGCGGAGAGCAGGACGCGGCGCGGAGCAAGCACGCCCGCCGCTTCGGGCTCCCCATCGCCACCTGCCTCGTGATGGGCAACATCATCGGTGGTGGCATCTTCCTGCTGCCCGCGTCCGTCGCCCCCTTCGGCACCATCAGCCTCGTCGCCTTCGCCGTGCTCACCGCCGGCGCCATCGCCCTCGCCCTCGTCTTCGGACGGCTCGCCGAGCGCGACCCGCGCACCGGCGGTCCCTACGTGTACGCGCGCGAGGCCTTCGGCGACTTCGCCGGGTTCCTCGCCGCGTGGTCGTACTGGATCACCACCTGGGTCTCCAACGCCGCCCTCGCCGTGGCCGCGGTCGGCTACCTCGACGTGCTCGTCCCGGTCGACGACCACAAGTGGTCCGCCTGCCTCGCCGCGCTGGTGCTGCAACTGCTCCCCGCCGCGGCCAACTTCGCCGGCACCCGGTACGTCGGCGCGGTCCAGCTCGTCGCCACCGTCCTGAAGTTCCTGCCGCTGCTCCTCGTCGCCGTCGGCGGGCTCTTCTTCTTCGACAGCGGCAACCTCGGCCCCTTCAGGGCGAGCGACGACAGCCCGGTCGGTGCGGTCTCGGCGGCCGCCGCGATCCTGCTCTTCTCCTACCTCGGCGTGGAGTCGGCCGCCGTCAGCGCCGGCGAGGTCCGCGACCCGCGGCGCAACGTCGGGCGCGCCACCATCCTCGGCACCGTCGGCGCCGCCCTCGTCTACCTCCTCGGCACCCTCGCCGTCTTCGGCACCGTCGCCCACGAGAAGCTGGTGGGCTCGACGGCGCCCTTCTCCGACGCGGTCGACGTCATGTTCGGCGGCTCCTGGGGCGGCACCGCCGTGGCCTGTGCCGCTCTGGTCTCCATGGTCGGCGCGCTCAACGGCTGGACACTGCTGAGCGCCCAGACGCCGTACGCGGCCGCCAGGGACGGGCTGTTCCCCGGAGCCTTCGGGAAGAAGAAGCGGGGCGTGCCGACCGTCGGCGTCCTCGTGACCGTCGTCCTCGCCTCACTGCTGACCGTCTACAACTACACGGCGGGCTCCGGCGGCGTCTTCGAGTCCCTCGTCCTGATCACCACGTTCACGGCGACCGTGCCCTACCTCCTGGCCACCGCCGCGCAGATCTACTTCCTCGTGTCCGGGCGGCGCGAGCGGGTCGACCGCGGGCGCCTCGTGCGGGACGGGGTCCTCGTCGGCGTCGCGTTCGCCTTCTCGATGTGGCTGGTGGGCGGCTCCGGGTACGCGGCCGTCTACCAGGGTGTGCTGTTCCTCTTCGTGGGCGTGCTCGTCTACGCGGTGATGGCGGCCCGCAGGCAGCGGGCCGCCACCGTCACCGCCCCGGAGGACTGACCCCCGACGGGCAGGAACGCTCGGCTCGCATCATCCCTGAGGCACCGCTCCGCCCCCGCGCGGCCCGTTTCCGCCCCGAGTGTGATCGGATGGTGGCCACGCACCTTCCGATCACGGAACCGCACCGAAGGGAACTGCATCGTGGCAACCACGCGCTCCGCGCACACGGTCTGGGAAGGCTCTCTCACGGAGGGCTCGGGCACCGTCACTTTCGACTCCTCCGGCATCGGGGAGCAGCCGGTGTCCTGGCCGTCGCGCGCCGAGCAGGCGAACGGCAGGACCAGCCCCGAGGAGCTCATCGCGGCCGCTCACTCCAGCTGCTTCTCCATGGCGCTCTCGCACGGCCTGACGGGCGCGGGCACCCCGCCCACCCGCCTGACGACGTCCGCCGACGTCACCTTCCAGCCGGGCACCGGCATCACTGGCATCCACCTCACCGTCGAGGGCGAGGTGCCGGGCCTCGACGAGCAGGCCTTCACCGCCGCCGCCGAGGACGCGAAGGCCAACTGCCCGGTGAGCCAGGCCCTGTCGGGCACGACCATCACGCTCTCCGCCAAGCTCGCCTGAGGCGACACCGGCCGCTGACGGTGCCGCCGCCCCGCTGAGGGCGGCGGCACCGTCGTGTCCGGCCCGCACACCGCCCGGGCCTGTCCCGTCCGAGCTTGTCCCCTCTGGGCATTGACAAGATGCCGCTCAAGTTTTGTGATGGAGAGCGGAGTAGACCTGGACACGGGGGACATGCGCTCGCGGCGGAAGGGACTGGACCCATGGCACGTGCGGTCGGGATCGACCTCGGGACGACGAACTCAGTGGTGGCCGTGCTGGAGGGAGGTGAACCGACCGTCGTCGCCAACGCCGAGGGCGCGCGCACCACACCCTCGGTCGTCGCCTTCGCCAAGAACCGCGACGTACTGGTGGGCGAGGTCGCCAAACGGCAGGCGGTGACGAACGTGGAGCGCACCGCGCGCTCCGTCAAACGCCACATGGGCGACAGCGGCTGGCGCTTCCCGGAGAGCGGCTCCGTGGACGGCACCCGCTACACCGCCCAGGAACTCTCCGCGCGCGTTTTGCAGAAGCTCAAGCGCGACGCCGAGTCCTACCTCGGCGAGGACGTCACCGACGCGGTGGTCACCGTCCCCGCCTACTTCGACGACACCCAGCGCCAGGCCACCAAGGAGGCCGGGGAGATCGCGGGCCTGAACGTCCTGCGCATCATCAACGAACCCACGGCGGCGGCCCTCGCCTACGGCCTGGACAAGGGCGACGACCAGACCGTCCTCGTCTTCGACCTCGGCGGCGGCACCTTCGACGTCTCACTCCTGGAGATGGGCGAGGGCGTCATCGAGGTGAAGGCCACCAACGGCGACACCCGGCTCGGCGGCGACGACTGGGACCAGCGGATCGTCGAGCACCTGGTGCGGCAGTTCAAGAACGCGCACGGCGTGGACCTCGGCAAGGACAAGATGGCGCTCCAGCGGCTGCGCGAGGGCGCCGAGAAGGCCAAGATCGAGCTCTCCTCGTCCAGCGAGACGGACATCAACCTCCCCTACATCACCGCCTCGGCCGACGGCCCGCTGCACCTCGCGGAGAAGCTGACCCGCGCCCGCTTCCAGGAGCTGACGGCGGATCTCCTCGAACGCTGCAAGGTCCCCTTCCACCAGGCGGTCAAGGACGCGGGCGTCGCGCTCTCCACCGTCGACCACGTCATCCTGGTGGGCGGCTCCACGCGGATGCCCGCCGTCACGGAACTGGTCAGGGAACTCACCGGCAAGGACCCCCACAAGGGCGTCAACCCCGACGAGGTCGTGGCGCTCGGCGCGGCCCTCCAGGCCGGTGTGATCCGGGGCGACGTGAAGGACGTGCTGCTCCTCGACGTGACGCCGCTCTCCCTCGGCATCGAGACCAAGGGCGGCATCATGACCAAGCTCATCGAGCGCAACACCACCATCCCGACCCGGCGTTCGGAGACCTTCTCCACCGCCGAGGACAACCAGCCGTCGGTCGGCATCCAGGTCTTCCAGGGCGAGCGGGAGATCGCCGCGTACAACAAGAAGCTCGGCGTCTTCGACCTGACGGGGCTGCCGCCCGCGCCGCGCGGCGTCCCCAAGATCGAGGTCACCTTCGACATCGACGCCAACGGCATCATGCACGTCTCGGCCAAGGACGAGGCCACGGGGCGCGAGCAGCGCATGACGGTGACCGGCGGCTCCGCGCTGCCCGAGGACGACATCAACCGCATGGTCCGCGAGGCCGAGGAGCACGCGGAGGAGGACCGCAGGCGGCGCGAGGCCGCCGAGACCCGCAACCAGGCCGAGCAGCTCCTGCACCAGACGGAGCGGTTCCTCAAGGACAACGCCGCGCGGCTCGCTGACGTCCCCGCGGCGACGAGGACCGAGGTGGAGACCGCCGCGGCCGAGCTGAGGGACACCCTCAAGGACAAGGCGGACGACACGGCGGCCCTGCGCACGGGCGCCGAGAAGCTCGCGACGGTCAGCCAGAAGCTCGGCCAGGCGCTCTACGCCGACGCCGGGAGCACCGCCCAGGAGCCGCCGCCCACCGGCGCCACCCCCGGCCCGGCTTCAGGGCCGTCCACCGAGGAGGGCGTGGTGGACGCCGAGATCGTGGACGAGGAGGACCGGGGCAAGGGCGGGAAGGAAGGCACCCCCTAGGGTTCCGTCCGCTCCCAGCCGCGCCGCTCGGGCCGGGCGCCGACCCGGCCCGGGTCCTTGCTCCGGTACACCACGTACGGCCGGAACAGGTACTGCACGGGCGCGCTGAACATGTGCACGAGCCGGGTGAAGGGGATCAGCGCGAACAGCACCATGCCCACCACCGCGTGGATCTCGTACAGCACCGGCACGCCCGTCATCCGGTCGACGTCGGGACGCAGCGTGAACAGGCTGCGGGCCCAGGGGCCGATGGACTCCCGGTAGTTGTAGCCGTCGCCCGAGGTGTGGGTGAGCTTGGCGACCATGCCGAGCACGATCGCCGCGAACAGCACCAGGTACATCAGCTTGTCGTTGGCGGTCGTCGCGCGGAAGACGGGCGTGTTGGTCCGCCGCCGGTAGAGCAGCAGCAGGATGCCGAGGACGAGCAGGACGCCGGCCGCCGTGCCCCCGTACAGGGAGAACAGGTGGTAGGTGTGCTCGTCGACGCCGAATCCGTCCGTCCACGACATCGGCAGGAACAGGCCGACGAGATGGCCGACGAGGACGAACAGGATGCCGTAGTGGAACATCGGGGACGCGATGTTCAGGAGCTTGGACTCGTAGACCTGCGAGGAGCGGGTCGTCCAGCCGAACTTGTCGTAGCGGTAGCGCCAGACGGTGCCCGCGACGAGCAGCACGAAGGCGACGTACGGCAGGACACCCCACAGCAGGGTCTTCATCAGTGCTCCCCGATGAGTGCGAAGGGTTCGAGGCCGACGGTCTCGCGCGGCGGCCCCGACCTGGCGAGCGCGAGTGCCTCGGCGCGGTCCCTGGGCGAGGGCCCCGGCAGGCTCGCGCACACCGCCTCAAGGACCTCGGCGTACGGCGTCCCCGCGTCGTGCAGGGCCAGGCGCAGCAGTTCGAGGCCGCCGCGGTGCTCCAGGAGCAGTTCCGGCCCCGCGAGCGCCGAGAATTCGAGGACCACCGGGAGGAAGTCCGGCAGCTCCTCGCCGCTGAACTCCAGGCCGTGCGCCCGGTACGCCTCCTTGAAGCGGACCAGGGCCATGCCGCGCCTGCGGGTGTCGCCCTCCCGCCACCAGCTCAGATACAGACTGTGCCGGTTCTTGAAGTCGAAGACCCGCACGTAGTGCGCCGCCAGCTCGCGGGGCTCCGTCGAGGCGGCGTACGCGAGGAAGCCGGCCAGCTCCGGGGGAGCGGCGGCCTCGATCAGGGGCAGCCGCTCGTGGAACTCCGCGTCGGGATAGGCGAGGCAGAGCGCGGCGGCCTGGTGCAGCACGGCGTCGCGGCCGGTCACCGGTCCTCCTCCGGAGCCGCGTTCGCCTTCTCGGCGGCGCTCGGCTGCTCGTCGGCGGTCTGCCGCTTCCGCAGCACGTGGAAGTTCTCGACGGTGACCAGGGGCAGCCGCTTCCTGCCGCCGGAGTCCTGGCCGAACGGGCCGTCGCCGCCCATCCCCGGGCCGTCCTGGTGGTCGAGGCTGCACGTGTCGGGCACGGCCGTCTCCTCCAGGTGCCGGGCGTCCGCGACGGCCGCGGTCGGGATGACGTAGCGCTCGTCGTACTTGGCGACGGCGAGCAGGCGGTACATCTCCTCGATCTCCGGCCCCGTCATCCCCACCGCGTCCGCCACCGAGCCGTCGGGCGCGTCCCCGAGGTTGATGGCCCGCATGTGCGCCCGCATCGCCGCCAGCTTCTCCAGCGAGGCGCGCACCGGGCCGACGTCCCCGGCGGTGAAGATCTCCGCGAGGTATTCGAGGGGGATGCGCAGGGTGTCGATCGCCCCGAAGAGGTTGCCGGCGTCCTCGCCGTCGTGCCCGGTCTCGTTGAGGGCGTCCACCACCGGCGAGAGCGGCGGGACGTACCAGACCATCGGCAGGGTGCGGTACTCCGGATGCAGCGGGAGCGCCACCCTGTACCGGCTGATCAGCGCGTGCACGGGGGAGCGGCGGGCCGCCTCGATCCAGTCGTACGAGATGCCGGACCGCTCGGCGTCCTCGCGTACCCCGGGGTCGGCCGGGTCGAGGAAGACGCCGAGCTGCGCCTCGTACAGCTTCTCGTCGTCGGGCTCGGAGGCCGCCGCCGTCACCTTGTCGGGGTCGTACAGGATCACGCCGAGGTAGCGCAGGCGTCCCACGCAGGTCTCCGAGCAGACGGTGGGCAGGCCCACCTCGACGCGCGGGTAGCACATCGTGCACTTCTCGGCCTTGCCGCTGCGGTGGTTGAAGTAGACCTTCTTGTACGGGCAGCCCGTCACGCACTTGCGCCAGCCCCGGCAGTGGTCCTGGTCGACGAGGACGATGCCGTCCTCCTCGCGCTTGTACATCGCCCCTGACGGGCAGGACGCCACGCACGACGGGTTGAGGCAGTGCTCGCAGATGCGCGGCAGATAGAACATGAAGGTCTGCTCGAAGGCGAACCTCACCTTGTCGGCGGCCTGGCGGCGGACCTTGGCGACCATGGGGTCGAGGTGGCCGTGCTCGGTGGCGCCGCCGAGGTTGTCGTCCCAGTTCGACGACCACTCGATCTTCATCGGCTTGCCGGAGATCAGGGAGCGCGGCTCGGCCACCGGGTAGTCGTCGCCGAGCGGCGCGTCGGTGAGGTTCCTGTACTCGTACGTCCAGGGCTCGTAGTAGTCCTTGATCTCGGGCAGCTTGGGGTTCGAGAAGATCTCCAGGAGCGACTTGATCCGGCCGCCGCCCTTGAGCTTCAGGGCGCCGCGCTTGTTCAGCTCCCAGCCGCCGCGCCACTTCTCCTGGTCCTCGTAGCGGCGCGGATAGCCCTGGCCAGGGCGGGTCTCGACGTTGTTGAACCAGACGTACTCCATGCCGTCGCGGTTGGTCCACGCCTGCTTGCACGTGACCGAACAGGTGTGACAGCCGATGCACTTGTCGAGATTCATCACCATCGCGATCTGGGCCATGACGCGTCGTCGGCCGGTTGCGGCACGGGGCATCTCAGTACTCCACCTTCTGCGTCCTGCGGCGGACGACCGTCACCTCGTCGCGCTGGTTGCCCGTCGGGCCGAGGTAGTTGAACGCCCACGACAACTGCGCGTAGCCGCCGATGAGGTGCGACGGCTTGAGGATCAGCCGGGTCAGGGAGTTGTGGATGCCGCCGCGCCTGCCGGTCGTCTCCGCCTTCGGGACGTTCACCGTGCGCTCCTGGGCGTGGTGCATGTAGACCGTCCCCGCCGGCATGCGGTGCGAGACGATCGCCCGCGCCACCACGACGCCGTTGCGGTTGACCGCCTCGATCCAGTCGTTGTCCTTCACGCCGATCGCGTCCGCGTCCTGCGGCGCCATCCAGATGGACTGGCCGCCGCGCGAGAGCGACAGCATGAAGAGGTTGTCCTGGTACTCGGAGTGGATCGACCACTTGTTGTGCGGGGTGAGGTAGCGGACCGTCACCTCCCGCTCGCCGTCGGGGCCGAGCCGCGGCTCCCCGAAGAGGCGGTTCATGTCCAGGGGCGGCCGGTAGACCGGCAGCGCCTCGCCCAGCTCGTGCATCCAGTCGTGGTCGATGAAGAAGTGCTGGCGCCCGGTGAGGGTGTGCCACGGTTTCAGGTGCTCGGTGTTGAGCGTGAACGCCGTGTAGCGCCGCCCGCCCGACTCGCTGCCCGACCACTCCGGCGAGGTGATCACCGGCACGGGCGCCGCCTGCGTGTCCGCGTACGTGACGCGTTTGCCCTCGTGCTCGGCGGCGAGGTGCGCCATCTCCTGCCCGGTGCGCGTCTCAAGCGTGTGGAAGCCCTGTGTCGCCAGGCGCCCGTTGGTCGTGCCCGACAGGGCGAGGATGGTGTTGGCCGCCTTCACGGCGGTGTCCAGGGCGGGGCGGCCGTCGGCGGGCCCGCCGCGCACGACGCCGTTGCGCTCCTTCAGCTCCTCGACCTCCTGGTCGGGGTGGAGCGCGATGCCCTTGGCGGGCAGGCCCAGCTCCTCCACCAGCGGGCCGAGCGCGGCGAACTTCGCGCCGGTCGCGGTGTAGTCGCGCTCCACGACCGCCAGGTTCGGCAGGGTCCTTCCGGGCACCGGCTCGCACTCGCCCTTGCGCCAGTCGAGGACGACGCCCCCGGGCTGCGCGGTCTCGCCCGGGGTGTCGTGCTGGAGCGCGGTGGCCACGAGGTCCCTGCGCACGCCCAGGTGGTCCACGGACAGCTCGCTGAGGCGGTCCGCGAGGGCGCGGAAGGTGTCGAAGTCCGTGCGCGCCTGCCACGGCGGGTCGACGGCCGGGGTGAAGGAGTGCACGTAGGGGTGCATGTCGGTGGTGGAGAGGTCGTGCTTCTCGTACCAGGTCGCCGCGGGGAGCACCACGTCGGACAGGAGCGTGGAGGACGTCTGCCGGAAGTCCAGCGACACCAGCAGGTCCAGCTTCCCCTCGGGGGCCTCCTCGTGCCAGGTCACCGTGGAGGGCCGCTCGCCGGGCGCGGCCTCCTCCGCGCGCAGCGAGGAGTGCGTGCCCAGCAGGTGCCTGGTGAAGTACTCGGCGCCCTTGGCGGACGAGCCGAGCAGGTTGGCACGCCACAGGGTGAGGACGCGCGGCCAGTTCTCGGGGGCGTCCGGGTCCTCGCAGGCGAACCTGAGCGTGCCCGCCTTCAGCTCCTCGACGGCGTCCGCGACCGGGTCGTCGGAGGACGAGGCGAGGTCGAGGGGGTTGCGGTCGAACGTCGGGTACGAGGGCATCCACCCGGAGCGCGCCGACAGGGCCAGGCAGTCGGCGCCCGTCATCCCCGCGAAGCGGCCCTCGCCCAGCGGCGAGGCGAGCACGTCCGCGGCGAACCTGTCGTAACGCCACTGGTCGGTGTGGAGGAACCAGTAGGCCGTGCCGATCATCTGCCGGGGCGGTCTGCTCCAGTCGATGCCGCCGGCCAGTGTCGCCCAGCCGGTGACCGGGCGGCACTTCTCCTGGCCCACGTAGTGCGCCCAGCCGCCGCCGTTGCGGCCCTGGCAGCCGGTGAGCTGGAGCAGGGCGAGGAAGGCGCGGTAGATCGTCTCGGAGTGGAACCAGTGGTTGGTGCCGGCGCCCATCAGGATCATGCAGCGCCCGCGCGACTTCTCCGCCGTCGCCGCGAACTCGCGGGCGATCTTCACGCACTTCCCCGCGGGCACCGAGGTCAGAGCCTCCTGCCAGGCGGGCGTACCCGGCTGCGAGGCGTCCTCGTACGAGGCGGGCCACTCGCCGGGCAGCCCCTCGCGCGCCACCCCGTACTGCGCGAGCAGCAGGTCGAAGACCGTGGTGACCAGCGGCCCCTCCTGCCCGCCGAGCCGCGTCGCGGGCACACCCCTGCGCACCACCTCGCCCCGGCCCTGCCCGTGCGTGCCGCCCTCGGTGTCGAAGCGGGGCAGCGCGACCTCGACGCCCGAGGCCACGGCGGAGCCCTGGAGGGTCAGGAGCGGGTCGATGTCACCGAGGTCCAGGTTCCACCTGCCCTTGCCGGACTCGGTCCAGCGGAAGCCGAGCGAACCGTTGGGGACCGCGGGGAGCCCGGTCGTCCGGTCGAGCACCGCCGTCTTCCAGTCACCGCCCTCGCCCGCCTCGCCGAGGTCGGTGGCGCGCAGGAACTTCGCGGGGACGCAGACGCCGTCGCGCTCGGTCAGGGTGACCAGGAAGGGCAGGTCGGTGAACCTGCGCACGTAGTCCGTGAAGAACTCCGTGGCGCGGTCGACGAAGAACTCCTTCAGGACGACGTGCCCCATCGCGATGGCGAGGGCCCCGTCCGTGCCGGGGTGCGGGTGCAGCCACTCGTCGGCGAACTTGGCGTTGTCCGCGTAGTCGGGCGCCACGACCACGACCTTCTGCCCGCGGTAGCGCGCCTCCGCCATCCAGTGCGCGTCCGGCGTCCGCGTCACCGGCACGTTGGAGCCCCACATCATCAGATACGCGGCGTCCCACCAGTCACCCGACTCCGGTACGTCGGTCTGGTCGCCGAAGACCTGCGGCGAGGCGACGGGCAGATCCGCGTACCAGTCGTAGAAGGACAGCATCGGCGCGCCGATCAGCCCCATGAAGCGGGCCCCCGCGGCGTGCGACACCATCGACATCGCGGGGATGGGCGAGAACCCGGCGACGCGGTCGGGCCCGTACGTCTTGATGGTGTGCACGTGCGCGGCGGCGATGATCTCGACGGCCTCGTCCCAGGTCGCCCGCACCAGGCCGCCCTTGCCGCGCGCCCGCTGGTAGCGGCGGCGGCGCTCCGGGTCGCCCTGGATGTCCGCCCAGGCGAGGACCGGGTCCTTCAGACGCGCCTTCGCCTCGCGGTACATCTCCAGGAGCACGCCGCGCAGATACGGGTAGCGGACGCGGGTGGGGGAGTAGGTGTACCAGGAGAACGCGGCGCCCCGCGGGCAGCCCCGCGGCTCGTACTCGGGGCGGTCGGGGCCGACGCTCGGGTAGTCCGTCGCCTGCGTCTCCCACGTGATGATGCCGTCCTTGACGTACACCTTCCAGCGGCAGGAGCCGGTGCAGTTGACGCCGTGCGTGGAGTTGACGACCTTGTCGTGGCTCCACCGGTCGCGGTAGAAGGCGTCCGCGTCCCGGCCGCCGGTCAGCCGCACGCTGTGCAGGTCGGGGGCGGCGGTGCCGCGCCGGAAGTACCTGCCGGCCCGCAACAGGGCGGCGGCGGGCTCGGTCGTCTCTGTCACCGTGGGGCTCCCTAGGTATGCCTTGCCCCTGAACCTAGGGGCGACCGGGCGCGGGCACCTTTCCGCGGGGGCCGTACGGGTTGCGGGCGGGGCCCGGCGCCGCCGGTCATGCCGGGGGACCCGGCATTACCTCACACGTAATCGACCGGCGGGCGCCGGGCCGCCAGAGTGGTCTCACCGGGTCCGGTCCGGCGCACTCCGGACCGGCCCCGGGAACCACGGCATCCCCGCTCCCGCCGCTTGGAGGCACACCCCATGTCCGCAACGACGTACCCGCTCGCCGGCCTCGCCCGCACCACCGACCCGACCACCATGCTGCGCCGCTTCCTCGCCCTCGACGCGGTCGTGACCGCCGGCAACGGTGTCGCCTACGCCGCCGCCTCAGGACCCCTCGGGCGCTTCCTCGGCGTCGACTCCGGGCTGCTGCTCGGGATCGGCGTCTTCCTCGCCGTCTTCGGCGCGGGCGTCGGCTACCTCGCCGCCCGCAAGAGCCCGCCGACGTTCGGGGTGCGGGCGGTGATCGAGGCCAACGCCCTCTGGGCGGTGCTCAGCATCGTCGCCCTCGCCGTCTGGCTCTCGCCGACCACGGCGGGCACGGTGTGGGTCCCGCTCCAGGCCCTGACCGTCGGCGGCTTCGCGGCCCTGCAGTTCATGGCGCTGCGCGCGCTGCGGTCGCAGGGTTCCTGAGCCGCCCGTCCCCACCGGCCGCACCCCCGGTGAACCACCCGGCGGACCGGGCGCCCACGAGGCCCCGGTCCGCTAGGTCATGCGCGTCTGCAGGTACTTCGTCGTCGCCGGGTCGGCCGGGAGCAGGGTCTCGATGGCCAGCTCGGCGACCGTCACGTCCATCGGGGTGTTGAACGTCGAGATGGACGAGATGAAGGACAGCACGTGCCCGTCGTGCTCGATCCGCAGCGGCAGCGCGAAGTACGGCACGTCCGTCCCCGCGTCGAAGGCGTCCACCCCGGGATCGTGCACCGGATACGCGGCCACCTCCTCGTACACCGCGCGCAGGGCGTCGGAGCGCTGGAGCGCGATCTGCCGCTCCATCTGGTGCAGCAGATGGCCCCGCCACTCCCGCAGGTTGCGGATACGGGGGGCGAGGCCCCGCGGGTGCAGCGTGAGCCGCATCGCGTTCGCCGGACTGGCGAGGTCGTCGGGGATGCCCTCCATGAGCATCGCGACGCCGCGGTTGGCCGCGACGACGTCGTACGCCGCGTCGACGACCAGGGCGGGATACGGCTCGTACCCGGTCAGGAGCTGGTCGAGGCCCTCGCGCAGCGTCCCCATCGCGGGGTCCTCCAGCGGGGTCTCCCGGAAGCGGGGCGCGTAACCGGCGGCGAGCAGCAGGGAGTTGCGGTCGCGCACCGGCACGTCGAGGTGGTCGGCGAGGCGCAGGACCAGCTCCTCGCTCGGCCGTGCCCGGCCCGTCTCGATGAAGCTGATGTGCCGCGCGGAGGAGTCCGCGCGCAGAGCGAGCTCCAGCTGGCTGACGCGGCGCCGCTCGCGCCAGCCGCGCAGCAGCGGCCCCACTCCGGTGGCGTTCCCCTTGGCGGGCTGGTCGGGCTTGGCCTTGCCTTTGGTGTTCCCCTTGGCGGGCGCGGCGGTTGTCATGGTTAGACGGTAGTCGAAGCGGGGTGTGGCAAGGTGGGACGACCTCGCCGAACACCTCGCCGCAGACCTCGCGGCCGCGTCCGCGGAAGGAGCAGGGCCCATGACCCCCGCACCGCTCTCGCTCAAGGAGATCGAGGACCGCCTCGCCGAACTTCCCGGCTGGGCCCTCGCCGACGACAGGATCACCCGTTCGTACCGTCTGCCCTCGCACTTCGCGGCGGCCGCCCTGGTCGTGCACATCGCGCGGACGCAGGACGAACTGGACCACCACGCCGAGACGACGCTCGGATACGACACCGTGACCCTCGCCGTGCACACCCACGGCGCGGGCGGCGCGGTCACCGAGCGGGACTTCGAACTCGCCCGCAGGGTCCAGGAGCTGGCGCCGCTCCACGGCGCCGAGTAGGCGTCCGCCATGCTCGACTACAGCAAGGAGGCCGACCGCTACGACGCCTCCCGCGGCGGTGAGCCCCGCGCGGCGGCCGCCGCGAGCGCCGTCCTCGGCCTGGTGCCCGCCGGCGCCCGCACCCTCCTCGACGTGGCCTGCGGCACCGGCCTGGTCACCCGGCGGCTCGCGGAGCGCCCCGGGCTGCGGGTGACCGGCGTCGACCGGGCCCACCGCATGGCGCGGATGGCGGCGGCCAGGCTGCCGGGCGCCGTGGTCATCGGCGACAGCCGCCGCCTGCCCTTCCCCGACGCCTCGTTCGACGCGGTCTGCACGGTGTGGCTGCTGCACCTGCTGCCGGGCCCCGATGAGGCGGCCTCGATCGTCGCCGAGTGCGCGCGGGTGCTGCGGCCCGGCGGGGTCTACGTCACCACGGTCGACAAGTCGGCGTCGCACGACGTCGGCAGCGACATCGACGCCGTGCTCGCGCCGCGCCCCGTGCGGCCCGCGGTCGACCGCGCCGAGGCCGTCGAGGCGTACGCGGCGGAGCACGGCATGGCCCCGGCGGGCCGCGCCGGCTTCACCGGTCACGGCCAGGGGCGCTCGCCGCGCTCCACGGTGGACGATCTGCGCAGGGGGTGGTTCACCCAGGTGCCGCCTGACGGGCCGCTGGCGGAGCGGTTCGCGGCGGCGCTCGCGAAGCTGCCGGACCAGGACGTGCCGCGCCCCGACCCGCGGTTCGCGCTGCGGGCGTTCGCCAAGAGGGCCCGCGGAAGGTGACCCTCCGGGGCCGCCATCTTTTGCTGAACCGGCAAGCTTGCTGGTCGAAAACCGGGAACGGGGCGCAGGCTGGAGCCGTCCACGAACACGGCGGAACCGAGAGGCGGCAGGCGCATGGGACACCCCCACGGGCACGGGCAGGGGCACGGAACCGGTCAGGGCGGCGGCGAGGGACACACGCACGGCCACGGCCCCGGCCACGGGCATGGCCACGGTCACGGCGGTGACATGGACTGGGCGGCCATGGGCGAGATGCTGGAGCGCTACGCCGAGGTCGCCGCACCGATGTACGCCGAGGCCGCGGGCTGGCTGCGCCGCTGGGCGCCGGAGCCCGGCGTGGTCGTGGACGTCGGCAGCGGTCCCGGCGCCATCTCCTTCCTGCTGGCCGAGGCGTTCCCGAAGGCGCGCATCGTCGCGGCCGACCCGGAGGAGCCCCTGCTGGAGCGGGCCCGTGAACGCGCCGCACGCGAGGGCCTCGCCGACCGCTTCGGCGCCGTGCGCGCGGCCCTCCCCGACGCCATCGACGACGTGCCGACCGCCGACCTCCTGTGGCTGTGCAAGTCCCTGCACCACGTCGGCGACCAGGGCGCGGCGCTCAAGGCCCTCGCCGGACGCCTGGCGCCCGGTGGTGTGGTCGCGCTCCTCGAAGGCGGCCTGAGCGCCCGCTGCCTCCCCCGCGACATCGGCTTCGGGCGCCCGGGGCTGCAGTCCCGTCTTGAGGCCTCCGACGAGGAGTGGTTCACCGGGATGCGCTCGGGGCTGCCGGGCTCCCAGGACGCCGCGGAGGACTGGCCCGCACTCCTGACCGCCGCGGGCCTGCGCCACGTGGCCACGCGCAGCTTCCTCCTCGACCTGCCCGCCCCGCTCTCCGAGAAGGCCCGCGCCCACGTGGTCCAGGAGTTCGCGCGCCGCCGCGAGATGCACGAGGACCGTCTCGACGCCGACGACCTCGCCACCGTCGACCGCCTCCTCGACGAGGGCGACCCGGGCAGCCTGCACCACCGCCCCGATCTCTTCCTGCTGACGGCGCAGACCGTCCACGTGGCGGTCAAGAACGGCTGACCTCGCCAACCGCCGGTCAGCAGGGCGTGGTTGACGTAACGTCGAGGTGAGCGCCGGTGGCCGCGAGGGCCCCGGCTGCCCCCCCCGAGGGAGGAACCGCCAGGTGACCGAGCTGGTGCGCTGGGAGTCCGACGAGGGGCCCGTCGTGGTCGAGGTGGACTCCGGGGACCCCGGCTTCAGACAGGTGTCGCGGCGCGGCGAACCCGGCGGCATCCACGAGGTCGAGGGCCGCTTCGAATCGGCCCTGCGCAACGTGCGCGGCGCCGCGATGTCCGCCCTGCGCACCTTCCGCGAACGGTCCCTCGACCCCGACGCCATCGAACTCGAATTCGGCGTCAAGCTGAGCGCGGCGGCGGGCGCGGTCATCGCCAGGACGGCGACGGAGGGCCACCTCACGGTCAGACTCAGCTGGACCCGGCGGACGCCGCCGCCCGGCGACGACGCGGCCGGGAGCGCCGCCGACCGCACGGAACCGGCCCGGCGGCAGGGGCAGAACCCCTGACCCACCGGGCCGGGCCCCCACGGAAGGGGTATGACACAGGCTCTTACGCCACGTCGAACGTGGCCGGGTCCGGACCCAGCCTGCGGTCCTCGTTCAGGGCGGAGATCGCCGCCATGTCCTCGGGGTCGAGCTCGAAGCCGAAGACGTCGATGTTCTCCTTGATCCGCGACGGCGTCACGGACTTGGGGATCACCACGTTGCCGAGCTGGATGTGCCAGCGCAGCACGACCTGCGCGGGCGTGCGCCCGTGCTTCTGGGCGATCGCGACGATCGCCGGGACCTCCAGGAGGCCCTTGCCCTGGCCGAGCGGCGACCACGCCTCGGTGGCGATGCCCTGCTCGGCGTGGAACTCGCGGGAGGCGCGCTGCTGGAGATGCGGGTGGAGCTCGATCTGGTTGACGGCGGGGACGACCGACGTCTCGGAGATCAGCTTCTCCAGGTGTCCGGGCAGGAAGTTCGACACGCCGATGGACCTGGCGCGGCCGTCGGCCTGGATCTTCTCGAAGGCCTTGTACGTGTCGATCGCGAGGCCCTTGGACGGCAGGGGCCAGTGGATCAGGTACAGGTCCACGTACTCCAGGCCCAGCTTCTCCAGCGAGCTGTCGAAGGCGCGGAGCGTCGAGTCGTAGCCCTGGTCGCTGTTCCAGAGCTTCGTGGTGACGAACAGTTCCTCACGGGCCACGCCGGAGGCGGCGATGGCCTTGCCCGTGCCCGTCTCGTTCTCATAGATGGCCGCGGTGTCGATGCTGCGGTACCCGGCCTCCAGGGCCGTCGTGACCGCCGTCTCGGCCTCGTCGTCCGGCACCTGCCAGACGCCGAAACCGAGCTGGGGCATCTCGACGCCGTTGTTCAGGATGATCGGGGGGACCTTGCTCACGAGCTCTCGATCCTTAGGTTCGTCGGGTGGTACTTCCATGGTCAACGATCAGTGGCGATGACGCATTCCTGAGCGGGGGCACGCCTTCCACTTTCTTGTACCGAGTTCCGCCCGGATGATGCGCTCCGCTCGGTTGTCCCCCGGTCCCGTGCGGCATACCGTGCCCGGGTGGATCTCTTCTCGCGTTCCTGGACCGCGCTGCGCACCGCGGTCGCCGAGCTGCCCGACGAGGACTTCGCGCGGCCTTCCGGATGTACCGGATGGCTCGTCCGCGACCTGGCCTGCCACCTGGTCATCGACGCGCAGGACGTCCTGATCACCCTGGTCACGCCCGCCGACACCGAGCCGACCGTGGACGCGGCCACCTACTGGGAGCTGGTCGGGCCGCCGACCGGCGAGGACCCGCTCGACGCGCTGACGCCGCGCCTCGCCGCCGCCTACGGCGAGCCCTGGCTGCTGAAGTTCCACCTCGACGACGTCGGCTCCGCCGCGGGGCGGGCCGCCCGGCTCGCGGACCCGGCGGCCCGTGTCGGCACCAAGGACCAGGTGCTGACCGTCGGCGACTACCTCTCCGCGTACGTCCTGGAGTGGACCCTGCACCACCTGGACCTGATCGCGCACCTGCCCGCGGTCGCGGGACCGTCCGCCGAGAGCCTGGCCGCGGCGCGCGCCCTGCTGGAGCGGATCGCGGGAGTCCGTTTCCCCGGCGCGCTCTCGGACACGGACGCGCTGCTCGTGGGCACCGGGCGCCGCCCGCCGACCGGGGCGGAGACGGCCGCCCTCGGAGGGCTCGCGGGGCGGCTGCCGTTCGTCGTCGGCTGAACCGCCGGGGCGGGAGACGCCCTGGCGGCGAGGGCGCCCCCCTCGGCTGTTGTCCAGCGCCTCGACCTCCGCTCAGCTGTTGTACAGCGCCTCGACCTCCGCCTCGTACGCCTTCTCGATCGCCTTGCGCTTCAGCTTCAGGGACGGTGTGAGCAGGCCGTGCTCCTCGCTGAACTGGTGCGCCAGTATCCGGAACGTCCTGATCGACTCGGCCTGGGAGACGAGGGTGTTGGCGGCGACCACGGCCCGGCGCACCTCCGTCTCCAGGTCCGGGTCGCGCACCAGCTCGCCGGGCGGCAGCATCGGCTTGCGGCGCATGGCCATCCAGTGCTCCACGGCCTCCGCGTCCAGCGTGACGAGCGCGGCGACGTAGGGCCGGTCGTTGCCGACGAGCAGGCACTGGGCGACCAGCGGGTGGTCGCGCACCCGCTCCTCCAGCTGGGCCGGCGAGACGCTCTTGCCGCCGGACGTCACCAGGATCTCCTTCTTGCGCCCGGTGATCGTGAGGTAGCCGTCCTCGTCGAGCGCGCCCAGGTCACCGGTGGCGAGCCAGCCGTCGCGCAGGCTCGCCCCGGTGGACCTGGGGTCGTTGTGGTAGCCCTGGAAGACGTTGCCGCCGCGCAGCCAGACCTCGCCGTCCTCCGCGATGCGCACGGTGGTGCCGGGAATGGGCCGGCCCACCGTGCCGTACCGGGTGCGCTCGGGCGGGTTGGCGGTCGCCGCCGCCGACGACTCGGTGAGCCCGTAGCCCTCGTAGATCGTCACGCCCGCGCCCGCGAAGAACAGGCCGAGCCTGCGGTCCATGCCCGAACCGCCCGACATCGCGTGCCGCACCCGGCCGCCCATCGCCTCGCGCACCTTGGAGTAGACGAGCTTGTCGAAGAGCTGGTGCTGCACGCGGAGCGCCGCCGACGGCCCGGGGCCCGTGCCGAAGGCCCTGGCCTCCAGCGCGTCGGCGTACCGCACGGCGCACTCCACGGCCTTGTCGAACGCGCCCGCCCTGCCGTCCTTCTCCGCCTTGCGCCGCGCCGCGTTGAAGACCTTCTCGAAGATGTACGGCACCGCCAGGATGAACGAGGGCCGGAACGCCGCGAGGTCGGGCAGGAGCGCCGCCGCGTTGAGGTTCGGCTGGTGGCCCATCCTGACCCGGCCCCGCACCGCCGCGATCTGCACCATGCGGCCGAAGACGTGCGCCAGGGGCAGGAAGAGCAGCGTCGTCGCCTCGTCGCCCCGCTTGGAGTGGAAGACCGGCTCCCAGCGGCCGACCATCGTGTCCGCCTCGAACATGAAGTTCGCGTGGGAGATCAGACAGCCCTTGGGGCGGCCCGTGGTGCCCGAGGTGTAGATGATCGTGGCGATGGAGTCCGGTGTGACCGCGCGGCGGTGGCGGTGCACCACCTCGTCGTCGATGTCACGGCCCGCCGCGTCCAGCTCGCCCACGGCGTCGGCGTCGAGCTGCCAGAGCCTGCGCAGCCGCGGCAGCCGGTCGACGACCGAGCCGATCGTCATCGCGTGGTCCTCGTGCTCCACCATCGCGGCCGTCACCTGCGCGTCGTGCAGCATCCAGAGGACCTGGTCGGCGGACGACGTCGGATAGACCGGCACGACCTGGGCGCCGATGGTCCAGAGCGCGAAGTCGAAGAGCGTCCACTCGTAGCGGGTGCGGGACATGATGGCCACGCGGTCGCCGAACCGGACGCCCTGCGCGATCAGCCCCTTGGCGAGGGCGAGCACCTCGTCGCGGAACGCGCCCGAGGTGACGTCCGTCCACCGCCCGCCGATCTTGCGGCCGAACGCGATGCGCGGCGGGTCCTCGGCGGCGTGGTCGAACACGGCGTCGGCGAGGCCGCCCACCAGCGGCGCCGATGCCATCGGAGGATTCGAGAACTCGCGCAATGATGCTCCTTGTGGCGCTCCGCACAGCGCCGTGACCGTACCCCACGGCGGGCGCCTCCGGGAGGGGGCCGCCGAGCGGCCGGTACGGACCATCGGCACAGGTCAGCCCCGGAAAATGGGGCCACAAGGGGAAGGGCGGGACAGAACTACTTACGCTGGAGTAAGTTTCGGAAACGTAATCTCCACCGAATCTGTACGCGGGGGCCACGGCCCCGGCGGATCTGTACGTGCCGGTCATGGGCCCGCTCGAAGGCGTGCGGCACGTCGAGACCGCGCGCCGGGCCGCCGTGTCAGCGCCGCGCCCTGTGCAGCCGGTCGCCGCCCGCCAGGATCGCCGCCGCCAGCGCGTCGGCGGCGTCCTGCGTGTCCGCTCGGCGCTCCCCGTGCAGCAGCACGAAGTCGACACGCCCCAGCTCCGGCAGGCCCGCCCGGTCGGGGACGGCGGCCAGGCCCGGCGGGATCAGGCCCCGTGAGTGCGCCATGACGCCGAGGCCCGCGCGGGCCGCCGCGACCAGGCCGTTGAGGCTGCCGCTCGTGCAGGCCACGCGCCACGCCCGGCCGCGCCGCTCCAGCGCCTCGAAGGCGAGGGCGCGGGTGATGCCGGGCGGCGGGTAGACGATCAGCGGGAGCGGGCGCTCGGGGTCGAGGCGCAGCCGCTCGGAGCCGATCCAGACCAGGTCGTCCTGCCAGACCAGCTCACCGCGCGGGTCCTCGGGGCGCCGCTTGGCGAGCACGAGGTCGAGCTTGCCCGCGTCGAGCCGCTCGTGGAGCGTGCCGGACAGCTCGACGGTCAGCTCCAGGTCGACCTCGGGATGGTCGTGCCGGAAGGTCTCCAGGATGTCGGTGAGCCGCGTCAGGACGAAGTCCTCCGAGGCCCCGAACCGCAGCCGCCCGCCGAGCCGCGTCCCGGTGAAGAACGCCGCCGCCTGCTCGTGCGCCGCCAGGATGCGGCGTGCGAAGCCGAGCATCGCCTCGCCGTCCTCGGTCAGCTCCACGGAGTGCGTGTCGCGGGTGAACAGCTGCCGGCCGGTGGCGTCCTCAAGGCGGCGCACGTGCTGGCTCACGGTGGACTGGCGCAGACCGAGGCGCCGGGCGGCCTGCGTGAAGCTCAGCGTCTGGGCGACCGCGAGGAACGTGCGGAGCTGCGAGGGGTCGTACACACCGGCCACCCTAGCGCCGCCCATCACGAACCGCGATGGCAGTCAGAGCGGTATGCGGGATTCCCGATGTGCCTGGTCAGGAGGATCATGGAGGGTGAACGCAACCGCCCCCGGACGCAGTGGAGCACCGTGAAACGCCCGACGTGGCCGTCCCGGATGCCGGTCGACCCCTACATCGCGGCGCTGCTCGCGACCGTCGGGATCGCCGCGCTCCTGCCCGCGCGCGGCACCGGAGCCGACGTCGCGTCGGGGGCGTCCACCGCGGCCGTCTCCTTCCTGTTCTTCCTCTACGGCGCGCGGCTCTCCACCCGCGAGGCGCTCGACGGGCTCAAGCACTGGCGGCTGCACGTCACCGTCCTCGCCAGTACGTTCGTGGTCTTCCCGCTGCTCGGCCTCGCGGGCAAGGGGCTCGTACCGTGGGTCCTCACCCCCGCCCTCTACAGCGGCTTCCTCTTCCTCACCCTCGTGCCGTCGACGATCCAGTCGTCCATCGCCTTCACCTCCATGGCCCGCGGCAACGTCCCCGCGGCGATCTGCGCGGGCTCCTTCTCCTCGCTGGCCGGCATCGTGCTCACCCCGCTGCTCGCCGCCGCGCTGCTCGGGGACAGCGGCGGCGGCTTCTCGGCGGACTCCGTCGTGCGGATCGTGCTGCGACTGCTCGTGCCGTTCGTCGCCGGGCAGGTGCTGCGCCGCTGGGTCGGCGGCTTCCTCACCCGGCACAAGAAGCTCCTCGGACGCGTCGACCGTGGGTCGATCCTGCTCGTCGTCTACACCGCGTTCAGCGAGGGCATGGAGGAGGGCGTCTGGCACCAGGTGTCCCCGTGGCGGCTGCTCGCGCTGCTCGGGGCCGAGGCGGTGCTGCTCGCCGTGATGCTCGCGCTGACCTGGTACGGCGCCAAGCGGCTCGGCTTCGGCCGCGCGGACCGCGTCGCGATCCAGTTCGCCGGTTCCAAGAAGTCCCTCGCGGCGGGACTGCCCATGGCGACCGTGCTGTTCGGCGCCGACGCCTCCCTGGCCGTGCTGCCGCTGATGCTCTTCCACCAGATGCAGCTCATGGTCTGCGCGGTCATCGCCAAACGCCGCTCGCGCGACACCGGCCCGGGGCCCGGGCCCGTCAGCGGCGTTCGGACAGCCGCAGGGTCACGAACCGGGGCCGGTACAACGACACGTTCCGGTTGACGTTCGCCTGCGCGCTCGCGGGCACCGGGTCGAGCCAGTTGACGTCGTAGCTCAGCACGACCCGGCCGTCCCGGCCGAGCGCCGGATGGGCCTGCGGGTTGTAGGCGGCCGTGGCCTGCTCGGCCGCGCCGTCCTTCGGCAGGGGCGCCTCGAAGCCCTTCGCGGGGCCGTGCCAGGGCCCGGTCGGGGAGCAGGCCCAGTACGACGTGACGTCGGTCAGGCCCTTCGCCCCGGCGGCCATCGTGAACAGCACGTACGTGCCCTTCTCGCGCACCACCGTGAAGGCGCTGCCCACCCCCTTCCGCCCGCCGTCGCCGAGAACGGGCCGCGAGGTGCCCGCGCGCCCCCACTCCCCGCCGTCCCAGTACTCCCACGCGGAGGCGTCGGCGAGCCTGCCGTGCGGGACGCGCGCCAGGTGGGCGTGGGAGGTGGGGCGCGAGGCCGCCTGCGCGTCCGTGCCGCCGAAGACATACGTCCAGCCGTCGGCGTCGACGGTGCTCGTGCCGTACAGGACCCGCTTCTCCGGGTCCGCCACGCCCTGCTGGTCGGAGACCTTCACGATGGACTCCACCCGCAGGCCGGGCAGGGAGAGCGTGGCGACCTCGGTGGCCATCGGGACGCCGTAGATCCACGGCCCCTGGCTCGCCATCCGGCTCCACAGCAGGACGCGCACGACCTTCTCCTCCGCGTCCGGCGAACGCGGCTCGACGCGCGCCGCCACCGGCCAGCGCCACTGCTGGGGCGCCGGATCGGGGAAGAGCGGGGTGGCGAGGGTGCGCCGCAGGGTGCCGGAGCGGGACATCACCACGGCGGAGTTGCGGACCATCGGCGCGCTGGTGTCGCGCCAGGCGTGGGGCTGGCCCGCCGTATTGGGCGGGGCGTGCACCTGGCCGAGGAAGGTGTCGGAGAACAGCCACAGGACCCGCCCGTCGGGGAGCCGCACCGAGTGGGTGCCGTCACCGCCGGTCCAGTCGTCGGTGCGCGTCGCGTCGTCGCCGTAGCGGGCGAACTCCCCGGTGACCTCGTCGGCCGCCGACCAGGCGCCGACCGTGCGGGGCCGGCACGCCGCGGCGCCCTGCCGGTCGTCGTCCGGCAGGGCGATGAGCAGGACGGCGGCGCAGGCCAGGACGAGCAGCAGGACCAGCCATGTCCTGCGGCCCGCCCGGCCGGGGCGTTCTTGGACGGACATTCCCGGGACGTTAGTTGCTGCCGTGCACGTGGTCCATGGGGAGTCTGACCACGGTGTCCCGTTTCACAGCCGAACCGCCGGTGCCCAGGTCGGCCACTTCGGCGTCGCTCAACGCCCGCCCGTAGAGCCGGACTTCGTCGACGGCCCCGGTGAAGTGGGCGCGGCTGTCGAGCCGCTGGCCGACGTGGATGCCGAAGGGGGAGGTGCGGCTGACGGAGCCGGGGACGTCGGCGACGGTGGTGGGGACCCCGTCCAGGAAGAGCGTCAGGCGCCCTTCGCCGGCCCCCCTCTCCCGGCGCAGCACGACGTGATGCCACTGGCCGTCGTTGTACGCGCCCGTCGTGCGCACCGAGGCGGACCTCGGCGGGGCGGAACCCTGCCGCGTCGTCATCAGACCCGTGATCCGGTCGCTCGCGGGTTCGCCGCGCAGCCACACCTGCGGCTGGTTGTTCCCTATGCCGCCCATCCACAGCAGCGGCTGCTCACCGCCGGCCGCGGAGTAGCGGAACCACAGGGAGGCGGTGAAGTCGCCCGCCCCGCGCGGCAGCCGGGCCCGGAAGGGCAGCCGTACCGCGTCGTCCGTGCCGTCCAGGGCGAGCGCGCCGCCGAACCGGCCCGCGGTCTCCCGGGCCCCGCCGAGCACGGCGGCGGCGCGGGCGCCCGGCGCGCGGTCGGGCGTGGTGGGGTCGGGGCCGCGGCGCGGCTTCAGCCAGTCCTCGGTGAAGCGCGCGAAGCGGATCTCGTCGCGCGCGTCGACGGCGCCGCCCTCGTACAGCAGCCCGACGTGCCGGCTGTCGGCGTGCACCATGTCGGAGTAGCCCGACCAGTCGGTGGTCACCGTCGTGCCGCGGTCGACGCTGTCCCAGGTGCGGCCACCGTCGTAGGAGGAGCGGATCTGCAGGGTGCGGCGGCGGTCCGGGTCGGCGGGGCAGGCGAGCAGCATCCGCCCGCCGAACCGCAGCACGGACCCCTGCACCTGCGGCGTGTACAGGTCGGGGATGGCCCGGAAGGGCGCGGTGAAGGAGTCCCCGCCGTCCCGGCTCACCGCGTGGCTGCGGTGCCCGAGGTCGGTGCCGTCCTGTTCACGCGCGCTGACGTAGACCGCCCCGTCGGGCCGCTCGGTGAGCGTCATCTCCGAGGGCTTCTGACGGAACGTGCCGTCCTCGGCGACCGGATACGAGTCCTTGGCACCGATCTTCCAGTGGTCGCCGCCGTCATCGCTGACGATGAGCGCGGCGTGGTTGGCGGAGATGCGGCCGTTCTCGTACGACTCCGCGTTGACGGCGAAGGCCAGCCGCCCCGCGTGCCGGCCGCGGGTGAGCTGGATGCCGTGGACGGGACCCGTCGCGTACCAGGAGTTCCACTCCTTCGGCAGGATCTCGTCGCTCAGGTCGCGCGGCCGGGACCAGGTGCGGCCGTCGTCGTCGCTGTACTGGAGGTGAGGTGTCCGGTCGCACGGTATGTCGCAGTTCCCGGCGTCCGTGCGGCCGGTGTTGTACGTCTCGGCGAGCAGCACCCGGCCGCTCTCGCGGTCGACGACCGGCGCGGGGTTGCCGTGCGTGTCGCCCGCGCCCTCGTTGACGACCTGGAGCGGGCCCCAGGTGCGGCCGCCGTCGTGCGACCGCTTGAGGACGAGGTCTATGTCGCCCGCGTCCCCGCAGTTGTCCACCCGCCCCTCGGCGAAGGCGAGGAGGGTGCCCTCGACCGTCCGTACGACGGCGGGGATGCGGAAGCAGGCGTAGCCGGGGTCCTGGGAGGCCTTGAACAGCACCTGCTGCTCGAAGGCGGGCGCCCGCTCGGCTCCCCGCGCCGCGGGCGCCGGGAGCAGGGCGCCGACGGCGACGGCGGTCAGGGCGGCGGTGGCGGCGCGGAAGGGTCTGAGACGTAAGCGGAGGCTCGATGACATGGTGCGGCCCGCCTTTCGTGGCGACGGCGACGGCGACTCATGGCGATGGGCGGTGACGGTGCGGGGGTGATCCGGGTGGTTCCCCGGGCGCGGGGCGCTCCGGCGTGCTCGGCGGTGGGCATCCGGGCAGGACCGCGCAGGACCGTACGTCCCGACGTCCCGGTCGCACGGCTGCCCGACGACAGGACATCCTGACATCCCACGTCCGATGTTCGCGGCACCGACGCTACTGGGGTTGCCGCGCGCCCCACAAGAAGCGCGCGTCGGCGGAATCGGCCGAACCCGTTCGGGGGACCGGCACGGCCTCGCCGCGGGTCAGCCCTGGGCGGCCGCGGCCCGCAGGGCGACGCGGTGCTCGCCCGCGTACACGTTCATGGAGGAGCCCCGGAGGAAGCCGACCAGGGTGAGGCCGGTCTCGGCGGCCAGGTCGACGGCGAGCGACGACGGTGCGGAGACCGCGGCGAGGACCGGGATGCCCGCCATCACCGCCTTCTGGGCGAGCTCGAAGGAGGCGCGCCCGGAGACGAGGAGGACGGAGCGGGACAGCGGGAGCCGCCCGTCCCGGAGGGCCCGCCCGACCAGCTTGTCGACGGCGTTGTGCCGCCCCACGTCCTCCCGTATGTCGAGCAGTTCGCCCTCCTCGGAGAAGAGCGCCGCCGCGTGCAGGCCCCCCGTCCGGTCGAAGACCCGCTGGGACTCGCGCAGCCGGTCGGGCAGGCTCGCCAGCACGTCGACACCGAGCCGGACCGGGGGAGCGTCGGCGATCGGGAAGCGGGCCGTGGTGCGGACCGCGTCCAGGCTCGCCTTGCCGCACAGTCCGCAGGAGGAGGTCGTGTACACGTTCCGTTCGAGCGTGATGTCGGGGAGCACGACACCCGGGGCGGTCCGCACGTCCACGACGTTGTACGTGTTGACGCCCTCGGCGGTCGCGCCCGCGCAGTAGACGATCGACCGGAGGTCGTCCGCGGAGCCGAGCACGCCCTCGCTGACCAGGAACCCGGCGGCCAGCGCGAAGTCGTCGCCCGGCGTACGCATGGTGATGGCGAGCGGCTTGCCGTTCAGCCGGATCTCCAGGGGCTCCTCGGCGACGAGCGTGTCGGGCCGCTCGGACACGTGCCCGTCGCGGACCCGGATGACCTTGCGTCGCTCGGTGACTCGTCCCATGGTGTGCTCAGTCCCGGTTCTGTACGTGTGCGTGAGGTGATCCCACGGTCTCATTGTCCGGCACGCGGCGGAGCAAACCGCGGCCGGTCCAGAGCGCACGGGCCGTCACTTTCCGTACGGAGTCGCACACGCGGTCACCCGCCTCATCGGAGGGTGAACGGGTCATGAGAAGCATCCAAAGCGCACGCGGCTTTCCTGTCGCTTTACCTGCACCGTTACTCGTCAGTCGCTGACCAGACTGGAGGGTCCCGCATCTCCGGCAACAAGGGGGACCCCGCACATGCACGGCTCACGCATCGTCGCCGTCGGCCACTATCAGCCCGCCAGAACCCTCACCAACGAGGATCTGGCGGAGCTGGTCGACACGAGCGACGAGTGGATCCGCTCCCGGGTGGGCATCCGCACCCGTCACGTCGCGGGGCCCGAGGAGCCGGTCGACGAGCTGGCCGCGCACGCGGGCGGCAAGGCCCTGGCCGCCGCGGGGCTGACCGCCGACGCGATCGACCTGGTCCTCGTCGCCACCTCCACGGCGATCGACCGCTCGCCCAACATGGCCGCCCGGGTCGCCGCCCGCCTCGGCATCCCCTCGCCGTGCGCCATGGACGTCAACGTGGTGTGCGCCGGCTTCACGCACGCCCTCGCCACCGCCGACCACACCGTCCGCGCGGGGGCCGCGACCCGCGCCCTGGTCATCGGCGCGGACAAGATGTCCGAGGTCACCGACTGGACGGACCGCACGACCTGCGTCCTGACCGGGGACGGTGCGGGCGCCGCCGTCATCGAGGCGTGCCCGCCGGGCGAGGAGCCCGGCATCGGCCCCGTCCTGTGGGGCTCGGTGCCCGAGATGGGCAACGCCGTACGCATCGAAGGCACCCCGCCCCGCTTCGCCCAGGAGGGCCAGAGCGTGTACCGCTGGGCGACCACCCGGCTGCCGCCGCTCGCCCGCGAGGCGTGCGCGCGCGCCGGGCTCACCCCCGCCGACCTCGCCGGAGTCGTCCTGCACCAGGCCAACCTGCGGATCATCGAGCCGCTCGCGGAGCGCATCGGCGCCACGCACGCCGTCGTCGCGCGCGATGTCATCGAGTCCGGCAACACCTCGGCGGCGAGCATCCCGATGGCCCTGTCCAAGCTGGTCGAACGGGGAGAACTCCGCTCCGGCGACCCCGTCCTGCTCTTCGGCTTCGGCGGGAACCTCTCGTACGCCGGCCAGGTCGTGCGCTGCCCGTGACCGACGGCCGCCGAGCCGCCCGCGCCTACTTGTTCCTGGCGCCGAGGACCGCCTGCGTCTGCGTGGTCTGCGCGGCGAGGCGCCCCTGATCGTCGTACACCTCGGTCTGTACGACGATGAAGGAGCCGCCGACGTGCAGCGGCCGGGCCACGGCACGGGCCGCCCCGGAGCGCACGGGGCGCAGGAAGTTCGTCTTGGACTCGATCGTCGAGGTGATGGCGCCGTCGGGCAGGTTGAGGAACGCGCAGACGGCGCCGACCGTGTCCGCCAGCGACACCACCGCGCCGCCGTGCAGCACGCCGCCCACCGTGCACAGCTCGGCTGCCCACGGCAGGGTGCCCTCCACCCGCTCCGGGCCCGCCTCGTCGAAGGTGATCCCGAGGTGCCCGGCGAAGGGGACGGCGGAAAGCAGTTGGGCACGGGGGTCGTCCTGCGGCAGGGTGTCCGGCATGGGGAGACCTTCCACTTGGGGGCGTGGCGGAGCACCATCGTGCGGCACCGCCCCCGCGGAGGTCGATTACCTCAGAGGTAAGCCGACGCGAGACCGGGAGACAGACACATGACCGACGACCACCTCGTACGTCCCGCACGCAGGGAGGACCTGCCGGTGGCCGTGGACACCCTGGCCGAGGCCTTCGCCGACTACCCCTTCACGCGGCACGTCGTCGCGGCCGACGGCCACCGGGAGCGGATACGGGGCCTGCAGGAGCTGTTCCTGACGCGGATCGGCATGGGATACGGGCGGGTCTGGGTGGCGGACGAGGGGCGGGCCGTCGCCGCGTGGACCACCCCGGAGCGCGACCCGGGCCCCGGCTTCGCCGAGGTCGGCCCGCTGATCAGTGAACTCGCCGGGGACCGCGCCCCGTTCTTCGAGTCGGCCGACCAGGCGCTCGCGCCCTTCCGTCCCCAGCACCCCGTGTGGTTCCTCGCCACGGTCGGCGTCGACCCGCGGAGGCAGGGGCGGGGGCTCGGCGCCGCCGTACTCGCGCCGGGGCTCGAAGCCGCCGACCGTGCGGGCCGCCCGGCCTTCCTGGAGACCTCGACCGAGCGCAACGTGCGGTTCTACGAGCGGCTCGGCTTCGCCGTCACCGCCGACGTGACGCTGCCGGGCGGTGGCCCGCGGACCTGGTGCATGCTGCGGGAGCCGGCCGTCTGACACCCCGCCGCGGAGACCCGCGGCTCCCTTTGTCCTGTGACTGGAGAAAGTCATGGGTAATTCGCGCTCAAGTTCTTCCCACTCCCGGCGGGCACTGCTACGTTCCCCTCGAAAGCTTGAAGGAAGCCCGTCGACGGCGGATCGCGTACCGACCGCCGGAGGGCAACGGCATGGGAAGCCCGAAGAGGCGGGAGGGGCGCGTGAGACGCATGACGGCTCGACCCGCCAACGGTCACCAGGCGCGACTGCTCAGGCTGTTGCGCGACGGGGGTCCCAACTCCCGCGCGCAACTGGGCGACCAGGTCGATCTCTCACGGTCCAAGCTGGCCGTCGAGGTCGACCGGCTCCTGGAGACCGGCCTCGTGGTGGCCGACGGACTCGCCGCCTCGCGCGGCGGCCGCCGCTCCCACAACATCCGCCTGGCCCCGGCCCTCCGCTTCCTCGGCGTGGACATCGGCGCGACCTCGGTCGACGTCGCGGTCACCAACGCCGAGCTCGAAGTGCTCGGCCACATCAACCAGCCCATGGACGTGCGCGAGGGCCCGGTCGCGGTCTTCGAGCAGGTCCTCGCCATGGCGGCCAAGCTGAAGGCCTCCGGGCTCGCGGAAGGGTTCGACGGCGCCGGGATCGGCGTCCCCGGACCCGTCCGCTTCCCCGAAGGCGTGCCGGTCGCGCCGCCGATCATGCCGGGCTGGGACGGCTTCCCCGTACGGGAGGCCCTCAGCCAGGAGCTCGGCTGCCCCGTCATGGTCGACAACGACGTGAACCTCATGGCGATGGGGGAGCAGCACGCGGGCGTGGCCCGCTCCGTGGGCGACTTCCTCTGCGTCAAGATCGGTACCGGCATCGGCTGCGGCATCGTCGTCGGCGGTGAGGTGTACCGCGGTACGACGGGCAGCGCCGGCGACATCGGCCACATCCAGGCCGAGCCGGACGGACGCCCCTGCGCCTGCGGCAACCGCGGTTGCCTGGAGGCCTACTTCAGCGGCGCGGCGCTCGCCCGCGACGCCGAGGAGGCCGCCAGGGAGGGGCGTTCGGCGGAGCTCGCCACGCGGCTCGACGAGGCGGGGCGGCTCAGCGCCGTCGACGTCGCGGCGGCCGCCGCGGCGGGCGATCCCGCCGCCCTCGACCTCATCCGCGAGGGCGGCAACCGCACCGGCCAGGTCATCGCCGGCCTGGTCAGCTTCTTCAACCCCGGCCTCGTGGTGATCGGCGGCGGTGTGACCGGGCTCGGCCACACACTGCTCGCCGCGATCCGCACCCAGGTCTACCGCCAGTCGCTGCCCCTGGCGACCGGCAACCTCCCGATCGTCCTCGGAGAGCTCGGACCCACCGCCGGAGTCATCGGCGGCGCCCGGCTCATCAGCGACCACCTGTTCTCACCGGCCTGACCCGCACCGCCACCTACGGCACGCAAGACACCTCCACGTACGGCACGTCAGAACCCCTCCACGTACGGCACGCAAGAACACCTCACCCGGCACAGCGCCCTGCCCTGCCCTGCTCCGCCCTGCCCGCACGCACCCGGCTCCGCCCCGCCTCGCTCCGCCCTGCCCTGAATCCGCCCTGCCCTGCTGCGGCCGCCGCCGATGGGAACCGTCATGGCACCAGAACCACCGCTGCTCACCATGTCCGGCATCACCAAGTCGTTCCCCGGCGTCCGCGCGCTCGACGGCGTCGACCTCCAGGTGCGGGCCGGGGAAGTGCACTGCCTCCTCGGCCAGAACGGCGCCGGGAAGTCCACGCTCATCAAGGTCCTCGCCGGCGCCCACCAGCCCGACGGCGGCGAGATCACCTGGCGCGGCGAACGCGCCACGCTCAAGTCGCCGATCGCCGCCATGCGCCTGGGCGTCGCCACCATCTACCAGGAACTCGACCTGGTGGAACACCTCTCCGTGGCCGAGAACGTCCACCTCGGACACGAGCCGACCACCGCCGGCTTCGTCGTCCGCGCCCGCGACGCCAGAGCCTCGACCGCCGCCCTGCTCAAGCGGCTCGGGCACGGCGAGATCGACCCCGGGCGGCTCGTCGGGGAGCTCTCCGCCGCCCAGCAGCAGATCGTCTCGATGGCCCGCGCGCTCTCCCACGAGGTGCGGCTCATCGTCATGGACGAGCCGTCCGCCGCCCTCGACCCGGACGAGGTCGACAACCTCTTCCGGATCGTCGGCGACCTCACCGCCGACGGTGTCGCCGTCGTCTACATCTCCCACCGGCTGGAGGAGATCCGCCGCATCGGCGACCGCGTCACCGTCCTGAAGGACGGGCGCGCCGTCGCGGGCGGCCTGCCCGCGAAGGACACGCCCACCAAGGACCTCGTGGCCCTGATGACGGGCCGCAACCTGGAGTACGTCTTCCCGGACCGGCCGGCCGAACCACCCGCCGCCGCACCGGTGCTGACCGTACGGGGACTCACCCGCCACGGCGAGTTCGAACCCCTCGACCTCGATCTGCGCCCCGGTGAGATCGTCGGCCTCGCGGGACTCGTCGGCTCGGGACGCTCCGAGATCCTGGAGACCATCTACGGGGCCCGCAGGGCGAGCGCCGGGCAGGTGAGCGTGGGCGGGGAGACGCTGCGCCCCGGCAGCGTCCGCGCCGCCGTCCGCGCGGGCCTCGGCCTCGCCCCCGAGGAGCGCAAGGCCCAGGCCCTGCTGATGCTGGAGTCCGTCACCCGCAACGTGTCGGTCTCCACCATGTCCCGCTTCTCGCGCGGCGGCTGGATCGACCGGGGCGCCGAACTGCGGGCCGCGCGCGCCGCGACCCGCGAGCTGTCGCTCCGCCCCGACCAGCCGCACGTCCCCGTGCGCACCCTCTCCGGCGGCAACCAGCAGAAGGCGGTCCTCGCCCGCTGGCTGCTGCGCGGCTGCCGCGTCCTGCTGCTCGACGAACCCACCCGCGGCGTCGACGTCGGCGCCAGGGCCGAGCTGTACGCGGTGATCCGCAGGCTCGCCGACGACGGCCTCGCCGTCCTCCTCGTCTCCAGCGAGGTGCCCGAGGTGCTCGGCCTCGCCGACCGCGTCCTGGTCCTCCGCGAAGGCCGTGTCGTGCACCGCGCACCCGCCCGTGACCTCGATGAACACCGTGTACTCGACCTCGTCCTCGAAGGGAGCCCGGCGTCATGACCCAGCCCGCCCCGGCGGCCGGGGCCGCCGCCCGCAAGACCGCCCCCGCCGACGGCGGCAGCCCCTGGCGCGCCACGCTGGCCCGTGCCGACGTGCGCACGCTCTCGCTGCTCGGCGTGCTCGCCGCGCTGATCCTGATCGGCGGCATCACCCAGCCCGACTCGTTCCTCGACACCGACAACCTCCAGCTGATCCTCACCCAGGCGTCCGTCATCGGTGTCGTCACGGTCGGCATGACGTTCGTGATCATCTCCGGCGGCATCGACCTGTCCGTCGGCGCGATCGTCGCCCTCGCCTCGGTCTGGGCCACCACCGTCGCCACCCAGGAGTACGGCTTCGCGGGCATCCTGTTCACCGCCGTGCTCGTCGGCATGGGGTGCGGCCTGGTGAACGGCCTGCTCATCGCGTACGGCGGGATGGTGCCGTTCATCGCCACCCTCGCCATGCTGGCGTCGGGCCGCGGCCTGGCCCTCCAGATCACCGACGGCAAGACGCAGATGGTCACCGTCGACGGTGTGCTCAAGCTCGGTGAGCGCGACTCCTACGTCCTCGGCATTCCGCCGCTCGTCCTCGTCTTCGCCGCCGTCACCGTCGTCGGCTGGCTGCTGCTCAACCGCACCACCTTCGGGCGGCGCTCCGTCGCGGTCGGCGGCAACGCCGAGGCGGCGCGCCTGGCCGGCATCGACGTCCGCAGGCAGCGGCTCTACCTGTACCTGCTCTCCGGGCTCTGCTGCGGCATCGCGGCGTTCCTGCTGATCGTCCTCGCCGGTTCGGGCCAGAACACCAACGGCAACCTCTACGAACTCGACGCCATCGCCGCCGCGATCATCGGCGGGACCCTGCTCAGCGGCGGCCGGGGCACCATCGTCGGCTCCGTGCTCGGCGTACTGATCTTCACCATGATCCAGAACATCTTCGCCCTCAACAACCTGGAGACCGCGACCCAGCAGATCGCCAAGGGCGCGATCATCGTCGCCGCGGTGCTCGTCCAACGACGTACGGCCAACCACCACTGAGCTGAGGGGTTCACCCATGCCATCCCACACGAGCCGCAGAGGCCTCCTGTTCGGAGCCGCCGCGCTGTCCTCCGGAGCCCTGCTCGCCGGATGCACCAGCAACGAGCCGAAGGACGAGGGGTCGGACGACAAGGAACAGCAGGTCGCCGACGACAAGCCCGGCAAGAAGGTCACCATCGGCTTCGCGGGCCCCCAGGCCGACCACGGCTGGCTCAACGCGATCAACGACCAGGCCAAGAAGCGGGCGGAGAAGTACGCGGACGTCACCCTGGAGGCCACCGAGGGCTCCAACGACACCGCGGCCCAGATCGGCCAGGTCGAGACGCTCATCAACAAGAAGGTCGACGTCCTGGTCGTCCTGCCGGCCGACGGCAAGGCGCTCACCCAGGTCGGCCTGAAGGCGATGAAGGCGGGCATCCCCGTCGTCAACCTGGACCGCGTCTTCGCCACCCCGCAGGCCTACCGCTGCTGGATCGGCGGCGACAACTACGGCATGGGCCTCAGCGCGGGCCACTACATCGGCGAGAAGCTGAAGGACAAGAAGAACGCGCGCGTGGTGGAGCTCGCCGGGCTCGACAACCTCGAACTCACCAAGCAGCGCACCAAGGGCTTCGACGACGCCCTGAAGAACTACTCCAACATCGAGAAGGTCGCCCGGCAGGCCGCCGACTTCACCGTCGAGTCCGGCCAGTCGAAGATGTCGCAGCTCCTCCAGGCGCAGAAGGACTTCGACGCCCTGTGGAACCACGACGACGACCAGGGCGTGGGCGCCCTGCGCGCCATCAAGCAGGCCGGGCGCGACGACTTCCTCATGGTCGGCGGGGCCGGCGCGCTCTCCGCCTTCCAGGCCATCGAGGCCGACAACAGCGTCCTGAAGGCCACCGTCCTCTACCCGCCCACCATGGCCGCGTCCGCGATCGACCTCGCGCGCGCCCTCGGGCAGAGCAAGGGCATCAGCGGCATGGCGGAGTTCGAGATCCCGTCCTTCGTCACCTGCTACTCGGCCGTCGTCGACAAGGACAACGTCGACCAGTACATGTCGACCGGCTTCAAGTGATACGCGCGTCCGCACCCCCCACCGAGCGTCGATCAGGAGGATTACCGCATGCGTGAGCGCGATTCGCGTGGTTCCGAGCAGGGCGAGCCCGGCCCCGGGACGGGGAAGAGGCCGCTGGGGGTGGGCATGGTCGGCTACGCCTTCATGGGCGCCGCCCACTCCCAGGGCTGGCGCACCGTGGGGCGCGTCTTCGACCTGCCGGTCGAGCCGGCGCTCGCTGCCGTCTGCGGCCGCGACGCCGACGCCGTCCGGGCCGCCGCCGACCGGCTCGGCTGGGCCGCCGCCGAGACCGACTGGCGGGCCCTGATAGCCAGGGACGACGTCGACCTCGTCGACATCTGCACCCCGGGCGACAGCCACGCGGAGATCGCCGTCGCCGCGCTCGACGCGGGCAAGCACGTGCTGTGCGAGAAACCCCTCGCCAACACCGTCGAGGAGGCCGAGGCCATGGTCGCCGCCGCCGAGCGGGCCCGCGCCCGCGGCCAGGTGGCGATGGTCGGCTTCAACTACCGCCGGGTGCCCGCCCTCGCGCTCGCCCGGCGGATGGTCGCCGAAGGGCGGCTCGGCGCGCTGCGCCACGTACGCCTGGCGTATCTGCAGGACTGGCTGGTGGACCCGGAGTTCCCGCTCACCTGGCGGCTGCGGAAGGACCGCGCCGGGTCCGGGGCGCTCGGTGACCTGGGGGCGCACATCGTCGACCTCGCGCAGTTCCTGGTGGGGGAGCAGGTGGCGGGGGTCTCCGCGCTCACCGAGACCTTCGTACGGGAGCGGCCGCTCCTCGACGGGGCGTCCAGCGGGCTCACCGCGGCCGGCGGCGCCCGGCGCGGCACGGTCACGGTGGACGACGCGGCGGTCTTCACCGCGCGGTTCCCCTCGGGGGCCCTGGCCGGCTTCGAGGCGACGCGGTTCGCCGCGGGCCGCAAGAACGCGCTGCGCCTCGAACTGAACGGCTCCGAGGGATCGCTCGCCTTCGACCTGGAGCGCCTGAACGAGCTGTCCTTCCACGACCACACCGAGCCCGCCGCCTCGTCCGGCTTCCGCCGCATCCTGGTGACCGAGCCCGACCACCCCTACCTGGAGGCATGGTGGCCGCCGGGGCACGGCCTCGGCTACGAGCACACCTTCGTGCACCAGGCCCGTGACCTGCTGCTCGCCGTTGCCACGGGGGCGGCCCCCGAACCCTCCTTCGCCGACGGGCTCTCCGTGCAGCGGGTCCTCGCGGCGGTCGAGGAGAGCGCGGCGAAGAACTCCGTGTACACGAAGGTGCCGGTCTGAGGGCCACCCCCGCCCCGCCCGTCCGTTCCCTGCCCCTTACCCCCGCCCGAGGAGGCTCCGGTCATGCCCCGTAGGTTCACGCTCTTCACCGGTCAGTGGGCCGATCTGCCGCTCGAAGAGGTGTGTGGGCTCGCCCGCGACTTCGGCTACGACGGTCTCGAACTCGCCTGCTGGGGCGACCACTTCGAGGTCGACAAGGCGCTCGCCGACCCCGCCTACCTGGACGGCAGGCACGCCCTGCTCGACAAGTACGGCCTCAAGTGCTGGGCCGTCTCCAACCACCTCGTCGGCCAGGCCGTCTGCGACGCGATCATCGACGAGCGGCACCGGGCGATCCTGCCCGCCCGCGTCTGGGGCGACGGGGAGGCGGAGGGCGTGCGGCAGCGGGCCGCGGCCGAGATGGAGGACACGGCACGGGCCGCCGCCGCCTTCGGCGTCGACACCGTCGTCGGCTTCACGGGTTCCTCGATCTGGCATCTGGTCGCGATGTTCCCGCCGGCCCCCGAGTCCATGATCGAACGCGGCTACGAGGACTTCGCCGAGCGCTGGAACCCCATCCTGGACGTCTTCGACCAGCACGGCGTGCGCTTCGCCCACGAGGTGCACCCCTCCGAGATCGCCTACGACTACTGGACCACCAAGAAGGCCCTGGAGGCGGTGGACCACCGCGCCGCCTTCGGCCTCAACTTCGACCCCTCGCACTTCGTGTGGCAGGACCTCGACCCGGTCGGGTTCCTCTACGACTTCCGCGACCGCATCTACCACGTCGACTGCAAGGAGGCCCGGCGCCGCCTGGACGGCCGCAACGGCCGCCTCGGCTCCCACCTGCCGTGGGGCGACCCGCGGCGCGGCTGGGACTTCGTGTCGGCCGGACACGGGGACGTGCCGTGGGAGGACGTCTTCCGCATGCTGCGCTCCATCGCGTACGAGGGCCCGGTCTCGGTGGAGTGGGAGGACGCGGGCATGGACCGCCTCCAGGGCGCCCCCGAGGCCCTCAAGCGCCTCAAGGCGTACGACTTCGAGGCCCCGGCGGCGTCGTTCGACGCGGCGTTCGGCGGCTCGGACTGACCGGAACCTGTCTGACCAGTGCTGTCCGACCAGTGCCTGTGCTGTTTGTCCAGTGACGGGAAAAAGTTCAACTTCGATGCTGCGCAGAGGCTTTCCGCCCGGGACAAACGTGGCTACCGTCCCTGAGGTGTACAGGACATGAACTGGTACCGGACATGAACGGACCGGGGTGACGGCGCACCCCGGCGCACGGCGCAAGCACCCGCGTACGACCGTCCCCCTTCCGGAGGAACTTCCGTGCACAGGAAACGCCTGAGACTCCACAAGACGCTCGCCCTGGTCACCGGGACCCTGCTCACCGGTGCCTCACTGGCCGTCGCCGTACCGCAGGCCGGTGCCGCCCCCGCGGACCGGCCCGCGGCGGCCGCACCCGCCGCCGAAGACTTCCAGCAGGTCACCCTCGCCAAGGGCGAGGCGGAGACGGGCGAGCCGATGACGCTCGCCGTCCTCCCCGACCGCTCGGTCCTGCACACCTCCCGCGACGGGACGCTGCGCCTGACCGACGCCGCGGGCAACACCAGGATCGCGGGCAAGATCCCGGTCTACTCGCACGACGAGGAGGGCCTCCAGGGCGTCGGCATCGACCCGGACTTCAAGAACAACCGGGCGATCTTCCTCTACTACGCGCCCCCGCTCGACACCCCGGCCGGCGACGCCCCGGAGAACGGCACGGCCGAGGACTTCAAGAAGTTCGACGGCGTCAACCGGCTCTCCCGCTTCGTCCTCAAGGCCGACGGCACCCTGGACAACGCCAGCGAGAAGAAGGTCCTCGACGTCCCCGCGAGCCGCGGCACCTGCTGCCACGTCGGCGGCGACATCGACTTCGACAAGGACGGCAACCTCTACCTGTCGACCGGCGACGACTCCAACCCCTTCGCCTCCGACGGCTTCACGCCCATCGACGAGCGCCCCAACCGCA
Source organism: Streptomyces sp. NPDC050703 (assembly GCF_040654435.1). Lineage (NCBI taxonomy): Bacteria > Bacillati > Actinomycetota > Actinomycetes > Kitasatosporales > Streptomycetaceae > Streptomyces > Streptomyces sp. NPDC050703. The sequence goes on from NZ_JBFAHX010000011.1 coordinate 40,398, forward strand.
ACCCGGCCTTCGACGCCCGGCGCAGCGCGGGCAACACCAACGACCTGCGCGGCAAGATCCTGCGCGTGAAGGTCGCCGACGACGGCAGCTACACCGTCCCCGACGGCAACCTCTTCGCCGAGGGCACCGAGAAGACCCGCCCCGAGATCTACGCGATGGGCTTCCGCAACCCGTTCCGGATGAGCGTCGACAAGCCCACCGGCATCGTCTACGTCGGTGACTACGGCCCGGACGCGGGAGCCGCCGACCCCGAGCGCGGCCCCGCGGGACAGGTCGAGTTCGCCCGCGTCACCAAGGCGGGCAACTTCGGCTGGCCCTTCTGCACCGGCAAGAACGAACCGTACGTCGACTACGACTTCGCCACCGGCACCTCCGGCGAGACCTTCGACTGCGCGGCCCCCAGGAACGACTCGCCGCACAACACCGGCCTCACCGAGCTGCCGCCCGCCCAGGAGGCGTGGATACCGTACGACGGCGGCTCCGTCCCCGAGTTCGGCTCGGGCTCCGAGTCCCCCATGGGCGGACCCGTCTACCGCTACGACGCGGACAACACCTCACCCGTGAAGTTCCCCGAGGCCTACGACGGCGACTACTTCGCCGGAGAGTTCGGCCGCCGCTGGATCAAGCGCATCGAGCACGGCTCGGACGGCACCGTCCAGTCCATCAACCCCTTCCCGTGGACGGGCACCCAGGTGATGGACATGGAGTTCGGCCCCGACGGGGCGCTCTACGTCCTCGACTACGGCACCGCCTGGTTCGGCGGCGACGAGAACTCCGGGCTCTACCGCATCGAGAACGCCACCGACGGCCACTCACCGGTCGCCGAGGCGAGCGCGTCGAGGACCAGCGGCCAGGCCCCGCTGCGCACCAGGTTCACCGCGAAGGCCACGGACGCCGACGGCGGCACCCTGACCTACGCCTGGGACTTCGGCGACGGCGGCAAGTCGACCCAGCAGAACCCCACGTACACGTACAAGAAGAACGGTGTGTACACCGCGACGGTGACCGTCAAGGACTCCACCGGACGCACCGGCTCCGCCAGCGCGCACATCACCGTCGGCAACACCGCGCCCAAGGTCACCCTGGAACTCCCCGGTGACGGCCAGCTGTTCACCTTCGGCGACAAGGTGCCCTTCAAGGTGAAGGTCACCGACCCGGAGGACGGCCCCGTCGACTGCGCCAAGGTCAAGGTCACCCACATCCTCGGCCACGACAGCCACGGCCACCCGGTCACCTCGGCCAACGGCTGCTCCGGCACCATCCAGACCTCCGCGGACGGCGAACACGACCCCAACGCCAACATCTTCGGGGTCTTCGACGCCGAGTACACCGACAAGGGCGCCAACGGCCAGCCCGCGCTGACCACCCACGACCAGAACGTCGTCCAGCCCAAGCACCGCCAGGGCGAGCACTACAACGACTCCAAGGGCGTCACCGTCACCAACCACGCCCCCGCCCACGGCGGCAAGACGGTCGGCGACATCCACAACGGCGACTGGATCTCCTTCGAGCCGTACATCCTCGGCAACGCCACCAAGCTGACCGCCCGGGTCGCGTCCGCCGGCGCCGGCGGCACCCTGGAGGTCCGCAGCGGCTCCGCCACCGGCAGGCTGCTCGGCACGGCGAAGGTCGCGCCGACCGGTTCGTGGGAGACGTACACCGACGTCCAGACCACCATCTCCAAGCCGCCCGCCAGGACCACCACGCTCTACCTGGTCTTCAAGGGCAGCGGCTCGGGCGCCCTCTACGACCTGGACGACTTCACCTTCACCACCAAGGCCGCGGCCACGAACCGCAGCCACTAGAGGGGAGTGACCACCATGCGCGGACGAGTTCGGCTCCTCACCGCGACCGCGGCGGCCGCTCTGCTCATCGGCTGCGTGTCGGGCCCGGCGGCCTCCAGGCCGGATCACGGCGGCAAGGCGGGTGAACGGGTCCTCGTCTTCTCCAAGACGGCGGGCTTCCGGCACGACTCGATCCCGGCCGGCGTCCAGGCCGTCAGGGAACTCGGCGCGGAGAACGGCATCACCGTCGACGCGACCGAGGACGCCGGAGCCTTCACCGCCAAGAACCTCAGCCGCTACGACGCCGTCGTCTGGCTCTCCACCACCGGCGACGTCCTCGACGCCACCCAGCAGCGCGCCTTCGAGCGCTACGTCCGGGGCGGCGGTGCCTACGTCGGCGTCCACGCCGCCGCCGACACCGAGTACGACTGGCCCTTCTACGGCGGGCTCGCGGGCGCGTACTTCCAGTCGCACCCCGCGATCCAGCGGGCCGAGGTCCACGTCGAGGACCACGCCCACCCGGCCACCGCCCATCTGGGCAGCGGCGCCTGGGAGCGCACCGACGAGTGGTACAACTACCGCTCCAACCCGCGCGACCGGGCCCGCGTCCTCGCCACCCTCGACGAGTCGTCGTACTCCGGCGGCACCATGTCGGGCGACCATCCGATCGCCTGGTGCCAGGAGTACGAGGGCGGCCGCTCCTTCTACACCGGCGGCGGCCACACCAAGGAGTCCTACGCCGAACCGGCCTTCCGCCGGCATCTCCTCGGCGGCATCCGCTGGGCGGTCGGCGCCGCCCGGGCGGACTGCCGGCCCGAGAAGGGCTACACGCCGGTCTTCGACGGGACCGCGGCCTCACTGGAGGGCTGGAAACAGGCGGGCCCCGGCTCCTTCGCCCTGAAGGAGGACGACGGCACGCTGTCGACAGTCGGCGGCATGGGCATGCTCTGGTACGACCGGCGCGAGCTCGGTTCGTACTCGCTCAAGCTCGACTGGCGGATGACTGGGGACGACAACTCCGGCATCTTCGTGGGCTTCCCGCCCTCCGACGATCCCTGGTCGGCCGTCGACAAGGACTACGAGATCCAGATCGACGCCACGGACGTCCCCGAGAAGACGACGGGCTCCGTCTACGGCTTCCGCTCCGCCGACCTGAAGAAGCGCGACAAGGCGCTCAACCCGCCGGGGGAGTGGAACACCTACGAGATCCGCGTCGAGGGCGAACGCCTTCGCGTCCACCTCAACGGTGTCAAGATCAACGATTTCACCAACACCGACCCGGCACGCAGCCTGCGCCAGGGCCACATCGGCATCCAGAACCACGGTGACTCCGATGAGGTCTCCTTCCGCGACATCCGCCTGAAGGAGCTGTCCCCGGCCCCGGCCCCCGCTCCCTCCTCGCCGAAGCCCGGCACGGCAGGGGGCCGCTAGACGACGGCGGGCGGAGGACGCCGGACCTCCGCCCGCCGTCTTGACCCCACGGTTCCGTCTGTACCTCACGTCGCGTGTTCCTCGCGTCATGGCAGGAGGCATCCATGTCCACTTCCGCGCTCTCCCCCTCTCCCGTCGGCGTCTGGCTGATCGGCGCCCGCGGCTCGGTCGCGACCACCGCCGTCACGGGATGCGCGGCCGTGACCGCCGGCCTGCAACCACCCGTCGGCATGGTCACGGAGACCCCACCCTTCGCCGACTGCGGTCTGCCAACGTTGTCGTCCCTGGTCTTCGGCGGCCACGACACCGCGCACTGCCCCCTGCCCAAGCGGGCCGAGGAACTCGCCGCGGGCGGGGTCCTGCCGCACGGCCTCCCCGCGGCCGTCCGCGCCGAACTCACCGCCGCCGACACCGAGATACGCCCCGGCGGCCCCCTCCCGGGCGACACCCGCTCCGACGAGGAACTGATCACCGCCTTCGCGGAAGACCTGCGCGACTTCACCCGCCGCCGGGGCCTGGCACGCACGGTCGTGGTGAACGTGGCCTCCACGGAACCGCTCCTCCCCGGCGAAGCCGCCGGGGGCGGCGGTGACCGGGGTGGAGCCCGGACCGGGCACGGGGCCTTCACCGAGGGGGGAGCCCCGGCCACGGGTACGGCTTCGCCCGGCGGGGGAGCGGGCCCTGCCGGCGCCGGTGCGGGCCCGGTGGGAAGCTCCGGCACCGGTGGCACGGGCGGGGCGGGGCGGCGGCTGCCCGCGAGCTCCCTCTACGCGGCAGCGGCACTGAGGGCCGGCTGCCCCTACGTGAACTTCACCCCCTCCACGGGCCTGCACCATCCCGGCCTGGCCGAGGCGGCACGCGCCGCCGGGCTGCCCCACGCCGGACGCGACGGCAAGACGGGCCAGACCCTTCTGCGGTCGGTGCTCGGCCCGATGTTCGCCCAACGCGCGCTCGCCGTACGGGCCTGGTCCGGCACCAACCTCCTCGGCGGCGGTGACGGCGCCGCCCTCGCCGACCCCGCCGCAGCGGCGGCCAAGAACGCCGGCAAGGAGCGCGTACTCGCCGACACCCTCGGCACCACCCCGGAGGGCCAGGTCCACATCGACGACGTCCCCTCCCTCGGCGACTGGAAGACCGCCTGGGACCACATCGCCTTCGACGGCTTCCTCGGCACCCGCATGGTGCTCCAGACCACCTGGCAGGGGTGCGACTCCGCCCTCGCGGCACCCCTGATACTCGACCTGGCCCGCCTGACCGCCCGCGCCCACGAGAGCGGCGTCACCGGGCCCCTGCCGGAGCTCGGCTTCTACTTCAAGGACCCGGACGCCGGTGCCCCGGCGGCCCTGGCCGAGCAGTACACGGCCCTGCTCGGCCTCGCCGACCGCCTCAGGGACGCCCGGTGACCGCCGCCCGCGCCTGGGCCGAACTGCTCCGCCTCCCGGCCCTGTTCACCGTCCCCGGCGACGCACTCGCCGGGGCGGCCACGACCGGCCTGGCGCCCAACCGCCGCACCCTCCTCGCCCTCACCTCCTCCCTCTGCCTGTACGAAGCCGGCATGGCCCTCAACGACTGGGCCGACCGGGCGGAGGACGCCGTCGAACGCCCCGGACGCCCGCTGCCCTCCGGCCGCATCACCCCTCCCGCGGCCCTCGCCGCCGCCACCGCGCTCACCGCCGCGGGCCTCACTGCCGCCGCCCGCGCCGGCCGCCCCGCCCTCGCGGTGGCGGGCGCCCTCGCAGGCACCGTCTGGGCCTATGACCTGGGCCTGAAACACACCCCCGCCGGCCCGGCGGCCATGGCCGCCGCCCGCGGACTCGACCTCCTCCTCGGCGCGACCGCCACGGCCGGCCCGGACGACCGCCGGCGAACCAGGGCGGCCCTGCCCTCCGCCACGGCCCTCGCGACGCACACCCTCGCGGTGACGGTGGTCTCCCGCCGCGAGACCCAGGGCGGCTCGTCGACTGCACCCCTGGCCGCACTGGCCGCCGCCGGGGTGGTGGGGCGCCTCCTCGTGGGCGGGGGCGGCCTCAGCACCGACAGAGCCCTGCGCACCTCCCTCGCCCTGGCCTACGTCGGCACCGCCGCCAAGCCCCTCTTCCACGCGGCGCTCAACCCCTCACCTCCGCTCACCCAACGGGCCGTCGGCGGTGGTATCCGCGCCATGATCCCACTCCAGGCCGCGCTCGCCGCCAGAGCCGGAGCCGTGGGCACCGCCCTGTTCACCGCGGCACTCGCCCCTGCCGCCCGCAGGTTCGCACGGAAGGTGAGCGTCACATGAGCGACATCCGCCGCGGCGGGAGCGGTGGCCACCCGGGCGGTGGCCGTCCCGCCGGTAGCCCCGCCGGTGGTCGGGCTGCCGACAGCCGTACTGCCGATGGCCGCCCGAGCGATGGCCGTCCCACCGACGGTTGCCCGGCCGGGAGTAGCCCCGCCGGTGGCCGCCCCGTCGACACCCGTCCCGCCGGTGGCCGCCCCGTCGACGCCCGTCCCGGAGATGACCTCGGCGACGGCCGGTCCACCTATGCCCCCGGCGACGGCCGGTCCACCTATGGCCCCGCCGGTGGTCGGCCCGCCGATGACGCCGGGGACAGCCGTCCCGTCGGCGGCAGCCGCGGTACCGGCGAGCTCCGCTTCGGGTACGGCACCAACGGGCTCACCGACCTCCGGCTCGACGACGCGCTCGGGCTCCTCGCCGACCTCGGCTACGAGGGGGCCGGACTCACCCTCGACCACATGCACCTCGACCCCCTCGCCCCCGACCTCGCCGAACGCACCCGCCACGTGGCCCGCAGACTCGACCGCCTCGGTCTGACCGCCACCATCGAGACCGGCGCCCGCTACGTCCTCGACCCGCGCCGCAAACACGGCCCCTCCCTCCTCGACCCCGACTCCGACCGCCGAGCCGAACGCGTCCGGCTGCTGACCCGCGCCGTCCAGGTCGCCGCCGACCTGAACGCCCACGCCGTGCACTGCTTCAGCGGCATCACCCCGGCCGGCACCTCCGACGACACCGCCTGGAAGCGGCTGGCCGACGCGCTCGGCCCCGTCCTGGACGCCGCCGCCACCGCCGGCGTCCCGCTCGCCGTCGAACCCGAGCCCGGCCACCTCCTGTCCTCCCTCGCCGACTTCCACCGCCTCCGCACCGAAGTCGGCGCCCCCGACCCCGGCCTCCTCGGCCTCACCCTCGACATCGGCCACTGCCAGTGCCTCGAACCGCTCCCTCCCGCCGACTGCGTGCGCTCCGCCGCCCCGTGGCTGCACCACGTCCAGATCGAGGACATGTGCCGCGGCGTCCACGAGCACCTGCCCTTCGGTGACGGGGAGATCGACTTCCCTCCCGTCCTCGAAGCCCTGGCCGCCACCGGCTACCAGGGACTGACCGTCGTCGAACTGCCCCGCCACTCCCACGCCGGGCCACAGCTCGCCGCGGAGTCCCTCGCGTTCCTCCGCGAGGCCGTGGCCCCGGGGCGACGAACCGCGGTTCTCGCCTCGGCCGAAGGAGGAACACCGTGACCGACACCCCCGGGATCGCCGCCCTCCGCACGCGGCTCGAAGCCGACCTCGGCGGAGCCGCCCGGGCCTGGCTCGACCAGGCCGTCGCCGAAGCCGCGGCCCACGCCCGGCGCCCCGAGCAGCCGACGCGGGGGCCGGTCCCCACCTGGGAGCTGCGGCTCGCCGAAGCCGGGCGGCGCTGCGGGGCCGACCACGCCGACGCCGCCCGCGTCCTGCTCCTGCACGCGGCGTCCGCGGACCCGGCCACCCTCACCCGCGTCTACGGTCAGGGCACCGCCCCCGAGCGGCGTGCCGTACTGCGCGCCCTGCCGCACCTGGTGCCGGGACCGGAAGCCCTGCCCCTGGTCGAGGACGCCCTGCGGACCAATGACACGCGGCTCGTCGCGGCGGCCGTAGGCCCGTACGCCGCGAAGCACCTCGCTCCGCACGACTGGCGCCACGCCGTCCTGAAGTGCCTGTTCACCGGTGTCCCCGTGGACGCCGTCGCCGATCTGCCCCGGCGGGCCGCGGGCGACAGGGTGCTCGCCCGCATGCTCACCGACTTCGCGGGCGAACGCACCGGGGCCGGGCGTGCCGTACCGGACGATCTGCACCGCGTGCTGTCCCTCATCGACCCGGTGGGCGCCGCGGCCCCGGCCGCGCCCTCCGGCCCTGTGGCCCCTTCGACCGGCGAGGAGTAGGAGTCCCGATGCGCATCTTCGACCCCCACATCCACATGACGTCCCGCACCACCGACGACTACCAGGCGATGTACGCGGCGGGTGTCCGCGCGGTGGTGGAGCCGGCCTTCTGGCTCGGCCAGCCCCGCACCTCGCCCGCCTCCTTCTTCGACTACTTCGACTCCCTCCTCGGCTGGGAACCCTTCCGCGCCGCCCAGTACGGCATCGCCCACCACTGCACGATCGCCCTCAACCCCAAAGAGGCGAACGACCCCCGCTGCACCCCGGTCCTCGACGAACTGCCGCGCTATCTCGTCAAGGACAGCGTCGTCGCCGTGGGCGAGATCGGCTACGACTCCATGACCCCGGCCGAGGACACCGCGCTCGCCGCGCAACTCCAGCTCGCGGCCGACCACGAGCTGCCCGCTCTCGTGCACACGCCGCACCGGGACAAGCTCACGGGGCTGCGCCGCACCCTCGACGTCGTGCGGGAGTCCGCCCTGCCGCTGGACCGCGTCCTGATCGATCACCTCAACGAGACCACCGTGAAGGAGGCCAAGGACAGCGGCTGCTGGCTCGGCTTCTCCGTCTACCCCGACACCAAGATGGACGAGGAGAGGATGGTCGCCGTCCTCCGGGAGTTCGGACCCGAGAGGGTCCTGGTCAACTCGGCCGCCGACTGGGGCAAGAGCGACCCCCTCAAGACCCGCGCGGTCGCCGACGCCATGCTCACGGCGGGCTACGACGAGGACGACGTCGACCTGGTGCTGTGGCGCAACCCCGTCGCCTTCTACGGGCTCAGCGGCCGGCTCGCCCTCGACGTCACCGGCACCGACGCCACCCACGAGGGCAACTCCATCCTGCGCGGCGGTGCGTGACCCATGCGCTTCCGGCACCCCGACGGCTCCACCGTCCACCTCGCGTACTGCACCAACGTCCATCCGGCCGAGACCCTCGACGGAGTCGTCGCCCAGCTCCGCGACCACTGCGAACCCGTGCGCAAGAGGCTCGGCAGGGACCGCATCGGCATCGGACTGTGGCTCGCCAAGGACGCCGCCCGCGCCCTCGTCACCGATCCATCGGCCCTGCGCGGCCTGCGCACCGAACTCGACCGCCGCGGCCTCGAAGTCGTCACCCTCAACGGCTTCCCGTATGAGGGCTTCGGCGACGCCGAGGTCAAATACCGCGTCTACAAGCCGGACTGGACCGACCCGGAACGCCTCACCCACACCACGGACCTGGCCAGGCTGCTCGCCTCGCTGCTCCCCGACGACGTCACCGAAGGCACCATCTCCACCCTGCCGCTCGCCTGGCGGACGCCCTTCGACGCCGGCCGTGCCGAGTCCGCCCGCACCGCCCTCACCGCGCTCGCACAGCGTCTCGACGCCCTCGCGGAGCTGACCGGCCGCTCCGTCCGCGTCGGGCTCGAACCGGAGCCGGGCTGCACCGTCGAGACGACCGCCGACGCCATCGCCCCCCTCACCGCCGTCGGACACGACCGCATCGGTGTGTGCGTCGACACCTGCCACCTCGCCACCTCCTTCGAAGATCCCGACACCGCCCTCGACGCCCTCACCGCGGCGGGCGTCCCCGTCGTCAAATCCCAGCTCTCCGCCGCCCTGCACGCCGAACACCCCCACCTCCCCGAGGTGCGCGAGGCGCTCGCCGCCTTCGACGAGCCCCGCTTCCTCCACCAGACCCGCACCCTGACCGGGACCGGACTGCGCGGCACGGACGACCTCGGTGAAGCCCTCGCCACCCGCGCTCTGCCCGACACGGCCCCGTGGCGCGCCCACTTCCACGTCCCGCTCCACGCGGCCCCCGCCGCGCCGCTCACCTCCACGCTTCCCGTCCTGCGGGACGCCCTCGCCCGGCTCGTCGGCGGCCCCTCACCCCTCACCCGCCACCTGGAGGTCGAGACCTACACCTGGCAGGCCCTGCCGCCCGCGCTCCGCCCGCGCGGCCGCTCCCAGCTTGCCGAGGGCATCGCCGCCGAACTCGCTCTCGCCCGCGACCTCCTGACGGGCCTCGGCCTGAAGGAACTCCCATGAGCCACCTCTCCGACAGCCGGCACGACCGGCCCACCCCCCTTCTCGTCCTGGACGTCGTCGGCCTCACCCCGCGCCTCCTCGACCACATGCCGCACCTGAAGGCGCTCGGCCAGTCCGGCTCCCGGGCGCCGCTCGGCACCGTCCTGCCCGCCGTCACCTGCGCCGCCCAGTCCACCTTCCTCACCGGTACCACCCCCGCCGAGCACGGCATCGTCGGCAACGGCTGGTACTTCCGCGAACTCGGCGACGTACTGCTGTGGCGCCAGCACAACGGCCTGGTCGCCGGCGACAAGCTGTGGGACGCCGCACGCCGCGCACATCCCGGCTACACCGTCGCCAACATCTGCTGGTGGTACGCGATGGGGGCGGACACCGACTACACCGTCACCCCCCGCCCCGTCTACTACGCCGACGGCCGCAAGGAGCCCGACTGCTACACCCGGCCCCCCGAGCTCCACGACGAGCTGACGGAGAAGCTCGGCACCTTCCCGCTCTTCCACTTCTGGGGGCCCGGCGCCGACCTCGTGTCCAGCCAGTGGATCGTGGACGCGACCCGGCACGTCATCGACACCCGCGACCCCGACCTCGCCCTGTGCTACCTCCCTCACCTCGACTACGACCTGCAGCGATTCGGCCCCGACGACCCGCGCTCCCTCAAGGCAGCCGCCGACCTGGACGCGACCCTCGCTCCGCTCCTCGACGACGCCAGGGCCGAGGGCCGCACGGTGGTCGCCCTCTCCGAGTACGGCATCACGCGGGTGAACCGCTCCGTCGACATCAACCGCGTCCTGCGCCGCGCCGGACTGCTCGACGTGCACACCCAGGACGGCATGGAATACCTCGACCCGATGGCCTCCCGTGCCTTCGCCGTCGCCGACCACCAGATCGCCCACGTCTACGTCCGCCGCCCCGAAGACCTCGAAGCCACCCGGGCCGCGCTCACCGGCGTACCCGGCATCGAGCGCCTCCTGGACGACGAGGGGAAGAAGGCGCACCAGCTCGACCACCCCCGCGCCGGCGAGCTCGTCGCCCTCGCGGAGCCCGACGCCTGGTTCACGTACTACTACTGGCTCGACGACGACCGCGCGCCCGACTTCGCGCAGCTCGTCGAGATCCACCGCAAACCCGGCTACGACCCCGTCGAGCTCTTCATGGACCCCGAGGACCCCTACGTCCGTGTGAAGGCCGCGAGCGCGCTGGCCCGCAAGAAGCTCGGCATGCGCTACCGCATGGCGGTCGTGCCCCTGGACCCCTCACCTATTCGCGGCAGCCACGGCCGCCTCCCCACGAACGAGGACGAAAGTCCGCTCATCCTGTGCTCCACCCCCCGCGCCGTCACGGGCCGCGTCGCGGCCACCGATGTGAAATCACTCCTGCTCCGCCTCGCGGGCCTGCAGTGAGAGGCCTCGCGCCGCTGAAGTCGCCTGGTTCCCACTGAACCAGAGGGACCGGGCCCCGCCATCAGGGCCCGGCCCCGACTGATCCCTGATCCGTTCCTCGAACCCATCCCCGAGACGACCCCGACGTGACCCCGACCTGGCCGAGGAGAACCGCATGAACCGCAAGACGACATCCGCCGACCCCGAGCTCGCACACAGACTCAGCCGACGCGGCATGCTCGGCGTCGCGGCAGGCGCCACCGCAGCCGCCCTCGTCGGCGGCGCGGCCACCCCGGCGGCCGCGGCCGCCGCGGGGGAGAAGGGCCGAGGCCGCCCCGTCCTCCCGCCGGGACGGCTCGGCATCCAGCTCTACAGCCTGCGCGACAAGATCACGACCCTCGGCTTCGCCCCCGTCTTCGCCGAGCTGGAGAGGTACGGCTACGACGAGATCGAGTTCGCCGGCTACACCCAGGGCTCCGCGGGCGCCCTCACCCTCGCCCAGCTCAAGGCGCTCGCCCGCGACCACGGCCTGAACCCGATCGGGTCCCACGTGGGCTACTACGACGACAACAACCCCGGCGCGTACACCTTCGCGCAGAACCTCACCAAGGTCCTCGACGACGCGGAGGCACTCGGCCTCAAGCACATCGGTACCGCCTCGGGGCCCTTCCGCCACGGGGCGACGGTGGACGGCTGGAAGCGCGCCGCCGAGGACTTCAACACGTACGGCGAGGCGGCCCGCAAGCGTGGCATGAAGTTCTACCAGCACAACCACGCCGAGGAGTTCTCCTTCGCCACGGACAAGCCCCAGGTCCGCCTCTACGACGTGCTGCTCGCCGAGACCGACCCCGATCTCGTGTACCTGGAGATGGACATCTACTGGGCCTTCTGCGCCCAGTTCCGCTTCAGCAAGCGTCCCGACGGCAGGCCCGCGCGTCTCGACCCCCTCGACTACGTGCTCAAGCAGCCGCACCGCTACCCGCTGTTCCACGTCAAGGACGGCATCCGCGACGAGACGACCCGTGACGGATACCGCATGAGCGACGTCGGGGACGGTGACATCGACTACAAGAGGTTCCTGTCGAAGGTGACGGCACGCACCCCCCAGGGGCGGCGCTACCACCACTGGCAGACCGAGCACGACAACCCGGTCGACTCCCTCGCCTTCGCCCGGAAGTCCAGCGAGCACCTGCACTCGCTGCGCTCCGGACGCTGCGGGGACTGACCCTGGGCGTCCCATTCCGGTAGTCATTCGGTCACCGGCCGTGAGATGTCCGAAAGTGACGCCGAGGGCACTCCGCGTCCCCCGCCCGGCGGGCGGATACGCAGGTGAAAGGCACTCCGAAACCTTGGTATTGTTGTCCATGTCGCCGCGGGGAACACCCCGCAGGGCGGCAGACACCTGGTCCGGGTGGCGGAATGGCAGACGCGCTAGCTTGAGGTGCTAGTGCCCTTTATCGGGCGTGGGGGTTCAAGTCCCCCCTCGGACACCAGTAACAGCCGGTAATCAGCAAAGACCCCAGTTCACCTGGGGTCTTTCTGTTTCCCGAGCCTGATCGGGCCGTCGTGGCCGATGTGGCCGATATGGCCGATGCGGCAGAGCGCGTACTACGGCTTGTGGGTCACCCAGAGCAGTTCCGCCGGCCAGTGGTGTGCCCAGTCGGGCGGGTCCGTCTTGTTGTAGCCGTTCAGTGTTCCGGGTTCGGGGCGCGGCTCGATGAGGTCGTCGATGACGAGGCCCGCGCCGCGCAGGACCCTGACCCACTCGCCGTAGGTGAGCTGGTAGCTGATCGCGCCGTTGTCCTCGGCGATGGTGTGCAGCCCGAAGTAGTCCTGCCGCAGCGTCGTGGTCACGCGGCCGGCGGCTTCGTCGTAGCACGCTTCGAACCATGGGCTGGCGACGTTGAACACCAGGCGCCCGCCTTGGCGCAGGACCCGTGCGGCCTGCGGGACGGCCAGGTGCGGGGGCGCCCAACTGAGCCCACCGAAATCGCAGAACACCAGGTCGAAGCTGTCGGCGGCGAAGGGGAGCTGTTCGGCGGCGCCCTGCACCAGCGGGTAGCGGGCCTGGCCCATCGCGCGGGCCGCCGCCGCGAGCTGGGCCTCGGACAGGTCGACCCCGACCACGGCGGCGCCCTCGGCGGCGAGCGCCCTGGACCACTGGCCGGCGCCGCAGCCGAGTTCCAGGACGCGCTTGCCGGTGACGTCGCCCAGGGCCCTCAGGTGCGCGTCGGGGATGGAGTACATGCCCCAGAGCCGGGGTGTGGCGCCGATGCGTGGGTCGTGCCTGTCCTGGTAGGCGCCGCTGATCTGGTTCCAGAGTCGCCGGTTGGCGGGGATGCTGTCCACGTGCCGACTCCAGCACTGTCCGGCGGTGGCGGTCAACACGATTTAGCACGTCGGGGCACGGGCCAGCCCTTGCCGCGGTTCGGCGCGTCCTCACCCGCCGTGTCCTCACCCGCCGCGCCCTCACCCTCCGCGTCCGCGCCCTGCGCCCACAGTGACCGGACGTGGCCCAGATGTCGCGCCATGCACTTCTCCGCCGCCTCCGCGTCGCCCGTCAGCATCAGGTCGAGGAGTTCCCCGTGCTCCTCCGCGGACGGGGTGAGCTGGTCGCGGGCGTCGAGGGCCGTCAGGCCGTAGAGGCGCGAGCGCTTGCGGAGGTCGCCGACCGTTTCGACCAGGCGGTCGTTGCCCGAGAGGGCGAGGAGCGAGAGGTGGAAGCGGCGGTCGGCCTCCAGGTAGCCGATGAGGTCGTGGTCGCGGGCGGCCCGCACGATCTCGTCGGCGATCGGGCGCAGCACCTCCAGGTCCTCGCGGGCGGCGGTGCGGGTGATCCTGCCGATCATGGGAACCTCGATCAGGAGGCGGATCTCCGTGTACTGGTCGAGGTCGCGTTCATTGACCTCGGTCACGCGGAAGCCCTTGTTGCGGACCGGTTCGACCAGGCCCTCGCGCGCCAGGTCGAGCATCGCCTCGCGCACGGGCGTCGCCGAGATGCCGAAGTCCTCCGCGAGGCCGGGCGCGGAGTAGATCTCACCGGGGCGCAGTTCGCCGGAGATCAGGGCGGCGCGCAGCGCGTGGGCGACCTGGTCGCGCAGCCGCTCTCTGGCGGTGATCAGGTTCTTCTGCTTCAGATGGCCCATGGTGTCCCCTCCGGTGATGCCCGCGCCCGTGGTGCCTGTGGGGCCTGTGGCGCCCGTGTCCGAGCCCGTGCCCGCGCGGAGAACCAACGTACAATGTCACGTTGCCAGTTGGGGCGGGGCCCGGAACGCGGCTCAGAGGGTGAAGCCCGCGGGGAAGGGGTCGTCGGGGTCCAGGAAGTACTGGGCCGTGCCGGTGAGCCAGGCCCGTCCGGTGATCCGTGGCACGACCGCGGGCAGGCCCGCCACCTCGGTCCGGCCGATGAGCCGCCCCGTGAACTCCGTACCGATGAAGGACTCGTTGACGAAGTCGCGCTCCAGCGGGAGTTCGCCGCGCGCGTGGAGCTGCGCCATGCGGGCCGAGGTGCCCGTGCCGCAGGGGGAGCGGTCGAACCAGCCGGGGTGGATCGCCATCGCGTGCCGGGAGCGGTGCGCGTCCGAACCGGGTGCGATCAGGTAGACGTGCTTGAGCCCGGCGATGTCGGGCTGCTCGGGGTGGACCGGGCGGTCGGGCGAGGCGTTGACCGCCTCCATGACGGCGAGGCCCGCCGCGAGCAGGTCGTCCCCGCGGTCGCGGGTGAACGGCAGCCCCAGGGCGTCGAGGTGGACGAAGGCGTAGAAGTTGCCGCCGAAGGCCAGGTCGTAGGTGACCGTGCCGTGGCCCGGCACGACGGTCTTGCGGTCGAGCGCGACGCAGAACGCCGGGACGTTGGTCAGCGTGGCCGAGGTCGCCGCGCCGTCCGTCACGCTCACGTCGACCCGGATCAGTCCCGCGGGGGTGTCCAGGCGGACCGTCGTGACCGGCTCGGTGACCGGGACCATGCCGGTCTCGACCAGGACCGTCGCCACGCCGATGGTGCCGTGCCCGCACATGGGCAGTACGCCGGACACCTCGATGTAGAGGACGCCGTAGTCGGCGTCGGGGCGGGTCGGCGGCTGGAGTATCGCGCCGCTCATCGCGGAGTGGCCGCGCGGCTCGTGCACGAGGAGGGTGCGCAGGTGGTCCAGGTGCTCGATGAAGTGCAGCCTGCGTTCGGCCATCGTGGCGCCGGGGAGCACTCCGACCCCGCCGGTGATCACCCGCGTGGGCATGCCCTCGGTGTGCGAGTCGACTGCGTGGAAGACGTGACGTGTGCGCATACGGCTCCTTCGTCGGTCGGTGGTGGTGCCGGGGCCTCGGGCGGGATCAGTGGTGGCCCGCCGCCAGGGCCTTCTCGGTGGCCGCGCGTACCAGCGCCTCCGTCGGGCCGCTGAGCGGGAGGCGCGGGGGTCGGGTGGGGCCGCCGCGGCGGCCCGCCAGGTCCATCGACAGCTTGATCGCCTGCACGAACTCGGTCCGGGAGTCCTGGCGCAGCAACGGGTGCAGGGCCCGGTAGAGAGGCAGTGCCGTCTCCAGGTCATGGGCGCAGGCCGCGCGGTAGAGCCGGGCGCAGGCGGCGGGGAAGGCGTTCGGGTAGCCGGCGATCCAGCCGACCGCGCCCGCGAGGGCCAGTTCGAGGAGCACGTCGTCGGCGCCGGCCAGGAGGTCGAGCTCGGGCACGAGCTCGGCGGTCTCGTACGCCCGGCGCACGTCGCCGCTGAAGTCCTTCACCGCCACGACGGTTCCGTCGCCGTGGAGCCCGGCCAGCAGCTCCGGCGTGAGGTCGACCCGGGTGTCCAGGGGGTTGTTGTACGCGACCACGGGCACACCGGCCGCGGCGACCTCGGTGTAGTGGGCGCGTACGGCCCGCTCGTCGGCGCGGTAGGCGTTCGGCGGCAGCAGGAGCACGGAGCCGCAGCCCGCCTCGGCCGCCTGCTCGGCCCAGCGGCGGGACTCGGCGCTGCCGTAGGCGGAGACGCCCGGCATCACCCGGGCCCCGTCGCCCGCCGCCTCGACGGCGGTCCGCACGACGCGGGCGCGTTCGTCGTCGGTGAGGGTCTGGTACTCGCCGAGGGAACCGTTGGGGACCACGCCGTCGCAGCCGTTCGCGAGGAGGTGCGCGACGTGCTCGGCGTACGCGTCGTGGTCGACGGAGAGGTCGTCCCGCAGGGGGAGCGCGGTGGCCACCATGATGCCGCGCCAGGGGCGGGACGGGGACCATGCCGTGGTCGGGGTGGGCGTTGCGGGTGCGGTGGTCATCGGGGCCGCCCTTCCGGGGGGTCGTCGGGAGCCACGGGCCGGGGGTCCGCGGGGGTGAGTGAGGCGAGGGTGCCCAGGGGCACGGGGGTGGCGAGGAGGCGGCGGTCCGGGGGCGCGGGGGTGGCGTCGGGCGCGGCGGCGGCCAGGCAGGCCACGGCCGTGCCGCACATGCGGCCCTGGCACCAGCCCATGCCCGCGCGGGTGAGGAGTTTGACGCTGCGGGAGTCGCGGGCGCCGTGGTCCGCCACCGCCTCGCGGACACGGGCCGCCGTCACCTCCTCGCAGCGGCACACCTCCGTGTCGTCGCTGAGCCACCGCGTCCAGCCGGGGCCCGGCCGGTGCGCGGTGGCCATGGCGTCGGCGAAGGCGCGCAGCCGGTCGCGGCGGCGGCGCAGGGCGCGCAGGCGCCGGGCGGGGGCCGGCCGCCTCCCCGTGAGCCCGGCGGTGATCGCCAGGGCCGCCAACTCGCCCTCCACGAGCGCCGCTTGCGCCCCGCCGATGCCGGACGTCTCGCCCGCCGCCCAGAGGCCGCGCAGCGAGGTCTCCTGCAGCGGGCCGAGGTCCAGGGCGTACGTGCCGTCGGCGGAGCGGCGGGTGGCGCAGCCGAGGGCGGTCGCCAGTTCCGTCCGCGGGACCAGGCCGTGCCCGGTGGCGAGGGCGTCACAGGCGATGCGGCGTTCCGTGCCGGGGACGGGGCGCCAGTCCTGGTCCAGGCGGGAGACCGTCACCGCCTCGACGCGGTCGGTGCCGTGCGCCTCGGTGACGGCGCCGCGGGTGCGCAGACGCACGCCGTGGCGGAGCAGGGCCCTGCCGTGGCGGGCGGCTTCGGTGAGCTTGCGGGGGTTGGCGGCGAGGGCGGCCGCATGGCGGACGTAGCCGAGGTAGCCGGAGGCTTCGACCACCTCGGGGACGTCCGCCCCGGCAGCGGTGAGCGAGGTGGCCGCGGCGAGCAGGAGCGGGCCGCTGCCCGCCACGACGACGCGCCTGCCGGGCAGGGCGAGGCCGGACTTGAGCATGGCCTGGGCGCCGCCCGCGCTGACGACGCCGGGGAGGGTCCAGCCGGGGAAGGGGAGATGGCGTTCGTGGGAGCCGGTGGCCAGGAGCACCGTGTGCGCCCGGACCGTCGTACTCGTCCCCGGGGTGCTCGCGCCGCCGTCGGTGCCGTCGGTGCCCTCGCGTTCGTCGTCGTCGCAGAGGGCGTGGAGGGACCACCCGGAGTCGGGTGTCCCGCGCGCCATCGACCAGACGTGGTGGCCGTAGAGCCGGGTGACGCCGTCGGAGGCGTCCAGGCGCGCGCGGAGGCCGGCGAAGACGTGCCAGTCGTGGTGCAGCGCCTCGGGGCGGGTGGCGCCCGTGGCCGGGGCCGGGTGCCGGTAGTACTGGCCGCCGGGGCGCGGGGCGGCGTCCAGCAGCGCTACGGAGAGGCCGTGTGCGGCGGCCGTGACCGCCGCGGCGAGGCCGGCCGGGCCCGCGCCGACGACGGCCACGTCGTACGGGTCACCGGGGCTCGGCACGGCCGTGGCCCTTCTGTGTGGTGACCGTGTCGCCCGGCCGGGCGGTCACCAGGCAGGCGCGGCGGTTGGGGCGGCCGTTGACGGTGGCGAGGCAGTCGTAGCACTGGCCGATCCCGCAGAAGGCCCCGCGGGGTCTGGCGGCGCCCCGGGTCTCCCGCCAGGCGAGGATGCCGGCCGTCCAGAGGGCGGCGGCGATGGACTGGCCGGGCCGGGCCGGGACGCGGCGGCCGTCGAAGGTGAAGAAGTGGGTGGCGTCGACCGCGCCCGCGAGCTCCGCGGGCGTCGTCCTGTCGGCTTGCCCCATGGGGGCGGCTCCTCTCGTACGGCGGCTTCTGTCATCGGGCGGCCACGGGTGCGCTCGCCTACGGGGCCTGTCTTGTCTCCGGGGTGCGTGTCGTTTGCGAGGTGGGCTTCGTGTCGGGGGCCGTGTCGTTTCCGGGACGTGCTTCGTCTCCGGGCCCGTCTCGTCTCCGGGACGTGCTTCGTCTCCGGGCCCGTCTCCGCTCCGGGACGCGCTTCGTCTCCAGGGCCCGCCTCGCCTCTGGGACGAGCCTCGCCTCCAGGGCCCGCCTCGCCTCTGGGACGCGCTTCGTCTCCAGGGCCCGTCTCGCCTCTGGGACGTGCCTCGTCTCCAGGGCCCGTCTCGCCTCTGGGACGAGCCTCGCCTCAAGGGTCCGCCTCGTCCCCCGGGCGCGGCTTCGTCGCGGCGAGCCCTGGAGCGGAGGGAGCCGGGCCGCACGGTGGCGTCGCCTCGCGGGCGCAGCGCTGCGGGGCGAAGCGTTCCGGGGCGAACGGGGACGGGTCGAGCGGGGGCGCGGTGCCCGTCAGGAAGCCAGTGATCAGCAGGCCCGTCGCCGGGGCGAGGCCGATTCCCGCGCCCTCGTGGCCGCAGGCGTGCAGCAGACCGGGGACCCGGGGATCGGGGCCGATGGCCGGGAGGTGGTCGGGGAGGTAGGGGCGGAAGCCCGCGTAGGCGCGGATCGCACGGGCCCGGGCGAGGGCCGGGAACAGGCGGGTGGCCTGGGACGCCAGGCGCCGCAGCGCCTCCACCGAGAGCGTACGGTCGAAGCCGACCCGTTCCCTGCTCGCGCCGATCAGGACCGGCCCCGCCTGGGTGCCCTCCACCACGGCGGACGTCTGCAGGGCCGCCGATCCGCTCGCCACGTCGGCGACGTACTCCGCGGAGTACACCTTGTGCCGCACCAGGCGCGGCAGTGGTTCGGTGACCAGGACGAAGCCGCGGCGGGGGCGTATCGGCAGCTCCACGCCCGCCATGCGGGCCAGTTGACCGCCCCAGGTGCCCGTCGCGTTGACCACGCGGGGGGCCCGGACCTCGCCCCTCGTGGTCCGTACGCCGCGCACCGCGCCGCCCGCGTCCGTCAGTACCGCCGTGACCTCCTCGCCGAGCCGCAGCGTCAGGCGTCCCGCGTCGGCCG
Source organism: Streptomyces sp. NPDC050703 (assembly GCF_040654435.1). Taxonomy (NCBI): domain Bacteria; kingdom Bacillati; phylum Actinomycetota; class Actinomycetes; order Kitasatosporales; family Streptomycetaceae; genus Streptomyces; species Streptomyces sp. NPDC050703. The sequence continues at coordinate 59,427 of NZ_JBFAHX010000011.1, forward strand.
CCGCGCGCAGCAGATGTGCCGCGGCCAGGGCCGGTTGCACCTGTGCGTCCTGCGGGTAGTGGCAGCCGCCGGCGAGGCCGGGCGCGAGGTGCGGTTCGTGGTCGGCGAGGCGGTCTGCCGGGATGTCGGCCACCGTCACGCCCGCGCGCCGCTGCTCCGCCGCGAAGGCCCGCAGCGCCGTGAGTTCCGCCTCGGTCGAGGCCACGACCAGGCCGCCCTTCCGCTCGTACTCGATGTCCGGCGGGGTCTCCGCGGCCAGCTCGGTCCACAACCGGGCGGAGAGCAGGGCGAGTCGGAGCTCCGGGCCCGGTTCCTTGTCGGACACGAGGAGGTTGCCCTCGCCCGCGCCCGTGGTGCCGCCCGCGACGGGGCCGCGGTCGACGACGGTGACGTGGAGGCCGGCGCGGGAGGCGTAGTGGGCGCAGGCAGCGCCGATCATCCCTGCTCCCACGACGATGACGTCCGAGAGATCCGGTAATCCGGAGGGGTGTCTCGTGAGCACGGCAGTAATATTTCACATGGCACTAAGCCTGCCAAGGGGGCGTGCGCGGCGAGGAGTTGGGGGAGCAGGTGGACGAGAAGTTGGGCGGCAAGGCCGGCGTTCAGTCGCCTCGGTGGTGGGTGCCCGGGGTGTAGCCGAGGGAGCGGCGGAACACGTCGATGAACGCGCTGGCCGACGCCCAGCCGCAGCGGTGCGCGACCGTGGTGACGGGCGTGCCGTCGGCCAGCATGCGCAAGGCGTGGTAGAGCCGGAGCTGGGTGCGCCACTGGGGGAAGGTCATGCCGAGTTCGCGGCGGAAGAGGCGGCTGAGGGTGCGTTCGCCCGCCCCGGCGGCCGCGGCCAGTTCGGCGAGGCCGCGCGCGTCGGCGGGGTCGCGGTGCAGGTGGCCGCAGACGGCGGCGAGGCGGGGGTCCTTGGGGGTGGGCAGCTGGACGGGCTGCTGCGGGGAGACGCGGAGCTGGTCGAGGAGTACCGCGCGCAGGCGTCGGCGCTCCGGGGTGTCGTCGTGCGGGGCGCGCGTGCAGGCGAGGATGAGTTCGCGCAGCAGCGGGCCGACGGTGAGGACGGCCGGGGCGTCGAGGCCGAGCGGGTTGGTGTCCGCGGGCAGGCCGAGCAGGTGCAGCGCGAGGTGGCCGTGGGCGCGGTGGGCGTGGACGCAGCCCGCCGGGACCCAGATGGCCCGGGTGCCCGGCGCGAACCAGGTGCCGGCGTCGGTGGTGACGGCCACGACGCCGGAACCCGCGTAGATGATCTGGTGGTTGTCGTGGCGGTGCGCGTCGATGGACTCGCCGGGTGCCAGTGACCGGGTGTCCGTGGGGGCCTCGGGGGTGTGGCGGATCTTCGGCATGGGTCGGCACTTTATCGGAAGCGCGCCAGGGGTCCGCGTGGCGACGATGGGGCGATGTCAGCGAAGGAATCCACGAACGAGCGCCCGTGCCCGGGGGCCGCGGGGTCCGCTCCAGCCGTGGCGGGAACGGAAGCCACGGCCCCCACACCTCCCGCACCCCAGAGCAAGGCCCCGCCGACCCGCAACCCCATCATGCTCCTCGCCCTGGCCCACGCCTGCGTGGACCTCTACCAAGGGGCCGTCGCCGCCCTCGTGCCGTTCTTCGTGGCCGAGCGCGCCTACACCTACGCCGCCGCCTCCGGCGTCGTGCTCGCCGCCTCGCTGCTCTCCTCCGTGGTGCAGCCGGTGTTCGGGGCGCTCACCGACCGGTGGGCCCTGCCCTGGCTGCTGCCCCTGAGCACGCTGGTGGGCGGAGCGGGGGTCGCTCTCGCCGGGCTCAGCGGCAGCTACGCCCTGACGCTCCTCGTCGTCGGCCTCTCCGGCATCGGCGTGGCCGCGTACCACCCCGAGGCGGCCCGCGTCGCGCGGCGGGCGAGCCGTGGCAGCCACACGGCCATGAGCTGGTTCTCCCTCGGCGGCAACCTCGGCTTCGCGACCGCGCCCCTGCTGGTCGCCGCCATCACCGCCACCGGCGGCCTCGGCGCCTCCCCGCTCCTCGTGGTGCCCGCCCTCGCCGGGGCCGTGCTCTGTGTCGCCGCGCTGCGCGGGGTCAGCGCCATCGAGGCGGCGGCGCCCAAGGGGCCCCGCCGGGAGCCCGGCCCGGACGACTGGCCCTCCTTCCTCCGGCTCTCCGGTGCCATCGTCTGCCGCTCGGTCGTCTTCGTCGGGCTCGCCACCTTCATCTCGCTGTACGCGAGCCGGCGCACCGGCGGCGGCGAAGCCGCGGGCACCGCCGCCCTGTTCGTGCTCTACCTCGGCGGCGCCGTCGGCACCGTCGCGGGCGGCAGGCTCGCCGCACGGTTCGGCCGCATGCCGGTGGTGCGGTGGTCGTACGCCCTGACGGTTCTCGCGGTGGCGGGCGTCGTCCTGGTACCCGGGCCTTCGCTCTACGCCTTCGTCGTGCTCACCTCCGCCGGGCTCTATGTGCCGTTCTCCCTGCACATCACCCTCGGCCAGGACTTCCTGCCCCGCCGGGTGGGCACCGCGGGCGGCGTCACGCTCGGACTCACCGTGAGCGTGGGCGGCCTCGCGAGCCCGCTGATCGGCGCCCTCGCCGACGCCACGTCCCTGCGGACCGCCCTGGCGCCGCTCATCGCGCTGCCCGCGCTCGGCTGGCTCCTCCTGCGCACACTGCGCGAACCGGACGGCGGGGCCGCACCGCCCCGCCCCTGAGGCGCCACGGGAGCCCCTCGGAACTCCGGGGGGCTCCCGTGATTTCGGCGTCTGAGGGGTTGTCAGTGCAATTTCACATTACTACGTTACGCATCACATGGCCCGGACGGCCCACCGTGAGACCGCCGCCCCGGAGCCGCCAACAGCGCGCCCCGGTCGGCCAGTTGAGCCGCCCGGGCCGTCGCCCTCACACCCCACATCCCACCCAGGAGCCCGGATGTTCCGGTTACGCCCAAGAACCCTGCGCAGATCCGTCCTCGCCGGCGTCCTCGCCGCGAGCCTCTGCGTCACGGCCGCCCCACATGCCGCTCAGGCGGCAGAAGGCACCGCATCCCCCCGTGCGTCCGCCGGGCCCGACCCCCGCGACGTCGTCGAGCGCAGGGCGTCCGCCCCCGAGCCCGGCGCCCGCGCGCTGCCGGCACCCGGTGGCCTCAGGGACGGCCACCTCCCAGGGCCCCGTACACCGAGACCCAAGGCGAAGGACCGGCCCAAGGCCCGGCCGGCGACCGCCCCCTGCACCCTCGACGGCGTCACCTCGCTCGGGCCCGAGGCGTTCGCCGACTTCCTCGGCGATCCGGCCGTCACCGCGGAGGGCTGTCTGCGGACGCTCATATGGACCTGGGACCGGCGGCTCGCCCCCGTGATGTCGGACGCGCACGTGCAGGCCGTGTCCGCGCGCGTCAGCCGGCTCGCCGCCGCGCACGACGGCAGGAACGGGAGCAACCTCCTGGAGCTGCTCACGTACCTCCACGCGGTCGCCTACCAGGACTTCTCGCACGACGAGATCGACGTCACCGACGGCCCCACCGTCGACGCCATGCGCCGCGCCGTCGCCTCCTTCGGCGACGCGCCCCGCACCTTCGAGGTGACGGACACCAACGCCGACTCGCTGCGCGAGGCGCTGTACGCGGCGAGCGCCCCGGGGCTGCGGCAGCATCAACTGCCGCTGGTCAAGAAGGTGCTGGCGACCATGGACGCCGCCCACCCCGACACCGCGAAGGACGCGTCGTGGGGCGGGTCCGCGCTCGCCGCGCTCTCACTCAACTACCTCGGCGTGTACCCCGGCAACCGGGACACCGCCTACCGCGCCGCGGTCGAGGCGGACCCCGCCTACCGTGCGCTCTTCAAGGCGTTCGCCGGACACACCCACCTCAAGGGCACGGGCAACGCCTGGGTGGTGCGGGACGCCCTCGGCGAGTACGGCAGGTTCGGGCAGATCGACGGGGTCAGGAGCGAGATCGTGAGCGGTCTCGGCGGTCTCGTCGCCGTGACGGCACGCGACTTCGGCGAGGGCAGCGGGCCCTGGGTGAAGGTCGCGACCTGGCTGAACGAGTACGACGCCTGCGCGCCGTACGGCGTCTGCCGCGCGGACATCGAGCGGCGGCTCTTCCCGCACACGTACACCTACGACAAGGGCGGCATGAAGGTCCGCACGGCGCTGGATCGGGGCACCGTCGACCAGCTCTACTACGCGAGCAAGCAGGTCAAGGCCCAGTTCCACCGCGTCGTCGGCACCGAGGAGCCGTTGGCGGGAGACCCCAACACCGGCCTGACGACCGTGCTCTACGCCTCCCGCGCCGACTACGAGAACTACCACCCCCTGCTCACCGGCATGGGCACCGACAACGGAGGCGTGTACATCGAGCGGGGCGCGACCTTCTACACCTACCAGCGGCGCGTGCCCCAGGACTCGACGCTCACGCTGGAGGAACTCTTCCGCCACGAGTACACCCACTACCTCAACGGCCGTTGGGCGGTCCCCGGGTTCTTCGGCGAGGGCCCCTGGTACGAGAACGACCGGACCACCGCCATGGACGAGGGGACGGCCGAGTTCTTCGACGGGGCGACGCGCGACGACGGCGTGAAGGTCCGCAGATCGCTGGTACGGGGCATCATCGACGACACGGCGAACGACGGGCCCCGCATGACCGTCCGGCAGATCCTGCACGCCACGTACGACGGTGACGGCTTCCGCTTCTACGACTACGCCGGGACGTTCTTCGAGTTCCTGTGGACGGAACGCCCCGGCCTGCTCAAGGAGATGTACCGGCACCTGCGCGCGGACGACCCGGCGGCCTTCGACGCCTGGCGGGACCGGCTCGGCGGCGACAGCGCGGTGCAGCGGGCGTACGACGCCTTCCTCGACGAGCAGATCGCGCGCGTCGACGACCTCTTCGTGCCGGACACGAAGTACGTCCCGGTCGGCGAACTGCGGGACAGCACCGCCGCCCAGGTCGGCGCCTCCTTCAGGGCGGCGACGGGCATCACGCCCACGTGCCGCTCCAACGGGGCGCAGGAGAGGCCGCGCTACGTCTGCACCGGCCGCGTCACCGCGAACCTCAGCGACTCCGGCGACCCGGACGCCGTCTTCGAGGACATGTCGGAGACGGTCGACTACTACCTGCTCGACCGGTCCGCCGCGGGTGCGCGCCACAACAACCTCACCGACATGAACTGCTCGTTCGGTGAGGTGGACATCTGGAGCGACGGCCGCGCGGGCAGCGCCGGCTTCAGCTGTGAGGGCCCGCTGCGCGGCTGACGGTCCCCCGTGGGCGGCGCACGGGCCGGCGTCAGGCGGTCGCGCCGCCCACGAGCAGTTCGGCCGCCGCGATGCCCGAGACCCGGGTCGCCCCGTGGGTGATCAGGTGGGCGGCTCCCGGCGAGTCGCCCGCCGGTACGCCCATCTCGACGACCAGGGCGTCGGGGCGGCTGCGCAGGAGCCGCGTCAGCGTGTCCGTCATCCAGCGGTGGCGCGCCGCGTCCCGGACCACGACCACCAGGGGCCGGCCGGCCGCGGGGCCGAGGACCTCGCGGTCCAGGAGGTCGCCCGCGGGGGCGACATCGGGCTCCGTCAGGCGGACGGAGGTGGTGCCGGGGCGCAGGTCGCGCAGGGGTCCCGCGACGCCCCAGGGGGTGCGGCCGTCCACCGCGAGGTTCATGGTGGGGGAGAGCTCCACCACGTGCGGTGCGCCGGTCAGGGGCAGCGCTGCCGCCGAGCGGTTCCGTACGCGGATCGCGCGGCGCGCCGCGGCCAGGCCGATCCCGGAGTCCTCCGCGGCCGGAGCCACCGCCCGCGAGCGCTCACCCGACCAGGCCGCGAACTCCCGTACGCGCCCGCTCGCCTCGGCGAGGCGCTCCTCGGGGAGCGTGCGCTCGTGGACCGCCTTCACCAGGGCGGTGGAGAGCAGGTCGGCCGTGGCCTCGTCGGCGCTCTCGCCGCCCACGCACACCGCGTCGACGCCGCCCGCGAGCGCCCGTACGGTGGCGCCGTCGATGCCGTAGCGGTCGGTGACGGCGCCCATCTCGATGCCGTCGGTGACGACGAGGCCGTCGAAGCGGAGTTCGCCGCGGAGCAGGTCCACCAGGATGCGGTGGCTGAGGGTCGCGGGCAGGTCCGGGTCGTAGGCGGGCGCGAGCAGATGGGCGGTCATCACCGCGCGGACGCCCGCCTCCATCGCCGCGATGAACGGCGGCAGGGCGGTCAGCGCGATCTCCTCCGCCGAGCCCTGCACCTGCGGCAGGCCGTAGTGCGAGTCGACGACCGTGTCGCCGTGGCCGGGGAAGTGCTTGGCGCAGGCGGCGACGCCCGCCCCCTGGAGGCCGCGTATCCAGGCGGCCGTGTGGCGGGAGACGATGTCGGTGCGGGAGCCGAAGGAGCGGACGCCGATCACCGGGTTGAGCGGGTTGGAGTTGACGTCGGCGCTCGGCGCGAAGTTGAGCGAGACGCCCGCGGCGTGCAGGTCGCGGCCGATGTCGTGCGCGACGCGCTCGGTCAGGTCGATGTCGTCGACCGCGCCGAGGGCGAGGTTCCCCGGGCGCGACGAGCCGGTCCAGGCCTCCATGCGGGTCACGTCGCCCGCCTCCTCGTCGATGGCGACGATGAGGTCGGGGTTCTCCGCGCGCAGGGCCGCGGTGAGCCGGCCGACCTGCTCGACGCTCTCGATGTTCCGTGAGAACAGCACGACGGAGCCCAGGCCCTCGGAGATCTTGCGGCGCACCCAGTCGGGGGCCGTCGTGCCCTCGAAGCCGGGCTGCAGCACGGAGTTGGCGAGGTGCTCCAGAGTCGGGTCACTGCTGGATGCCATGGCGCGACCTCCGAAGTTGCGGTACGTGACTGATGGCGGACGGCGGCTCGTGGTGCGGGTGAGGGGGGTGGGTCTCCTGCTGATTGGTCCAGGCCAATCGGATAGTGGATATTGGCTCGTACCGATCGGGGCTGTCAAGGAGTCCGAACCGGCCGAGGCGCGCGAATTCCGCATGGCGGCCGGGCACTTGCGTAATCCTGGTGACGTCCGCGATCGGTGAGAGGAGAGCCATGCGCAGGTATGAGCTCGTCGGCAGGCGCGACATCAGACTGCGCACCGAGGTGGCGGTGCCCGAACCCGGACCGCTGGAGGTCGTCGTCCGGGTGCGCGCCTGCACCGTCTGCAACCGCAGCGACCTCGCCTACTTCCACTACTACGGACTGCGCGAGCACTGCTCCCAAGGCTGCTTCGGACACGAGATCGCCGGGGTCGTCGAGGCCACGGGCGCCGGGGTCAGCAGGGTCGTGCCGGGTCAGCGCGTCTTCGTGCGCACACCGCTCACCACCGGGTACGCCGACTACGCGCTGGCCCGCGAGATCGCCGTGGGCGTGCTCCCCGACTCCGTCCCCTTCGAACAGGGCGCGATCCTGCAGCTCCTGCCGCTCGCCGTGCACGCCACGCGCGGCGTCCGGCTCGGCGACCGCGTCGTCATCGTCGGGCAGGGGCCCGTGGGACAGCTCGCGCTGCGCGTCGCCGTGGCCCGCGGCGCCGCCGAGGTCGTCGCCGCCGACCTCGACGCCTGGCGGCTCGAACGGTCGGCCGCGGCGGGCGCCGACGCCGTACGGCGCGTGGACGGCGGGAGCGAGCAACTCGCGGCCGTCGGAGCCGACTTCGACGTCGCGGTCGACGCCGTCGGCACGCCCACGACCCTCAACGCCTGTGTGGGCCTCGTCCGCCAGAACGGCCTCGTGGTGCTGCTGGGCACCCACCACATCGACACCCGCGTCTCCGTCGACCTCGTCACCTGGGAGCGCAAGGGGCTGCGCGTGCACAGCTCCGCCGAACCGCTGGACACCGCGCGCGCCGAGGCCCTCGCCGTCGCCGAACGCCTCGCGCACCGCCGCCCCGGGGCGCTGCGCCTCCCCGAACTCCTCACGCACACCTACCCCCTCGAAGAGCTGCCGAAGGCCATGGAGCAGCTCTCCGCGAGCAGCGCGCTGTACCCGGACGCGGAGAACGCCCCCTACGACGGCCCGCCGCGCGAGACCCTGAAGGTGGCGATCGTCCCCTGAGCGGGGTACCGGTGAGAGGGATACCCGTGAGCGGGGCGCCGGCGTGAGGTGGGGCATCGCGGGATACGGCGACATCGTGACGCGCCGGGCCCTGCCCGCCCTGCGCGCACTCGGCGAGGAGCCCGCCGTCCTCTGGGGCCGCGACGCGCGGCGGGCGGCGCGCGTCGCCGAGCGGTTCGGGGTACCGCGGTCGGGCGCCGACCCCGGCGTAATCCTGCGGGGCGTCGACGCCGTGTACGTGGCCACGCCCGTCGCCACCCATGTGCCGCTCGCCGCGGCCGCCCTGGCCGCGGGCCTTCCCGTACTCGTCGAGAAGCCGCTGGCCGGGGGCCTCGGCAGCGAGGACCCGGCCGCCGGGCGTACCGGCACCGGTGGCACGCTCGAACCGGCGGGGCGGTGCGCGGGAGTCGCCTACTACCGCAGGCTCGCGCCCGCCGTCCGGCGCCTGCGCGAGGAGCTGCGGGACCGGCCGCCGGAGCGGGTGGAGGTGCGGTTCCGCTGTGCCTTCGCGCCGGGTCCCGCCGACCCGATGCGCTGGCGCACGGACCCGGCCGTCTCGGGCGGCGGCGTACTGGCGGACGCGGGCAGCCACCGGCTCGACCTGCTGCTCCACCTCTTCGGCCGCCCGTCGGAGGTGAGCGCCCGCCTCACGGACCGCTTCCCCGCCGGCGCGGAACGCCGGGCCGACCTCACGGTGCGCTGGCCGCGGGGACTCTCGGCGCACTGCGTCATCGAGTGGGGGGAGGGCGCGCCGGTGGACCGGATCGAACTCCGGGGCCCCGGCCGCACCGTCGTACTCGACCCGCTGGACGCCGGGCGGCTGACGGGGCTCGGCCCGCGTGGTGACGGGTGGTCGGCGGGGCCCGGCCCGCGCGGCGAGGACAGGCCGGCGGGGACCGACGCGGCGCCGCTGCTCCTGCCGCCGGCCGCCAACCCCCACCAGCCCCTCTTCGCCGACTTCGCCGAAGCCGTCGCCGAGGGGCGTCCGCCGGTCTGCCCGCTCGCCGAGGCCCGCGTCGTCGACGACCTGATCATCGCGGCCGGGCGGTCCAGCGCGGCCGGGGGTGAGCCGGTGCGGCTCGGCGGCGCTCGACGTTGACACCCGTGTGCGCGGCGAGGGCCGGGCTCTCCCCGGTCCCGGAACACACGCGGTCACCGGCGGCGCGGCACGTCCGGCGGCCCGGCCGGATTCCGGGCACCCCGGCACGTACCCGGACGGTGTCTCACGCCCCGTCGTCCGCCGACCACGGCCGCAGCCAGCGGGGGTCAGGGGTGTCGTCGGCGCGGACGAAGCGGACGTCGACGGAGAGGCGCATCGCGTCCGTCGTCGTGTCCAGGGACGCGTGGATGATGCGGGGCAGGTGCACCAGCACGTCACCCGCCGCGAAGTCCGCCCACAGCCAGCGGCGGCCGAGGGCCTTCGCCGTCAGCTCCAGGTCGTGGCAGATCTGCCGGCGGTCGTCCGGGCGGTCGGTGATGCCGCGCAGCGGCTCGTACTCCGCGGGCGGCAGCCGGTGCGAGCCCTCCAGGTACACCAGCGCGCCCGTCCGCGGCGGGCAGTCGCCCACGGGTATCCAGAAGGTGACGACCCGCGGCGAGCCCTCGTCCATGTAGTCGAAGTCGGTGTGCGCGCGGGACGCCCGCCGGGTGCCCCGGTGGAAGTGGCGGAGTATGCGGCGGGGCAGCATGCGCGCCTCGGCGCCGAGGAGCCGGGAGGCCAGCGCGGTCAGCGCGGGATCGCCCACGAAGTCGTCGAAGGGCGCCGAGCGGACGAAGGCGTACGCGGGGTGGCCCGCCACTCCGTACTCCGGGACGCCCTGCGGCACCCGGCCGGAGAACACGCCGTCCTCGGGCTCGCTGCCCTCGGCGAGCAGCCCCGGCGGGAAGAGCGAGAAGTAGCGGCCCCGCAGGCGCAGGACGTCCGCCCGGTCGAGCAGCCCCGGCAGGTACAAGTAGCCGTCCCCGTGCAGCCGTCGGCGCAGCGCGGCGGGGTCCCGCGCCGGCAGCAGGTCCGCGCTGGGGCGCAGCGGGCCGAACAGCTCCGGCGTGAAGGGTACGGGTACGCCGTTCGACGACAGGTTCACGGTGTGTGTCCTTCGGTCGGGAGACGTCAACGGCGGCGGGGGCGGACGTCAGTAGACGCCTTCCACGGCCCCGCCGGTGGCTTCGCCGTCCTCCTGGAAGGGGCGCACCGCGGCCACGCCGTCCCACGGGAACCACGGGTGCGGCCCGGTCCTGACGGCGCTGTCGCGTTCCAGGAGGTTGGGCAGGAAGAGGTCTTCGAGGAGGGTGGTGGCGCGCACCCGGCCGCGCTGTCCGACGGCGACCTCGCGCCAGGGGTCCGCGGGATCGACCACCTTGAGGACCGCGAAGGGCGGCGGCAGATGGTAGGAGTGCCCGGTGCCGCCGGGCACGTCGGGGGCGCCCGCCACCGCGTCGGCCTGGAGCGCGTGCCCGACCAGGGTGTTCCCGTACGTGTCGATCCACTGCACGCCCGGCAGGTGCTCCTCGCGCAGGAACTCCGCCTCGGCCGCGGTGCACGAGGTGCCGCCCGTGCACACCGCCCTGATGCCGTACGTGTGCAGCGGGCGCGGGAGCCGCATCGCCAGTTCGATGAGCAGCCGCGAGGTGGTGAAGAGCAGGGCGGGGCGCTCGGCGGCGAGCAGGGCGAGCGTCTGGTCGAGGAGGTGCGCGGTGTACGCGTCCGCCTCGCCGCCCGCGCGCAGCGCCGCCTTCACCCAGCGCGGGTCGAAGTCGATGGCGTGCACGGCACCGTGCCAGCTGTCCGCGAGGCCCTCCACGAAGTGCCCGTAGGCGTGCGGTCCGCCCGGTGTCATCGCGAGCACGTCACCACCGGCCACTCCGCGCGCCTCCAGCACGGTGCGGTAGATCTCCACGTCGTACGCGAGGCGCGTGACGTTGACGATCCGGCACGGCGGGCCGGTCGTGCCGCCGGTCTCGAAGACGCGGAAGGGGCGGTCGCGGTAGCCGCGGGGGCGCAGGTCGCGGGCGCGCGCGGCACGCAGCTCCGCCTTGTCGAACAGACCGAACAACTCCAGGGCGGCGAAGCCGTCGACGTCCTTGAGGGGGTCGAAGCCGAGCGTCGCGCGCCGGGCGGCCCAGAAGGGGCTCGCGGTCTCCGGCTCGAAGTGCCAGCGCATCATGCGGCGCGTCCAGGTGTCGAGGTCGACCGCCAGCTCGGGCACGCGGTCGCGCAGCAGGCCGGGCAGCGTGCCGAAGGCGGTCGTCATACGGGCCTCACTTCGCTGGGCGGTACACGAACAGGGAGTCGGCGGTGACGGCCCGCACGGTGTCGGGCGTGGCGGTGAGCACGGCGGCGAAGGGGAAGGGCACCTCGTGACCGAGCAGCGGGTGCCCGTCGCCGTCGGCCGGCAGCACGAGGCGGGGCAGGACGCACGGGGCCCCGTCGATCTCGGTGACCGCGGGGCGGCGGGTGAGGAGCCGGTCGCCGGGGCGCATCCGCTCGTGGACCGAGCGCAGGGCCCGGTGTGCGGCCTCCGGCTCCCGGAAGACGGTGAGCGGCCAGGCGGGGCCCGTCGGGTCGGCGGCCACGGCGTCGAGCGCGGCGGCGAGCGCGGACGCCAGGGCCGCGCTCCGCGCACCGGCCACGCCGCCGTCCATGCTCAGGACCGTGCGTACGTTGCTGCAGAACCGTCCCGAGTCGGCCGCGACGAGCGGCAGCAGCCACGCCACGGCCTCGTCGACCGGCATCCCCTCGGGCACCAGCGCGCAGCCGCGGCCGGGGCCGTGCAGGGTGAGCGCGGGGGAGCGGCGCACGGACGCGGCGAGGCCCGCGCCGCCGTAGACGATCTGGCGGTCGGTGCGTTTCACCAGGCCGTGCAGGGTGTGCTGGTCGCCCGGGTACAGGCCGATGCGGGGCGCGGGCCAGCCCGCCGCGAGGAGGGAGGCGACGAGCCGGGCGGCGGAGAGCGGCTCGCGGCGGCTCGGGCGCACCCAGACGCCCGCCGAGCGTTCGGCCTGGTCGAGCACGGAGTCCAGGCAGGTGAAGGTGTTGCCCGGCAGCGCGACGAGGGCGAGCGCGTCGTCGGCGGCCGGCTCCCCCCGCTTGAGCAGGCCGTCCCCGAGCATCCCGCACCAGCGGTCCACCAGCGGTCCCGGGAGGCCGGCCGTCTCCCACAGGGCGGTGCGGAAGTCCTCCGGGCCCTGCGCGCCGAGCCCGCCGACCGTGACGGTGCCGCGGTCGAACAACTCGACCGCCCGGCACAGCAGTTCGCGGCGGCCGGTGAGCGGGGGCAGTCCGCCGCGCGTCGCGTCCCAGCCGCGGCGGTCGGCGTGGACGACGATCTCGGGCACCAGCGCCAGACCGTACGGCGCGCCGCGCGGTCCCGGCAGCGCGGCGGTGTCCGGGGACGTCCGCCACTCGCCCCCGCGGAAGGCGTGCACGACGACGGGGCCCGTGGTGTGCGCCGTCACGACAACTCGTCGCGCAGCGCGTCGACCACCCGTACCTGCTCGGCCTCCGTGAGGGACGGGTAGAGCGGCAGGGCGATGTGGTGGCGGGCGAACCAGCGGCCACGCTCGTACGGTTCACGGGCGGACGCCGGTGCCCCGGCGGCGAAGTAGGGGTGGTCGCAGAGCAGGTGGTCGTAGACCTCACCGGCCAGCGACACGCCGTGCCGCTCCCGCAGCCGCCGCTTCAGCTCCGCCCGGTCCAGCGGGCCCTCCGGGTCCACGTACGCGAGGTACTTGTAGTAGTTGCCGCCCGCTCCGGGGGGCAGGGCGTGCGGGCGGACGCCGGGTACACCGGCGAGCAGCGCGTCGTAGCGGGCGCCCCGTTCCCGCCGGGCCGCCAGGGTGTGGCCGAAGCGCTCCAGGTCGACGGTGCCCACGGCGGCGTGCAGTTCGCTCAGCCGCCAGTTGGAGCCGGGGCGGTCGTGCAGCGTGGCCCCCGGCGCGCGCTTGCCGTGGTCGCGCCAGCGCCGCACCTCCTCCAGGTCGTCCGCGAGCGCGGCGGACAGCAGCCCGCCCTCGCCGCTGACGGCGACCTTGGTGGGGAAGAAGGAGAAGGCCCCGAAGCGGCCGAAGCCGCCCGCGGGGCGCCCGTCGAGCGTGGCGCCGAAGGCGTGCGCGGCGTCCTCCACGACGGGGACCGAGCGCGCGTGGCAGAGCGCGACGACCTCGGTGAGGCCGGGCGCGACGATGCCGCCGATGTGCACCGGGAGCACGGCGGCCGTGTCGGGGCAGCGGTCGAGGGCGTCGCGCAGGGCGGCCGGGTCCATGCCGAGGCCGGTGAGTTCGATGTCGACGAAGCGCACGGAGGCCCCGGCGCGCACGGCGGCAGCCGCCGTGGCGAAGAACGTGTTGACCGGTACGAGCACCGTGCGGCCCGCCACGCCGACGATCCGCAGGGCGATCTCCAGGGCCGCCGAACCCGACGCCACGGCGGCGGTCCCCGTCCCGGTCCAGGTCCGCGCCAGTTCCTCGAAGCGGGCCACCTGCGGGCCCTGGGTGAGCAGGCCGGTGGCGAGCGCCGAGTCGACCCGGTCGAGCACGGCGCGCCGCTGCGACACCTCGAAGCGGACGCGCTGGGCGGGGACGTCGCACGGCGGAGCGGGCGGGCCCTTCAGGACGCGGTCGAAGAACTCCGTCGCGTGGCCCACGTGGGTGCCGTGCCCCATGGGCAGCGCGTGCACGTCGGGAGCGGCGCCGGCCGCCGCGTACGCGCGGCGGACCAGGCCGGCGGCGGCGTCCGCGTCGACGGGGTCGAGGTAGGGATCGGCCGTGCCGTACTGGAGTTGCAGCGGGGCGGGGGCCAGCGCGGCGTAGAGGTCGGGGAGGTCCGCGTACTCCAGGATGCCGGGGAGTACGGCGCCTTCGTGGCCGGTCAGGAGCCGGGCGAAGAGGGCGGGGTAGCCGCCGAGGTGGCTCGCCGCGCAGAGCGGGACGGTCCTGTCATCGGTGAGCAGGGCGGTGTGCAGGGCGACCGCCGCGCCGAGGCTGTGGCCGAACAGGCCCACGCGCCCGGGGTCGACGAGCGGATGCCCCGCGAGGAGGTCGAGGGCGGCCAGGGCGTCGCCGGTCAGGGCGCCGAGCAGGGAGCGTCCGGTGAGGGCGAAGGCGTGGGCGAGCAGCGTCCCCTCGTCGCGTCCCGCCCTGCGCTCGTCGTCGAGGCCGCCGCCGATGCCGTGGTCGATGGAGAGGGTGACGAAGCCCGCGTGTGCCAGTTGCTCGGCGACGTTGCGGTCGGGGTGGTCCGGCGGGACGTCGCCGGTCAGCTGGTCCAGGCGGGCGTTCTTGCCGCCGAGGACCAGGACGGCGGGGCCGTGGGCGACGTCGCGCGGGGCGAGGAGCGTGCCGTGGAAGGTGCCGCGCGGAGGCGATGCGAGCAGCAGGTTCTCGCGGTGCAGGCCGTCGCGGGCCGACGCGGTGGCCTCCGTGATGGTCAGCGGGGCCCGCTCGACGCGGGCGAGCCGCTCCACGACGGAGCGCAGCCGCCGCACGCGCGCGGCCCGGTCGGCGGCGTCCTCGGCGGCGTCCTCGGCGGCGGGGGAACGCAGAGCGGGCTCGGCGGCGAGGAGCCGGCGCAGGTGGCGTGACTGCATGCGCGCTCAGACGAAGTCGCCGTGCAGGGTGCTCGGCACTTCGAGGGCGTAGGCGTCCAATGCCTCGTCGAGTTTGATCTGGCCGCGCTTGAGGAGTTCGAGGAGTTCGTTCTGGGGGCGGTAGAAGCACGATTTGCAGAGATCGGTCCTGCGTGGGTTGGAGGCTTCCCACGCGGCCCGCGGACCGCCGTCGAGCACGTCCGCGTAACCCTTTTCGATGACATTGCCGATCAGATAGCGGCTGTTGAGGTGGACCTGTGGGCACGGGTAGAGGTTTCCGTCGGCGCCGACCGCCGTGACGAAACGGCTGTAGTGGCAGCGCTCGAAGTCGCCCTCCACCTCATCGACCTGATCCATCGGGCCGCGGTCGAGTTTGGGCACCGACACCTCGAAGGCGTCCGTGGCGAGCGCCGCGGCCCGGGTGAGGGAATCGCTGATCTCCGGCATCACGGATTCGATGGTGTCGTGGCCGAGAGCGCTGTAGAACTCCGGCTCGAAACGCACGTAATGGGCGCCGGAATCACGGGCGATATGGGCGGCCTCGATGATCTCCCGGTAATTCTGCAGCGTGATGACGTAGTTGAAGCCGATGCGGAAGTCGGGGTCGACGGCGCTCTCCCGCAGCCTGCCGACCGAGCCGATGAACCGCGAGAACGTCTGCTCGCGGTCGCGGGTGATGTCGTCGAAGGTCGCCTCGGTGCCCGCGTTCAGGCCGATGCGGACCCAGGTGTGGGTCTCGGCGACGCAGTCGGCCGTCTTCGGGCGGCCGAGCCGGGAGCCGTTGGTGATGAGACCGATGCGCAGGCCCGCCGCGTGCCCGGCGCGGCAGATGTCCGTGTAGCCGGGGTGGATGGTGCACTCGCCGCTGCCGCAGAAGGTCACGGCGCGGCCGTCGTTCTCGGCGAACTCGCGGAGCAGCGTGACGGCCTTGTCGGTGGCGATCGAGTCCTTGAACGAGAACAGGTCGTAGAACTGCTCCTCGTTCGGGGAGTGGAAGTTGCAGAAATTGCAGCGCATATTGCAGGCGCCCATGATGCCGATCCGCATGTGGACCGGTTTGATCTCCTGGTCCGCCACGAAGCGCCGCAGCAATTCGCCGTGTGCGAGGACCTTCTGGGGTGAGTGCGCCTGGTCCAGACTGACGATCGGGAGACCTTCCCGGTTCTGGGGGGCCGCCATTCCCATGTCGCCGGCGCCAGCTGTGCTGTCCACGAACCCCCCACGCATGATCGATGTGCGTTGACGTCGTTCGAGCGGTGCTTGCGACATTAGGGAGCGCCCTGAGGGCTGTCAATGGGTCTAGACAACGCGGCGACAAGGCGGCGGAATTGCGTCCGCCGCCTTGTCGCCGCCGCCGAGAAGATCGTGACGCGCGCCTACGCGGAAGGCGCTCCCGCGTTCCGCAGGAACTCGGCGATCGAGGCCGCGAGATCCGCCTTGTCGACGCCGAGGCCGGTGAGCGGCCCCGCGCCGTCCTCGTACTCGACCAGGGCCAGCAGGATGTGCTCCGTGCCGACGTGGTGGTGGCCGAGGCGCAGGGCCTCACGGAACGTCAGCTCCAGCACCTTGCGGGTGTCCGCGTCGTACGGGATGAGTTCGGGGACCTCGGCGGAGGTCGCGGGCAGGGCGTCCGTGGCGGCCCGGCGGACGTCCTCCGTGGAGACGCCCTGCGCGGTGAGCGCCTTGACGGCCAGGCCCTCCGGCTCGGTGAGCAGCCCGAGGAGCAGGTGGGCGGTGCGGATCTCGTCGTGCTCGGCGGCCTTCGCCTCGTTGTGCGCGGCCATCACGGCGTTCCTGGCCCGGGGCGTGAAGCGGCCGAAGCCCTGGCTGGGGTCGAGGTCGGAGGTCTCGCCCGGCTTCTTCGGCACGAACCGCTTCTGGGCGGCCTGCCGGGTGACGCCCATGCTGCGGCCGATGTCGGTCCAGGAGGCGCCCGAGCGGCGCGCCTGGTCGACGAAGTGGCCGATGAGGTGGTCGGCCACGTCGCCGAGGTGGTCGGCGGCGATGACCGCGTCGGAGAGCTGGTCGAGGGCGTCGGAGTGGACCTTCTTGATGGCGTCGATGAGGTCGTCGAGCCGGACGGTCGGCTGGGCCTGGGTGGCCCGCGGAGCCTGCGACGCGCTGTCTTGGGGAGGCGTGGAGCCTTCGGGAAGCGTCATGTGGCAACCGTAGGTTGACAGTTGGGCGAGTGTCAACCGCCGGTTGCCACTTCTCCGGGCGCTGCTCGGCAGCGGTGCTCACCCACACCTCCGCGCCCCTCACTGTGGTGCCCGGGACCATGGGAGATCCCCCCGCCGCCTCTCTAGCGTTCCGGGCATGACGAGCGAACACCCCGGGATTCCGGCCGCGCGCCCCGCACCCCCGCCCACCGATGGCGTGGCACTCGCCGGACGGTCCGCCCTGGTGACCGGGGGCGGCAGCGGGATCGGACGGGCGTGCGCCGAGGCGTTCGCCGCGGCGGGCGCCCTGGTCCACGTCGCCGACATCGACGCCGAGGCGGCCAAGGCCGTCGCCGACGCGGTGGGCGGGGTGCCGCACGCCGTGGACCTCACCGACGCCGACGCACTCTCCGCCCTGCCCGCGGCCGTCGACGTCCTGGTCAACAGCGCGGGCACGCAGTACGTCGCCCCCGTCGAGGAGTTCCCGCCCGCCCGCTTCGAGCTGATCCAGCGCCTGATGGTCACCGCGCCCTTCCTGCTCCTCCGGCACTGCCTGCCGCACATGTACGGGCAGGGCTGGGGCCGCGTGGTGAACATCTCCAGCGTCCACGGGCTGCGGGCCAGCCCCTACAAGTCCGCGTACGTCGCCGCCAAGCACGGCCTGGAGGGGCTGAGCAAGGTGGCCGCCCTGGAAGCCGCCCCGCACGGGGTGACCTGCAACTGCGTCAACCCCGGCTATGTGCGTACCCCGCTGGTCGAGGGGCAGATCGCCCGGCAGGCCGCCGTGCACGGCATCGCGCCGGAGGACGTGGTGACCGACGTCCTCCTGGAGCGGTCCGCGATCAAGCGGCTCATCGAACCCGCCGAGGTCGCCGCCGTCGCCCTCTGGCTCTGCGGGCCGCACACCGGCTACCTCACGGGCGCCTCGATTCCGGTCGACGGCGGCTGGGGCGCGAGCTGAACGCCCGTGCCACGACCTCGCCCGGCCGCCCATGGGAAACCCTGGGTCCGGCCGCCCGCCGCGATGGTTGAAGGGCCGAACCACCGCGGAACGGCCCGCTCACGCGGTGCGCTCCCCCAGGGCCGTGTCCCACCTGCCCCCGACGGCCCGCGGGGCGCGCGCGCCGGCCCCGGCGACCGCCCCCACACCCCAGGGTTTTCACGGTCGCCCGCGCCCCCGTGCGGGGCCAAGGTGGAGCCACGGTCGCGGAGCCGCGGGCGGACCTGGGAACACCGGCAGGGGGGAAGGAAACCGGTGACCGGACGTACTACGGGGGTGTACGCACGGACGGGCCACCCGCGGACGGGGGAGCGACCGTCGCGAGGGCGGGGGACGGGGGTGCCCGGAGGCACCCCCGCTCGGGAACGGGACGTCTCCAGGACCGGGCGCACGCCGCTGCTGCCCGTGCGGCTGCGGGTGGCCGGACGCCGGCGCGCGGCGGGCCCGGAGCTGGAACAGTTCGACCCGGGTGGTCCGGTCGAGGACCGGGCCGCCTACGCCCTGGTGCAGGAACGGCAGCACCGGCAGCACCGGCAGCACCGGCAGGACCGGGGCCTCCCCGGCCCGGGGCCCGCCCGAGCACTGCCGCCGTGCCCGGCGAACGGTCCCGGCCCCGCCGCGTCGACGGGTTCACGAGGCGCCGCCCCGGCGCGCTGTTCCCGCACGGCCTGCCCGCACACCGCGGCGACGAGGTCACCGGGGCAGTCCCCGACGGGCCCAGGCCGGTGGCCCGGACGCAGGTGCCCGTCAAGCCCGGCGGTGCCACGGCCGTCCCGGAGCGGGCCCTGCCGCCTTCTCTAGACCGCCGACACCTCCGAGGCCCGAGCCAGCAGCCGCACCAACTGGGCGCGGCGGTGCACCCCGTCGAGCTTGCGGTAGATGTTGCTCAGGTGGAACTCGACCGTCTTGACGCTGAGGAACAGCCGCTCCGCCACCTCGTGGTTGGTGAGCCCCCGGCCCACCACCAGGGCGACCTGCATCTCCTGCGGGGTCAGGCGCTCCAGCGGGGCACGTTCGGGACGGACCTCGGTGCCGCCCGCCGCGTGCAGCTCGGCGGCCACCCGCGCCGCCCAGCCGGAGGCACCGAGCCGCTCGAACGCGGCGTGGGCCCGCTCAAGGAGGGGGCGGGCCTCGCTGCGCCTGCCCTGCCTGCGCAGTTGCTCGCCCCACGCGAACTCGGTCCGCGCCCGCTCGAAGGGCACGGGACGCTCGGCGAGCAGTGCGAGGGAACGCCGCATGTGCCGCGAGGCGTTCTCGGGGTCGTTCGGTTCGAGCAGCCCCCGGCAGCGCGCCGCCGCCCCCGCGGTGACCGGCCGGTGGCCGCGGGAGCCCTCGTACTCCAGGACGTCCAGGACCTCGCGGGCCTCGGCGGTCCTGTGCAGATGGACGTAGGCGTCCGCGAGGTCCGCCGCCCAGGTCAGGTAGAGGCCGTCGCCGCGGCCGTGCGTACGGGAGAAGGCGCGCACCTCCTCAAGGCGGTGCACCGCCTCCTCGAAGCGGCCGAGGCCGAGTTCGAGCAGGCCGAGCGCGCCGCGGGCGCGGGCCGCGTCCATGGGCAGTTCGGTGGCGGCGGCCCACTCCATGGTCTGCGCCGCGTGCTTGCGGCAGTCCTCCTCGCGGTTGAGCGCGGCCTCCGTCCTGGCGAGGCCCGCGAGGCCGCGCGGCACCTCGATGAGCCTGCCGGTGGCCTCGGCCAGGCGCACCGCCTCGTCGGCGTGCGCGAGCGAGGAGCTCCAGCGGCCCCGCCAGAACTCCACCACGGACAGCGTGCACAGCAGGTGCGAGAGCAGCCCCACGGCGCTGGAGCCGCGGGCCGTGTACGCGGCGCGGTCGAGCAGGCCGTGCGCCTCGTCGAGTTCCTCGGCCGCCAGGTGGCAGAGCCCGCCCACGCCGGAGAGCGGATAGGGGAAGGCGGGGTCCGGGGAGGCCAGCGGCTGGGCCAGCTCGCGCAGGAGCGTGCGGCCCGCCTCGGCGTCACCGCCGAGCAGCAGCACCAGGGTGCGCAGGAGCCGCACCGGCAGCAGCGTCCGGTGGGCGGTGTCGGCCAGCTCCATGGCCGCCTCGGAGGTGCGCTGGGCCGCGGTGAGGTCGCCGACGGCCAGTTCGGTGAGCGCGATGCCGCCCATCATGACGGCGGCGAGCGCGGGGTCGACCTTCTCCGCCTCGTCCACCGCCGACCTGAGCAGTTCACGGGAGCGCGTCGGCCGGCCGCGCTGCACGTCCAGATAGCAGCGCAGCTGGCGGATGTCGAGCCGGGTGCCGAGCTGTTCGGCGTGCTCAAGGGCGCGGTCCAGGATCGCGGCGGCCTCGTTCAGCGATCCGGCGGCCTGGGACGCGCGGGCCGCGCACAGCAGCCGCTCCGCCCTGCGCTGCCCCTCGGGGGTGAACCGCGCGGCCCGCTCGTACAGCCGGGAGGCCAGGGGGTAGGCCAGGGTGTCGGGGGCGCCCGACGCGGCGTTCTCCAGGAGGGAGGCCACGTGCTCGTCGGGCTCGGCGCCCGAGGCGGCCAGATGCCAGGCGTACTGCTCAAGGGCCGGTGCGGTGGCGCCCTGGAGGGAGCGGGCGATGGCGTGGTGGGCCCGGCGCCTGCGCACCGGGGTGGCGCCGTGGTAGACCGCCGAGCGGACCAGCGGGTGCCGGAAGGCGTACCCGTCCCGCTCCTCCACGACCAGGCCCGCGGCCTCGGCGGCCTCCAGGGACTCGTAGCTGAGGTCGTGGGCCCGCAGCGCCGCCTCGGTACCCGCGAGCGGCCGGGTGCCGAGCACCGCGAGCAGCAGCATCGCGTCCTGCGCCTCCTGGGGCAGCCTGGCCACCGCGCTGCCGAAGGTGTGGGCGAGGAGTTCGCCGATGGGCAGCGGGGCCTCGACGTCGTCGCCGTCCGCGCCGCTCCCGGCGAGCAGGGCGGGCAGTTCGATCAGCGCCAAGGGGTTGCCGCGGGCCTCGGCGAGCAGCCGTGCCGCCTCGCGGTCGGTGAGCTCGGCGGTGCCCTCCTCGGCGATGAGGCGGTGCGCGGAGTCGGCGTCGAGGCCGCCGAGGGTCATCGTCTCGATGGACGCGAGCCGGGACGCGGGCTCCTCCAGTTCGTCGCGCGTGGTGAACAGCACGACGACGCCCTCGCGGCCGAGCCTGCGGGTGGCGAAGGCGAGCGCGTCCAGGGAGTACGGGTCGAGCCACTGCGCGTCGTCGACGGTGACGAGGACCGGGCCCTCCTCGGCGATGGCGCCGAGCAGGCTGAGCGTGCCCGCGGCCACCGCGAAGCGGTCCTGGGCGACGGCGGGCCCGAGCGCGAGCGCCCCGGTGAGCGCGGCGGCCTGGCGCTCGGGGATGCGGTCGAGGAAGTGCAGCACGGGCCTGAGCAGGTCCGCGAGGCCCACGTAGGGCAGGTCGGACTCGACCTCGACGCCGCGGGTGCCGAGCCGCAGCAGGTCGTCGGCCTGGTCCGCGACGTAGGAGATGAGGCTCGTCTTGCCGATCCCGGCCTCGCCGCGGATGAGCAGGGCACCGCTCTCGCCCCCGCGTGCCTTGTCGATGAGAGCGAGAAGACGTGCGCATTCCGAGGAACGCCCCAGGAGCATGCGTTCAGCGTACCGGCGGCAGGTGACTTCGGAAGGGGCACGGGACTCGTCGGTTCACGCCTCTGTCAACCGCCGGCGCCCCCCGCTACCCTCCGCGCATGATTCCCACGGTGGTCTGGGGCACCGGAAACGTGGGCCGCGCGGCCGTGCGTGCCGTCGAGGCCCATCCCGCGCTGAAGCTCACGGCCGTACTGGTGCACGACCCGGCGAAGGCGGGCCGGGACGCGGGAGAACTGGCGGGCCTGGGGCGGCCGTTGGGCGTCGCCGCCACCGGCGACGTCGACGCGGTGCTCGCGGCAGGGCCGCGCGCCGTGGTGTACGCGGCCTCCGGCGATCTGCGCCCCGACGGCGCGCTCGCCGACGTGGTGCGCGCGGTACGGGCGGGCGCCGTCGTCGTGACGCCCTCGCTGTACCCGCTCTACGACTGGCGCGGCGCCCCGCCGGAGTTCCGCGACCCGGTCCTTGCGGCCGTCGCCGACGGCGGCGGCTCCCTGTTCGCCTCCGGGGTGGACCCGGGGTGGGGCAACGACGTGCTGCCGCTGCTGGTCAGCGGCCTCGGCTCGACCGTGGACGCCGTCCGCTGCCAGGAGATCTTCGACTACACCACGTACGACCAGGAGGAGTCCGTACGCCATCTGATCGGCATGGGGCATCCGATGGAGTACGAGCCGCCGATGCTCGCGCCCTCGGTCCCCACGATGGTGTGGGGCGGCCAGATACGGCTGATGGCCAGGGCGCTCGGCGTCGCGCTCGACGGGATCGGCGAGAGCGTCGACCGGCGCGCCCTCGACGCGACGGTGCGCACGCGCGCCATGGGGGAGTTCGCCGCGGGCACCCAGGGCGCGGTCCGCTTCGAGGTGCGCGGCCTCGTGGACGGCGCGCCCCGCATCGTCATCGAGCACGTCACCCGCGTCCACGCCTCCTGCGCGCCGGACTGGCCCACGCCGCCCGGCGGCGGCGACGGCGCCCACCGGGTGATCATCGAGGGCCGTCCCCGCATCGAGGTCACGGTCGAGGCCGCCGACGAGGACGAGAACCGCTCGGCGGGCGGCAACGCCACCGCCGCCGGCCGTCTGGTGAACGCCGTCGACTGGCTGGTGGACGCCCGCCCCGGCCTCTACGACGCGCTCGACGTCCCGCTGCGCCCGGCAGCCGGCAGGCTCGGAAGGAAGTGACCCATGCACATCGACATCCCCGAGGGACAGGACGCCATCGCCTACGTGTGGGGCGAGATGGTCCCCGGCATAGGGCGGGCCGCGTCGGACTTCTCCCTGGCCGTGTACGCCCACACCACCCTCGGCCTGCGCGAGTTCGAGGCGGCGCGGCTGCGCGTGGCGCAGATCAACGGCTGCGCCTTCTGCCTCGACTGGCGCACCGAACGGGACGGGCGGAAGGTCGAGGAGGGCTTCGCCGACGCCGTCACCCGGTGGCGCACCACCGACGCCTTCGACGACCGCACGAGGCTGGCCGCGGAGTACGCCGAGCGGTACGCCCTGGACCACCACGGTCTCGACGAGGAGTTCTGGGCGCGGATGACCGCGCACTACGGCCAGGCGGAGATCGTGGAGCTGAGCATGAGCATCGGGTCGTGGCTGGCGTTCGGCCGGCTCAACCATGTGCTCGGCATCGACACCGCGTGCGTGCTGCCCCAGCCGTGAGCGGGGCCCGCCGGCTCACAGGTCCGTGTCGATGATCTTCTCGATGTTGCGTTCGGCGAGCGCGGTGATGGTGACGAACGGATTGACGCTGGTGTTGCCGGGGATGAGGGCGCCGTCGATGACGTAGAGCCCCGTATACCCCTTCAGGCGCCCGTAGTCGTCCGTCACCTTGCCGAGGACCGCGCCGCCGAGCGGATGGTAGGTGAGGTGGTCGCCCCAGATCTTGTGGGTGCCGAAGAGGTCGGTGCGGTAGATCGTGCCCTCCTTGGCGTTGATCCTGTCGAAGATCGTCTTGGCGGCGTCGATCGACGGCTGCTTCCAGGCGGTCTGCCAGTTCAGCTCCGCCCTGCCCGCCGCCGCGTTCCAGGTGAAGCGGGCGCGGTGCGGGTTCTTCGTGATCGACAGGTAGAACGAGGCAAACGTCTCGATGCCGGTGGGCAGCGGCGCCACCTCGGCGAACGCGCCGCCCCGGGCCCAGTTGTCGATGCCGGCGGTGGGGATGGCCGACTGGAGGGCGCCGGTCGGGTCCCACAGGTGGTTGGCGCGCCCGCACATGACGTTGCCGTTGTCGCCCCAGCCCGCGCCCACGTCGCCGTCGAGCCGTGACAGCGCGCCGGTCGCCCTCAGCTTCACCAGGAGCTTGCTGGTACCGACGCTGCCCGCGGCGAAGAACACCTTGTCGGCCGTCATCTCCTTGGTGGCGACGGTGTCACCGGCGGTGTCGAGCCGGTCCATGGTGACGGTGTAGCCGCCGCCCGCGGCCGGGGCCACCGAGGTGACCCGGTGCAGCGGGGCGATGGTGACCCGCCCCGTCGCCCGCGCGCGGGCGAGGTAGGTCTGCTGCAGGGACTTCTTGCCGTGGTTGTTGCCGTAGAGGATCTCTCCGGCCAGCGCCGACCTGGTGGCGGTGCCCGCCTGTTCCCGCTCCATGTAGTCCCAGTCGTAGACGTCGGGCACGAAGACGAAGGGGAAGCCCGAGCGCTCGGCGTGCTTGCGGCCGACCCGGGCGTACTGGTAGCACTCGGCCGTCTCGAACCAGTCCGGGTCGACGGTGGCGGCCCCGAGGCCCGCGTTGGCCCGCGGGTAGTAGGTCCCGTACATCTCGCCCGCGTCGACGGTCGGCAGCACGGCGGCGAAGTTCTCGCGCCTCGGCGTCACGGCCATGCCGCCGTTGACCAGTGAGCCGCCGCCCACGCCCCGGCCCTGGTAGACGGTGATCCCGCCGAACTCCTCGGCGTCCAGGATGCCGGTGTGCCGGGGGACGTCCTTGTCGAGCGGGAAGCCGAGGAAGTTGCTCAGGGGCTGCTTGGTCCTGGTGCGCAGCCAGTAGGAACGCTCGTCGGGACGGGTGGTGTTGGCGAAGACCTTGCCGTCGGAGCCGGGGGTGTCCCAGGACATGCCCATCTCGACCATGTGCACGTCGACGCCGGCCTCGGCGAGCCGCAGGGCGGCGACGGAGCCGCCGTACCCGGTGCCGATCACCAGCGCGGGGACGCGTGCGGCGGCGTCGAGGGCACGCGCCGGGTAGGCCCGTGCGGAGAGCGCGACGGCACCGAGAGCGGAACCGGTTCCAGCGAGGAATCTGCGACGTGATAAGCCATCAGGAGCTGCGTTGTGCGCGGCTGTTGCGTTCATGTGACCCTCTTCACTCGCGGCTGAATGGCAACGAGTTCTACTGCGGAGCCCGTGGGAAGTCACGGCGTACCAAAAAGTAACTTGTGTCCGAATGTCCGGTCGCACCGGGGGTGTCGGGAAGGGCGGTCGCGGAGAGGGCCGTACCGTCGGTTCCGCCGG
Source organism: Streptomyces sp. NPDC050703 (assembly GCF_040654435.1). NCBI lineage: Bacteria > Bacillati > Actinomycetota > Actinomycetes > Kitasatosporales > Streptomycetaceae > Streptomyces > Streptomyces sp. NPDC050703. The sequence goes on from NZ_JBFAHX010000011.1 coordinate 84,195, forward strand.
TGGATGAGCTGTCAACGATCTCGTTAGACTGCCGTCATGGACGCACAGCCGCGCTGGCTCGACCCGGAGCAGAAAGCCGCCTGGGACAGCTTCATCCGCATGCAGGAGAAACTGATCGGACGGCTGTCCCGACGCGTCCAGGCCGACTCCGGCTTGTCGGCGGCCGACTACGTGGTGCTCGTCAGCCTCACCGAGAGGGGCGACGGGCGGATGCGCTTCCTGGATCTCGCCAAGCGCGTGGAGTGGGAGAAGAGCCGGATGTCCCACCAGGTCACACGGATGGCGAAGCGCGGGCTCGTGGCCAGGGAGGAGTGCCCCGACGACGGACGCGGAGCGTTCATCGTCGCCACCCCGGCCGGTTACGAGGCGATCGAGGAGGCCGCGCCGCAGCACGTCGAGCACGTCCGCCGCCTCTTCGTCGACGCCCTCACCCCGCACCAGCTCGACACGCTCGGCCGGCTCTCCCGCCGCGTCCTGGACCACATGGAGAAGCAGCCGGACTGAGCGGAACCCCGGCGTGTCCGCGCGGCACGCGAGGCGCCGCGCCGCGCGGACTCCGCCGGGACGGCCGGGCGGGCCGCCCCGGCGGCGGGGTCAGGCCGCGTTCCCGGCAGGCGTGGCCAGGAGCTGCGTCTCCCAGGCGAAGGCGACACCGCTGGCGCCGCCGTGCCGCGCCTGGACCTCGGCGAGGCCCGCCACGGTCTTCTCGCGGGCCCAGTCGCGCTGCCACTCGCCCAGCACGGCCATCCAGGTGATCGGGACGACGCCGGCCTGGACCATGCGCCGCACCGCCATGTCGTGCGCCTCCTTCGACACGCCGCCCGAGGCGTCGGTGACGACGAAGACCTCGAAGCCCTCTCCGGCCGCCTGTATCGCCGGCATGGCCACGCAGATCTCCGTCCAGAGGCCGGCGAGGATCAGCTTCCTGCGTCCCGTCGCCCTGACGGCGTCCACCACGCGCTCGTCCTGCCAGGTGTTGATGAAGGTCCTGTTGATCGGCTTCTGCTCCGGGAACACCTCCTGCAGGGCCGGGAGGATCAGGCCGCCGCGCTCCTCCAGGACGGTGGTCAGAATGGTCGGGACGTCGAACACCTTGGCGGCCTCGGCGAGTCCGACGGTGTTGTTGACGACCATCGTCGGTTCGTGGCTGTGCAGGTTGGCGAACTGGAACGGCTGGTGGTCGATGAGGGCGAGCACGCTCTCCTCGGGCGTCAGCAGCGCGCCGAGTCCGGTCTTGTCCCCAGTACTCACAGAATTCCCCTTCGGGCACTTCGCGTCCGCGGGGCTCCGGCGGCGCACCGGCACCCCGACGCCCCGAGCGGGGCGGATACGGGATGGCCGGGCCGGCGGCCACGCACCAAGTGGTTGACGCGTCATCTACGCTAGAGGCGGCTGATTGATGCGTCAACCATGCTCGGCCGCGGGTGCTCGCGCGAGCCGCCCGAACGCGGACATCGGAAGCCGCCACGCGCAACCGGGCCGCGGGGGACCGGAGTTGCGGACCCCGGGCCGCCACCGCGCGGCCCACCGGGCTCCGGGCGGGAGGCGGAGGCACGGCCGGCATGGTGGCCGCACGCATAACCGGCCGTCGAACTGTGTCGCCCCGCCACATGTGCGCCCCCACCGCGGATTCCTACGGTTGGCGACACGCAACCGTCCCCGCGGATCACCCAGGAAGTGGTGCCGATGTCGTCGCCCGCAACCGCTCCACCAGCACCGAACAGCATCAAGCGCATCGTCGCCGCCTCCCTCGTCGGCACCACCATCGAGTGGTACGACTTCTTCCTCTACGGCTCGGCCGCGGCACTGGTCTTCAACACCCTCTTCTTCCCGTCGAGCGACCCCCTGGTCGGCACACTGCTCTCCTTCCTCACCTACGCGGTCGGCTTCGCGGCGAGGCCCCTCGGCGGCGTCGTCTTCGGGCACTACGGCGACCGGGTGGGGCGCAAGAAGCTCCTGGTGATCAGCCTGCTGATGATGGGCGGCGCCACCTTCGCGATGGGACTCCTCCCCACCCACGCGAGCATCGGCGCCGGCGCCCCCGTCCTGCTGACCGTGCTCCGCCTCGTGCAGGGCTTCGCCCTCGGCGGCGAATGGGGCGGCGCGGTGCTCCTGGTCTCCGAGCACGGCGGCGACGCGCGCCGCGGCTTCTGGGCCTCCTGGCCGCAGGCCGGGGCGCCCGGCGGCAACCTCCTCGCCACCGGCGTGCTCGCGCTGCTCGCCGCGGTCCAGTCCGACGCGGCCTTCCTCGCCTGGGGCTGGCGCGTACCCTTCCTGCTCTCCGGGCTCCTCGTGATGGTCGGCCTGTGGATCCGCATCTCCGTCACCGAGTCGCCGGTCTTCCTCAAGGCGCAGCGGGAGGCGGAGGCCGCCGCCGCGGCCGGGGCCGCCGAGAAGCCGCCGGTGGTCGAGGTGTTCCGCAAGAGCTGGCGCGAGGTGCTCACCGCCATCGGCACCCGGTTCGGCGAGAACATCTCGTACTACATCCTCACGGCCTTCGTCCTCGTCTACGTCACCGTGCACCTGGAACTCCCCAAGAGCGACGCGCTCAACGCCGTGCTCATCGGGTCCGCGGTGCACTTCGTCACCATCCCGCTCTGGGGCGCACTCTCCGACCGCCTCGGCCGCCGCCCGGTCACCCTGATCGGGGCGGTCGGGATGGCGCTGTGGGCCTTCGCCTTCTTCGCGCTGCTCGACACGGAGTCGTTCCCCGTCATCGCGCTCGCGGTCACCGTCGGACTGCTCCTCCACGGCGCGATGTACGGGCCGCAGGCCGCGTTCATCTCCGAGCTGTTCGACACCAAGGTCCGCTACTCCGGCGCCTCGATGGGCTCCCAGCTCGCCTCCATCGTCGGCGGCGCCCTGGCCCCGATCATCGCCGTGGAACTGCTCAAGGACTACGGCTCCGCGCTGCCCGTCGCCCTCTACATGTCCTTCGCGGCCGTCGTCACCGCCGTCACCGTGAAGCTCGCCCGCGAGACGAGGGGGCGCGACCTCGCCGCGGACGAGACGGGCGGCACCGCCCCGCTGCCCGCGCCCCGGCGCGAGGGTTCCGTACCGCTCGGCGGCTGACCCGCCCGCCGACGGCACCGCCGTGGCCTGCCCCCCGCTCCGCCCTCGCGGGCTTCTCGGGGCAGGCCATCGACCGCACCCACCCCGCCGGGAGACCATCGCCCCATGCTCCCCACCACCAAGGACGCCGGCCACACCGACCTCGGGTCAGGGCTGCGCGGCCTGCTCGACCTGCTCGACCGGGGCGCCCCCGCCGAGGACTTCGCCCGCCCCGCCGCCCTGGCCCGCGAGGCGGGCGCGGGCGCCGACGACCTCGCCGCGCTCGACGAGGCCACCGACGTGGCGCTCCGCGTCCACCGCACCCTCGGCGCGCACCGCCGCCGCGAGGCCGAACTCACCGCGCTCTTCGACACCGCGAGCGACCTGGCCGCGCTGCGCGACCCCGACGCCGTCCTGCGCGCCATCGTGCGCCGCGCCAAACTGCTCCTCGGCACCGACGTCACCTACCTCTCGCTGAACGACGAGGCGGCCGGCGACACCTACATGCGGGTCACCGACGGCAGCGTGGCCGCCGCCTTCCAGCAGCTCAGGCTCGGCATGGGCGAGGGGCTCGGCGGCCTCGTCGCCCAGACCGCCCGCCCCTACGTCACCGGCGACTACCAGGCCGACCCCCGCTTCCACCACACCGACGCCATCGACAGCGCCGTCGGACAGGAGGGGCTGCGGGCGATCCTCGGGGTGCCGCTGCGGCTCGGCGCCCGGGTGATCGGAGTGCTCTACGCCGCCGACCGCGCCGCCCGCGAGTTCGCCACCGAGGAGATCGTGCTGCTCTCCTCGCTCGCCGACCACGCCGCCATCGCCATCGACGGGGCCCGCCTCCTGGAGGAGACCAGGGCCGCGCTCGTCGACCTCAACGCCGCCACCGAGACCATCCGCGCCCACAGCCAGGCCATGCGGCGCGCCGAACAGGCCCACGACCAGCTCACCGACCTCGTGCTGCGCGGCGGCGACGCGGACGACGTGGCCGACGGCATCGCCGCCCTCCTCGACGGCGGCGTCCTCATCCACGACGCGGACGGCACCGAACTGGCCCGCACCGGCACCGGACCGCTGCCCCCGCCCGCGGCCGCCGTCGCCGCGTCACGGGCCAGCGGACGCGCGGTCCCGCAGGACGGCACCTGGGTCTGCGCGGTCCTCGCGGGACCCGAACTCCTCGGCAGCATCGCCCTGACGGGACGCGCCGAACTCGCCGACGCCGACCGGCGCCTCTTCGAGCGGGCGAGCGTCGTCGCCGCGCTGCTCCTGCTGCTGCGCCGCTCCGTGGCCGAGGCCGAGGACCGGGTGCGCGGCGAACTCCTGGGCGACCTGCTCTCCACCACCGGCGACCCGGTCGGCCTGGCGAGCCGCGCCCGCCGCCTCGGCGTCGGACTCACCGCCCCGCACGCGGTGTTCGTCGCCCACACCGAAAGCGCCTCGCGGCAGCGGCTCCTCGCCGCCGCCCACCGCACCGCCCGCGCGCACAGCGGCCTCGCCGGGCTCCACCACGAGGACGTGGTCGTCGTGACGCCCACCGAGGCCCCCGGCGCCCGGGCCAGGGCGCTCGCCACCGAGCTGGGCCGGGCCGTCGGCGCCCCCGTCACGGTCGGTGCGGCGGGCCCCGCCGAGCCCGCCGGACTGCCCGCCGCGCACGCCGAGGCCCTGCGCTGCCTCTCCGCGCTGCGCACCCTCGGCCACACCGGGCACGGCGCTGCCCTCGCCGACCTAGGCTTCGTCGGGCTGCTCATCGGCGAGAGCGCCGACCTCGGCGGCTACGTCCGCGCGACGCTCGGCCCGGTCCTCGACTACGACGCCGAACGCGGTACGGAGCTGACCCGCACCCTGGAGGCGTACTTCGCCGAGGACCGCAGCCTCACCCGCGCCAAGACCGCCCTCCACGTCCACGTCAACACCGTCGTGCAACGCCTTGAGCGCGTGGCCAGGCTCCTCGGCCCCGACTGGAACAGCCCGGCCCGCACCCTGGAGATCCAGCTCGCCCTCCGACTGCACCGGCTCACTCCGGCCCGGTGAGCGGCGGTGCGGGCCGGCGCGGGACCCGCGGCCCATCCGTACCCGAAACCGCCCGTTCCGCCCGCCGGTTGTCACATCCGGACCTGTTGGAACCGTCATACATGCGACCTACGCTGGTAGCGCCTGAAAGGGAGTCGCATGAGCGGAAGCATCGAGCGAACCGGATCACGTGGACGACCGGCGCCCCCGGGGCGGGGGGAGCGCGTCGCCGGCTGGGCGGACGGGCGCCTCGGCATCCACACGCTCGCCAAGACCCAGATGCGCAAGATCTTCCCCGACCACTGGTCGTTCATGTTCGGCGAGATCTGCCTCTACAGCTTCCTGATCCTGATCCTCACCGGCACCTATCTGACGCTCTTCTTCGAGCCCAGCATGGCCGAGGTCACCTACGACGGCCCCTACGTCCCGCTCAAGGGCCTCCAGGTCTCCCGGGCGTACGAGTCCACGGTCGAGATCAGCATGGAGGTGCGCGGCGGCCTGCTGATCCGGCAGATCCACCACTGGGCGGCGCTCGTCTTCGTCGCCGCCATGCTCGCGCACATGATGCGGGTGTTCTTCACCGGCGCGTTCCGCAAGCCCCGCGAGGTCAACTGGCTGTTCGGCTGGACGCTGCTGTTCCTCGGCATCATCACCGGCCTGACCGGCTACTCCCTGCCCGACGACATGCTGTCCGGCACCGGCATCCGCTTCGCGCAGGGCGCCATCCTCTCCCTCCCCGTCGTCGGCACGTACCTGTCGTTCTTCCTGTTCGGCGGGGAGTTCCCGGGGAACGACATCATCGCGCGGCTCTACCCCATCCACATCCTGCTGCTGCCCGGCATCATGCTCGGGCTCGTCGTCGCCCACCTGATCCTGGTCTTCTACCACAAGCACACCCAGTTCGCCGGTCCCGGCAAGACCGAGAAGAACGTGGTGGGAGCGCCGTTCCTGCCCGTCTACATCGCCAAGGCCGGCGGCTTCTTCTTCCTCGTCTTCGGCGTGCTCGCGATCATGGGCGCGGTCGCCTCCATCAACCCCGTCTGGGCGATCGGCCCCTACCGCCCCGACCACGTCTCCACCGGCGCCCAGCCCGACTGGTACCTGGGCTTCTCCGAGGGACTGATCCGCGTGATGCCGAGCTGGGAGATCAACGCCTGGGGGCACACCCTCGAACCGGGCGTCTTCATCCCCTTCATGCTCTTCCCGCTCATCCTCGCCGCGATCGGCGCCTACCCGTTCATCGAGGCCTGGGTGAAGGGCGACAAACGGGAGCACCACATCCTCGACCGGCCGCGCAACGCCCCCGTGCGCACCGGGCTCGGCGTCGCCTGGCTGTCGCTGTTCGCCGTGCTGATGATCGGCGGCGGCAACGACCTGTGGGCCACGCACTTCCACCTCTCCATCAACGTCATCACCTGGTTCGTGCGGATCGGCTTCTTCGTCGTCCCCGTCGTCGCCTACCTCGTCACCCACCGCATCTGCCTGGGCCTCCAGCACAGGGACCGCGACAAGGTGCTGCACGGCCGCGAGAGCGGCACCGTCAAGCGGCTCCCGCACGGCGAGTACGTGGAGGTGCACGAGCCGCTGCCGCAGGGCGAGTTGTACCGGCTGACCGCCCATGAACAGCACACGCCCCTGGAGATCGGCCCGCTGGTCGACGCCAACGGAGTGGCCCGCAAGGTCCCCCGCTCGCTGCGGCTGCGCTCCCGCCTCTCCCGCGCCATGTACGGGCCCAAGGCGCAGGTGGCCAAGGCCACCCCGCAGGAGTACCTGGCGATCCACCGGGGGGAGGGCGATCACCACTGAGGCGGCGACTCGGTTAGCCTCGCACGGTGATGGCATCCGAGAGCACTCCGAAGCTGTTGGCGGTCAGCGACCTGCACGTGGCCTACGCGGAGAACAGGAAGTACGTCGAGACGATCCGGCCGACGACCGACCAGGACTGGCTGATCGTCGCCGGAGACGTCGCCGAGCGCATGGCCGACATCGAGTGGGCGCTGCGCACGCTCGCCGGGCGGTTCGCCCAGGTGGTGTGGGCGCCCGGCAACCACGAGCTGTGGACCCCCAAGGACGACCCGGTCCAACTGCGCGGCGAGGCACGGTACGAACACCTCGTCGCGCTCTGCCGGTCCATGGGCGTGCTGACCCCCGAGGACCCCTACCCGGTGTGGCGCGGCGCGGGCGGCCCGGTCACCGTCGCCCCGCTGTTCCTGCTCTACGACTACTCCTTCCGCCCCCAGGGGACCACCACCAAGGAGGCGGCCCTCGCGGCGGCCCACGAGGCGGGCGTCGTCTGCACCGACGAGTACTTCCTGCACCCCGACCCCCACGCCACCCGCGACGACTGGTCCCGCGCGCGGGTCAAGCTCACCGAGGAGCGGCTCGCCGAGCGGACGCCGGGCCTGCCGACGATCCTCGTCAACCACTGGCCGCTGGTGCGCGAACCCACCCGCATCCTGCGCTACCCCGAGTTCGCCCTGTGGTGCGGCACCGAACTGAGCGCGGACTGGCCCGTGAAGTACGACGCGGCGGCCGTCGTCTACGGCCACCTGCACATCCCCCGCACCACCTGGCACGACGGGGTGCGCCACGTGGAGGCGTCAATCGGCTACCCCCGCGAGTGGCGCAGGGGCTTCCACCCCGACCCGCACCTGCGGCAGATCCTGCCGGTGCCCGAGGGGGAGGAACGGGAGCCGCGGTAGCGGCGCGGGGGACCGGGCCGGGCCGCATGGGCCCGGCCGCGTGCAAGGGTTCCGCAAGCGCGGACATACCGGTGGACAAGCCGCGTCCGTGAAGCTCGGGGCAGGACGCCGCGTCCGGCCGGGCCGCCGGCCCGGCGGCCGGCCCCCGGGAGGAGGCGGACCCCATGCACCTGCTCGACCTGCTCGCGGCGCGCCCCCGGCCCGCCGCCGCGCTCCTCATGACGCTGACCCGGCGGTGCCCGCTGTCCTGCGCGCACTGCTCCACCGCCTCCGCGACGGACTCCGAACAGCTCGACGCGGCACCGCTCACCGCCTTCGCCGAGACCTTCCGCCCCGCCGACCGCCCCGACTTCCTGCTGCTCACCGGCGGTGAACCGCTGCTCAGGCCGCGCCTGGTCGAGACGCTCGCCGGGACGGCACGCGCGGCGGGCGTCCGCACCCAGCTCCAGACCGGCATGTTCTTCGCGCGCGACGCGGCGGGCGGCGGCCGAGTCCCGCCGCCGGTCGCGGACGCCCTCGCCGCCGTCGACCACGTCTCGGCCAGCCTCGACGTCTTCCACGAGGCCGAGGTGCCGCGCGCCCGCGTCCTCGACGTCCTGCGCGCGCTCCACGAGGCGGGCAAGGACGTCAGCGTGCAGCTCACCGGGCGCGGCCCCGACGACCCCTACCTGGCCGAGGCCACCGGGGACATCCGCCGCGCCCTCGACGACCGGGTGCCGATCCTGGTGGCCCGGGTGCGTCCCGCGGGCCGGGCCGCCGCATGGCTGCCGGACGCGGGCCCCGCCGCCGTGCCGCACGGCGCCGCGCCCTGCGCGATGGCGGCCTGGCCCGTCGTCGCCTTCGACGGGACGGTCGTCGCCTGCTGCAACCAGAACGTCGTCGACGGCCTCGGCGGACGGCTCCCCGGCCATCTCCGCCTCGGCCACGTCGCCGACGACGACTGGCCGACGATCCGCCGCCGCCTCCTCGGACGCCCGCTGCTGCGCGGCATCAGGACCCTCGGCCCGGTCCACCTCGCCGGCGCCCTGGCCGCCGCACCCGGGGGCGCCGGTCCCTCCGGCCAGGGGGACGCCGGGTACTGCGGTACGTGCGTGGGCGCGCTCGGCACCCCCGACGCGGCCCGCGCGGCCCGTGCCCGGCTGCGGCACGCGGGCGCCCGCGTCCTCGAACGCGAGATCGGCGGGCTCGTCGAGCGGGGCGGGGCGGACGGCTTCCTCGCCGGGCACGGCGTCGACGGCTACCGCGACCTCGCCCGCCTCGGCGCACCCGGGCACACCGCGGGCGCCGGGCCCGGCCGCGCCGGGGGTGTCGCGTGACCGGGGCGGGGACGCGCGTCGAGACCGCCGTCGGGCTGCTCGTGCCCGGCCTGCGCGCCACGCTCGAACGGATCTGGACGGCGCCCGAACCCGCCCGCGTCTACCCGGAGTTCCTCGTCCTGACCCACCAGATCATCAGGGCGTCCGTACCCCTCATGGAGACCGCCGTGTCCCGCTGCGGCGAGCTGGCGCGCCGGGACGGCGACCCGGTGGCCGCCGCGCTGATCCCCTACTGGGAGCGGCACATCGAGGAGGAGGCGGGCCACGACACCTGGGTCTGCGAGGATCTCGCCGCCCTCGGCCACGACCCCGCGCGGGTATGGCGCGGCGTGCCGCCCGCGGCGGTCGCCGGGCTCTGCGGGGAGCAGTACTTCTGGATTCACCGGCTCCACCCCGTCTGCCTCCTCGGCTACCAGGCGGTGCTCGAAGGCAGCCCGCCGCGCCCCGACGTCGCCGCCGTGCTCAGCGCGCGCACCGGCCATCCGCGCGGCGCCTTCCGCACCCTCGCACGGCACGCGGCGGCCGACGTCGGCCACGGCGCGGAGCTGCGCGCGCTCCTCGACGCACTCCCGCTGGGCGAGCGCCTGACGGCCGCGGTCAGCAGTTCCGCGCTGCACACGGTGCGGTCCGTGATGCGGGTCTTCGAAGGGCTCGTCGACGCGTACGGCCTCCGGAAAGGGGTCCTGTGATGGCGAAGCCGCCCGCGATGGCCACGGCGCTGCGGCACCGGCGCTTCCGCACCCTGTTCGCGAGCCAGGTGGTCTCCTGCGTGGGCGACTGGCTCGACTACCTCGCCCTGATCGTCCTGGTGACCTACGTCTGGGACCAGGGCGCGGGCGCCCTCGCCGCCGTCAGCGTGGCGACGGCCGTGCCGCTGGTGCTGCTCGCCCCCGTCGCCGGCGCGCTCGCGGACCGGGCACGCGACCGCAAGGCCGTCCTGATCGGCTGCGACGTGGCGCGCGCCGCCCTGGTGCTCGGCTACCTCGCGGCACCGGGGCTGCCGGCCCTGCTCACCCTCGTGGTGCTCAAGGTGTCGTTCTCGGCGGTGTTCAACCCGGCCTACCAGAGCACCCTGCGGTCGGTGGTGCCCGAGCGGGACATGCTCTCCGCGATGTCCCTGACCGTCTTCGCCAACCAGGCGGCGAAGGTGGCGGGCCCCGCGCTGAGCGGTCTGGTCGTCGCCGTCTGGGGAGTGCGTGCCGCCTTCGTGGCGGACGCCGCCACGTTCGTCGTCTCCGGTCTGCTGCTCTGCGCCGTGCGGCTGCCCCGGCGGACCGCGGACGAGGAGGAGGCGGGGCGGGCGGCCGAGCGGCGCGGGCGGGGCAGGCTGTGGGCCGAGACCGCCGAGGGCGTGGCGTTCATCGTCCGTACGCCGGCGCTGATCGCCGTGATCGGCAGCATGGCGGCGACGCTCTTCCTCGTCCTCGCCTTCGACACGCTCTCCCCGCTCGCCATGCGGGAACTCGCCGTCGGCGAACGGGACCTGGGGTACGTGGTCGCGGCCGTCGGGCTCGGCGCCGTGCTCGGCACGCTGGCCATCAGCCAGTGGGGCACGCGGGTACGCCCCTTCGTCCTCCTCGGCCTCGCGCAGGTCACCGTGGGGGCGCTCGTCGGCGGCATCGGCATCGGCCTCGGCGCGGGGGCCGACGGCCTCGCCCCGCTCTGGACGGCCGTCGCGTTCGGCATCGGCTTCGCGGCGGCCGGGATCATGGTCGTCTTCCCCTACGTGCTGCACCGGGAGACACCGCAGGAACTCATCGGCCGCGTCACGTCCACCGCGAACGCCTTCCCCGTCCTGCTCCAGCTCGCGGCACCGCCCCTGGGCGCGCTGCTCGCGGGCTGGTTCAGCGTCGGCTTCGTCTTCCGCACGGCGGGAGCGGCGCTCTGCGTCGTGGGCGTGGTGGTGTGGATCTACGGGAGGGGCCAGAAGGTGGAGCGTGACGAACGCGCGGTGCACGGCGGCGAACAGGCCGAGGACCCGGAGACGGGCCCGGAGACGGACTGGGAGGCGGGCCCGGAGACGGACCCCGAGAAGGATCTGGCGAAGGACCTGGAGAAGGGCTCGGACAAGGCCCCGGACAAGGCCCCGGACAAGGCCCCGGCCGAGAACCTGGAACTGCTGCGCGACGCCGGCTTCCCCGTCGACCACCTGCCCGACGGGCGGCGCGAGGCCCTGTCGGAGCTGTCCGACGAGGAGCTGCGGACCCTGATCGACGTACAGGCCCGCATTCAGGAGCGGGCGCCCGAGGTCGAGGCGCACAGCGTGGAACCGATCATCGGGGGCGTCCTGTTCTGACCGCCCCGCGGGGCAGAGAGGGCCGGGGCGTGATGGGGGAGGGAGAACGAGGGTGCGCGAGCGAACCACCCAGAGCCGCAAGACCGTCACCATCGTCTTCTGCGACATGGTCGGTTCCACGGCGCTCGGCGAACGCCTGGACGCCGAGGCGCTGCGCCACCTCATGCTCCGCTACTACGCCCTGCTCAGCGACTGCCTGGAACGCCACGGCGGCACCGTGGAGAAGTACATCGGCGACGCCGTGATGGCCGTCTTCGGCATCCCGGCGCTGCGCGAGGACGACGCGCTGCGGGCGGCCCGCGCCGCGCTCGACATCCTCGCCGCGGTCGAGACGTTCGCCGAGGGCGCGCGGGGCGCCCACGGCGTACCGGTCGCCGTGCGCATCGGCATCCACACCGGCGAGGTCGTCACCTCCGGCGCCGCCGACGCGGGCCACGCCCTGGTCTCCGGCGAGGTCGTCAACGTGGCGGCCAGGCTGGAACAGCACGCCCCCACCGGGCAGATCCTCATCGGCGCCGACACCCACCGGCTGATCGCGCACGCCGCGGAGACCGTGCCGGTGCCGCCGCTGGCCGTGAAGGGCAAGCGCGACCCGGTGCCCGCCTGGCGCCTGCTGGCTGCGGGCCCCCTGGAGCACGGCGCGGCGCGCGGCCCCGGGGTCGCCCTGGTCGACCGCCACGACGAACTCGCCCAGCTGAAGCTGGCGTTCACCCGCGTCCGCAGGGACCGCGCCTGCCATCTGGTGACGCTGTACGGCGACCCGGGCGTCGGCAAGAGCAGGCTCGCCCGCGACTTCGCCGCCGCGGCACGGGACGACGGGGCGGCGGTGGCCCGCACCGGCTGCCCCCCGTACGGCAGCGAGGGCTCCCTCGCGCCCCTCGCCGACATGCTGCGGCGGCTGCTCGGCGACGCCCCGGACCAGCGCCTCGCGGAACTCCTCGGCACCACGGGCCCCGACGCCGCCGTCGCCACCGCCCTGGCCCGCCTCGCCGGCACCGGACGCTCGGGCACCTCCTTCGACGAGACCTGCTGGGCGCTGCAACGGCTGTGTACCGCCCTCGGCGGCGAACGCCCGCTCGTCCTCGTCATCGACGACCTCCAGTGGGCGCACGAGGACCTGCTCGCCGCGCTCGACCACATCGCCGACTGGGTCAAGGACGCCCCCGTCCTCCTGCTCGGCCTCGCCCGCCCCGAACTCCTCGAACGGCGCCCGAGCTGGGGCAGCGGCAAACTCGACGCGACAGCGCTCGTGGTGCCCCCGCTCGGCGGCGACGACTGCCGGGAACTCGTCCTGCGGCTCGGCGACCGCGGTCCGGCGGGCGGGGACGTGCGGGCGCACCTCGTGCCGCCGCCCCTGCCGGGGCCCGCCGTGGACCGGCTCGTCAGCCGCTCCGAAGGCAACCCCCTCTTCGTCGAGCAGATCGTGGAGATGGTCGCCGAAGGCGCCGACCCCGACGACGTACCGCTCTCGGTACGCGCCATCGTGGCCGCCCGCCTCGACCGGCTGGCCCCCGCGGAGCGGGCCGTACTCGAACACGCCGCGGTGATCGGCGGCGACTTCACCACCGACGACCTCGCGGCGCTCGCGGAACCCGGCGCGAAGGAAGCGGGACCCATCGTCCGCGACCTCGCACGGCGGCGCCTCCTGGAACCCGCGGACCCCGGCCCCGCTGGCCGGCCCCGCTGGCGCTCCGCGGGCCAGCTGATCCGCGACGAGGTCTACACCGGCATGTCCAAACTCCTGCGCGCCCGGAGCCACGAGCGCTTCGCCGCCCACGTGGAGCACCACGGCCCCGACGACCACCACACCATCGGCACCCACCTCGAACACGCCGCGCGGCTGCGCGCCGAACTCGACCCCGGCGACCCGCGGGCCCGGCACGCCGCGGAGTCCGCCGCCGCGCACCTCGGCAGGGCGGGGACCGAGGCGCTCGCGCACGGCGACATCAACTGGGCGGTCGGACTGCTGCGCAGGGCCCTAGCGCTGACCGGCGACCACCCCGCCGCGCTCGCCGTACGGACCTCCCTGGCCGAGGCGCGGCTCGCCGCCGGCGACGCGGAGGAGGCGGTCACCGAGCTGCGCGCGCTGCTCACCGAGGCGGACGAGGCGGGAGACGGCAGGACAGCGGCCAGGGTCCGCCTCCAGCTCGGCTACCTGGACCCGGGCACCGAGGGCTTCGGGGCGCTCCTGGACGCGGCGCGCGCCGCGGTCCCCGTCTTCACCGAGGCCGATGACGCGCTGGGCCTCGCCCGCGCCTACCTCGCCATGGGCCAGGAGCGGCAGAGCCGCAGCCGCCACCGGGAGGCGGCGGCCCACCTGGAGCGGGCGCTTGACGCGTCGGTGCGGGCGGGCGCCGAGCTGGAGCGCGCGGGCATCCTCGGCGCCCTCGCCGTCTCCCTCTGGCTCGGCCCCGAGCCGGTCGGCTCGGCGCTCGACAGCTGCCGCGCCTTCCGCGGCGACCACCTCGCGGGACGCCTCGTGGGGCGGGCCACCGTGGGGTGCCCGATGGCCGTCCTGCTCGCCATGCGCGAGGAGTTCGACGCGGCCCGCGGCCTCCTGGACGACGCGCTGCGCACCCTGACCGACCTCGGGCACCACTTCGCGGTACCCGCAGTCGTCCTCTTCCGGGCCGGCGTCGAAGAGCTCGCCGGGCGGTGGCCGGAGGCCGAGCGGCTGCTCCGGAAGGCCGCCGACGGCATGGAGCGCCTCGGCGACCCCCAGCTGCACGCCACCGCCGTCCGCGACCTGGCCCGCGTCCTGCTCGCCAGGGGAGCGCCTGCCGACGCCGTGCGCGCCCTGCTCGACGTACTGGAGCGCGACGGGGTCACCGTGATGCCGGCGGCGGCCTGCGAGGTGTACGGCATGCGGGCCCGCCTCGCCGCCGCCGAGGGCGACGCGACGGCGGCCGACGCGCACCTCACCACCGCCCTGGGCGCCGCCGCGCAGACGGACTCGCCCGCCTGCCGGGCCACCGCCGAACTGGACCGCGCGCACTCCGCGCTGCTGCTCGCGCGCCGCCGCGAGGCCGAGCTGGCGGCCCGCGAGGCCGAGCGGCACTTCACCGCCAAGGGGCACCTGGTGGGGGCCCGCAGGGCCCGCGCGCTGCGGGACGGCCTGCGGTGACCGCCGCGCCCGAGGGGCTGACCTGGCATCTGCTCGGCCGCGACCGCGACGCCATCGAGGTCCGCACGGACTGGGCGGGCGCGGGGACCGCGGGGGAGGAGGACGACGGCGCCGCGTGGGCGTGGGGCGGCGCGAGCGGCCGTGGCGTCCGGGTCTGCGTGATCGACTCCGGCGTGGAGACCGCCCACCCCCTGATCGGCCCCGTCAACGCCTCCTACCTCGTACGGGAGGTGGCGGACGCCGGAGCACAAGGGGGGCACGAGGTCGTACGGGTGGCGGGCGGCGACTCCACGGGGCACGGCACCGCCTGCGCCTCGATCATCCGGGGCCTCGCGCCGCAGTGCGAGCTGGACAGCGTGCAGGTACTCGGCTCCGGCTTCCGCGGCTCGGGCGACGTGCTGATCGCCGGGGTGCGCTGGGCCGTCGAGCAGGGCTACGACGTCATCAACATGAGCCTGTCCACGACCCGCAGGGCGTTCGCGCCGGTCCTCCACGACCTGGCCGACCAGGCCTACTTCGGCCGCAGCCTCCTCGTCGCCTCCGCGCACAACATGCCGGTGGAGAGCTTCCCGTGGCGGTTCTCCTCCGTGATCTCCGTGGGCAGCCACGACGTCGACGACCCCGGGCTGCTGCTCTACAACCCGCGCCCTCCGGTGGAGTTCTTCGCGCGCGGCGTGCAGGTCCCCGCGGCCTGGCCCGGCGGCGGCACCCGGCGCTGCACGGGCAACAGCTTCGCCACCCCGCACGTGGCGGGGCTCTGCGCCCGCATCGTCGGCAAGCACCGCGGCATGACCGCGTTCCAGGTCAAGCAGGCGCTGTTTCTCGCCTCGGCCAACGTCAGGAGCCAGTAGATGAACCACAGCGGGCCGCCGGCACACACCGGCACGGGGGAGGACCAGGGCCACCACGCGCTGCTGCTCTCGGTGGTGCGCACGGCGGTCGCGATCTTCGACGCGCGGGCCGGCTCCATCGCCCTGCTCGACCAGGACAGCGGGGAGCTGGTCTTCGAGGCCGTGGCGGGAAAGGGCGAGGACGCCCTCGTGGGCCGGCGCTTCCCCGCGGAGCGGGGGATCGCGGGGTGGGTCCTGCAGTCCCGCCAGCCCGTCGAGGTGCACGACGTGGACAGCGACGCCCACTTCGCGCGCGACATTGCCGAGTCCACCAGCTATGTGCCCCAGGCGCTCATGGCGGCGCCGCTGCTGTGCGGCGACGAACCGCTCGGGGTGCTCGAAGTCCTCGACCGCAGCGCGGAACTGCGCACCCCGCTGGCCGCGATGGAACTCCTCGCCCTCTTCGCCGACCAGGCGTCCCTCGCCCTGGTCCTCGTGCAGCGCGCGCGTCGCGCCCGGCCCGCAGGGGCGGTGCCCGCGGGGCCTGCGGAGGCCGCCGCCCAGGCGCTGGCCGGGGAGATCAGCGCGCTGGACGGCGGCCGTCGGGAGCTCGCCCTGCGGATCGTCAGCGATCTGACGGAGGTCCTGCACAGACGGCCGTGACCGGACAGCCCGCGGAGACTGCCACGGGCGGCGGCGCCTGCTCCTGGGCGAGGTCGTGCACGAAGGCGCCGAGCCGGAACAGGCACGTGCCGTCGGGGCCCTGGGGCCGCACATGGGTCAGCGCGTGCGCGTCGCACAGCCGGTTCAGTGCCTGCGCGGCGTCCGCGGGCTCCCCGCCCAGGCGCAGCCAGGCGTCCATGAAGGTGAAGTCGCGCCCCACGTCCAGGAGTTGCAGCATGCCCCAGTCCTCGCCGGTGAGGCTGTCGTACCCGCGCCGCAGGCTGCGGCGGAGATCGACGTCGCCGACCGTGAACCAGTCGAGGCCGCAGGAGGACTCCACGTGGTCGGCGAGCTTGGCCAGCGGCCAGAACCTGCGCGGCGCGAGGCGGGCCCCCGCGATGCGCAGGGCCAGCGGGAGCCCGCCGCAGAACCGGGCGATGCGCAGGGCCGCCTCGGGCTCGGCGTCCACGACGTCGGCGCCGGTGATGCGGCGCAGCAGCTCCAGCGCGTCGCGGTCCCCGAAGGGCCCGAGTTCCAGCGCCTCCGAGCCGTCGAGGCCCGCGAGGCGCGAACAGCTCGTCACCACGGTGTGGACCGGCGGGGCGCTCGGCAGCAGCGGTCTCACCTGGGCCTCGCAGACGGCGTTGTCCAGGATGAGCAGGGCGGGCACCCGCAGCACGAACCGCGCCCGGTAGCGCCGCACCAGGCCCGGCAGATCGGGCGGCAGCAGCTCCGCGGGCTCGCCGAGCTGCTGGAGGAGGTCGGCCAGCGCCTCGGCCGGGGTGCGCGGCAGCCCCCGCCCGTCGACGAGGTCGACGTGGAAGACACCGCCCGGATACGCCTCGGCCGCCGTGTGCCCCGCGGCGACGGCGAGCGTCGACTTCCCGACGCCGGGCGGCCCCGTCACCACCGTCACCCGCCAGCACGCCGACGGCCCCGCGTGCGCCTCGACCTCGGGGACCAGCGCGTCCAGTTCCCGTGCGCGCCCGGTGAAGTCCGGCAGCCCCGGCGGCAGCTGCACGGCCGCGGGCACCGGCTCCGGGCCGCGGACGGGGGCGGGGACGGGGGCCGCGTCCTGCCGGGGGACCGCCACGGCCGTCGGCCCGCAGGACGCCGCGGGCCCGCCCTCCAGGATCTCCCGCTGCAACCGCTGGAGCACCGCGCCCGGTTCGAGGCCGAGCTCCAGGGAGAACAGGCGCCGCGTCTCGTCGTACGCGATCAGGGCGTCGTTCTGCCTGCCGACGCCGCACAGCGCCCGCATGTGCTGCGCCCGGAACTGCTCGCGGAAGGGGTGCTCGGCGAGCAGTGGTTCCACCTCGTCGAGCACCTCGTGGTGCAGGCCGAGCCGGAGGCGGGCGGTGAACCCCACCTCAAGGCCCGTCAGGCGCCGCTCGTCGAGGCGTGCCGCCTCCGCGTCCAGCGGTGCCACGCCCTCCATGCCCCCGAAGGGCCTGCCGCGCCAGAGCGACATGGCCTCGCGGATCAGCTGGTCGACGCGGACCGCGTCGCTCTCGGCGGCGGCCCGCCTCGCCATGTCGATGCCCTGCTCGAAGCGGACCATGTCGATGGACCGCGGGTCCACCGCGAGCCGGTAGCCGGGCCGCTGGTGCAGCAGCCTGGCGTCCACCTCGTGCCCCTCGTGCGCCAGCGCGCGGCGCAGGTGGTGCACGTACACCTGGAGGTTCTTGCCCGCGCTGCGAGGTGGGTCCTCGCTCCACAGGGCGTCCACCAGGCGGTCCACCGGGACCACCGAGTCCGGCCTGCACAGCAGCACCGCGAGCAGCACCTGCTGCTTGAACGGCCCCAGCGCGAGCTGCCCCGACCCCGTGACCGCGGCGAGCGGCCCGAGCACGTTGAACTGCAACACGGTTGAATCCTTCCCCCTGTGTGCGTACCTCTCGTGGTCGCGCCGCAGGGCCCAGGCGGGAAAGCACCTGGGCCCTCATGGTGTTCAGCCGGCGTACGGCGGGTGGTCCTTCGGGCGTGGGACTACCAGACGAAGGCACCGCTCAGCGGGCTGTTGCTGTGCGACACGACGTCCTCCGCGGCGTCGAGACGCGACTTGACGGAGTTCAGCAGCGCGACCTCCTCCTGGCTGAGGGAGGCGATCGCGTCGAGCTGCTGCGGGTTGGCGCCCTTGAAGTTGTGACCGGCGGCGGCGAGTTCCTTGAGAGCGTCGAACGACATGGCGTTCCTCCTTGGTTGACTGGTGGTCCGTCGGTCGGCGGACCACCGGTTGTGAGGGGAATGGGCGTCCCCTCACGCTCGGGTGGCCGCCGGGACAGGAGCCCGGCGGGAGGCCAGCACCGCCCGGAGGGCGGCGTCGGCGGCATCGACGGAGTGCAGCGCGCTGAGGCCGACGGCGGTGGCCAGATCGTGCGTCAGCGGCATTCCGTCGATGGTGCGCAGAAGTTCTTCACGGTGTTTCACGTCGAGCGCGGCATGGCGCTCCAGGGTGCGGAAACCGGTGCGTGGATATCCGGTGCGGCGCATCAGTTCGTCGACGAGTCCCGGTGCGGGCGGATTTCCCTCCAGGACCGCGATGTGGCCCAGCAGGCAGGCCGGGTGGTAATGGCGTATCCAGTAGTACTGGGCACCGACCAAATTGGCGACGGCCGCCTCCGGCACCCGGCGGAGCGGTTCCCGCGGGTCGAATCCGAGCGCGTCGAGATCCTGCCTCAGCCATTCGTCGTGGCCCTGTTCCTCGCGGATGTGCCGGGTCAGATATGTGGCGAGGACATCGGCCGCGGGGTCGCCCGTACGCTTCTCGGCCTCTTCGAGAGCGCATTCCATCAGGGGCACCGTCGAACGGATCGCGGTGTGCAGCATGCAGAGATACTCGGGATAGAGGTCGCGGAGCCGCGGTGAATCCCACAGCTCCCGCGAGGTCGCGGCGAGGCGGGGCAGCAGCAACTCGACTTTCGCGAGGAGCACACGGCTGTGCCGGGTGGTCATGGAACATCTCCTAGTCTCGCGGTGCGCGAAGTCCGTGGTGACGGCCCGGCAGGTAGGTGCGCGGTCCCGGGGTCAGCGGTTCACTCGGTGAGGCCGGCGAGGGCGGCGAGCAGCGCGTCGTGCCTGTTCCCGCCGGTGCGCCGCTTGGTCATCGCCCAGCAGAGCCCGCAGATCGAGGAGAACTCGCGGTCCGCCAGGTCGCGGTGGAGCGGGAGCGCCGTGAGGGCGCCGGGGCCGACCGAGCCGATGGCGCGGAAGAAGTCGTCGTCGTGGAATTCCCGTACCGCGCGGCCCACGGCCGGGCCGTCGGTGGCGTCGCGGCGCAGGGCGGCAGGGCCCGCGCCCATGATCACGGACTCGTTGCAGCAGACGGTGACGCGCCCGTCGTAGCGCACGACGGTGGCGTCCACCACGTCACAGGGCCCGAAGTCCCGCCCCGCGGTGCGCTGCTGCCAGGCGTAGTGGGCGGCGCCCCTGCCGTGCGGCAGCCCGTGGGTGGGGATCAGCTCGGCCCGCTCGGGCCAGCCGGGGCCCAGCGCCTCGGTGAGCGAGGCACGCGTGGCGGCCAGGCTGTCGCCCTCGTCGATGCACTGCACGACGATGGGTACGCCGGTACGGGCGATGACCCGCGCGGCGTTCACGAACCGCTCGGGGCCCTGCCCGTTCACGTGGTGGGCGTCGGTGCTGAGGTAGATGGCGGTGGTCAGCGGCAGCAGGCGGTCGATCCACTCCGGGGCGCGCGGCGAGGCCGCCCAGAACCCGCTGGTGTAGATGACCACGTGCTTGCCCGCGTCGGACAGCCGGCGCACGGCCAGCGTGAGCCCGCGGCGCTCGACGAACGGCTCGCCCCCCGAGATGCCCACCATGGTGAGTTCCGGCATGGCGGCCAGCTCGTCGACCAGGGATTCGAGCAGGGCGAAGTCGGTGATGCGGGGGCTGTCGGGGCGCGAGTCCACCGAGCAGTGGGCGCACCCCACGGGGCAGCGGTCGGTGAGGAACAGCAGGACCGACGAGCCGCGGTTCCGGCGGATGGCGAGGATGTCCCGGTGCGTGAGCGCGGTCATGGCGTGCTCCCGGCGGTCTGCTGGGCACCGGCGCCCGCGGTGGCCTCGTCCAGGCCCAGGGTGACGAGTTCGGCGTACTCGGTGATGCCGTACTGCTGGGCGAAGGAGACCGCGCCGGCCCCGACGAGCATCTCCTCGGTGCGTTCCTCGACGAGGCGGGTGGTGGGTTCGATGGCCAGTTCGCGCACCCGGCGCGGGATCGCCGGGTCCTTGGACAGCACCCAGCAGGTCTGGCAGTAGCCCTCGGTGCCGCAGCCGCCCCCGGAGCCGTGCCGCTCCGCCAGGTACTCGGGTCCGGCCGCCCGGATCGCCCGCACCATCGGGTCACCGATGGCCCGCGCCTTGATCGTCGGCCAGTCGTCCTTGGCGATGTGGCCGAGGTAGAGGTGGGGCGGCAGCGGCACCTTGCCGTCCATCACGTCCTGGTTGCCGCAGGCCGTGACCTGCCCGTTGAAGCCGATCACCGGCCAGGCGGAGACGGCGCAGGGCGCCGGCGCGACCTCGCCGCGGGGCAGCGGCGCCTGCTTGAGCCAGGCGTCCGCGCGGCCGTGCGGGCTGACCGGGGCGACCAGCATCGGCACGCGGTCGTCGAAGACCCTGCGGACCTCGGCGGTCAGATCGGCCAGATAGGGATCGCCGGGGCCCGTACCGGTCAGCTGGAGGCTGACCTGCTTGCCCTCGGCCATGAGTTCTTTCAGGACACGGAAGACCGCCGCCCGCGGGACCTCCTCCTCGTGGAAGACGTCCAGACTCGCCGAGAAGTGGTCCACCGCGTCGATGGCCCGCTTGACGGGGCGCGGAATGCGCCCGTGCTCGGCGAAGTACAGGCCGGACAGGACGTGGCTGCGCGCGCCGACCGCGCGGGAGAGTTCCGCGATGTCCTGCACGAGGCGGGGGCGAAGGAGTGCTTCGCCGCCCGACATGAGGACGAATTCAGGCCGGTTCTCCGCGGTGAAGGTCTCGGCGAAGCCGCGGAAGAGCTGTTCGGGGTATTCCTCGCTGTCAAGCAGGGAACTGGTCGAACAGTGCTTGCAGTGGAGAGGGCACCTGCGTGTGATCCCGAAGAACACCGCAGCCGCGGGCACCGGGCGATATCGCAAGATCTCCATGAGGTGCACCGGAATCCCCCTCCGTTGACACGTTCTCTCGGCTTCCGTGCCGTTCTGCTTCGAGTATGGAGTCTCGTACTTTCGTTCGTCTTTGAAGCTGGTTGAGAACCGGTTCTACCGGTTCTCAACCAGCTATTCAGACGGAAGGAAGCACCCCGTCGGGGCGATTGCGCAGCGCCAGTGCCGCCGGCAGAGCGGTGGAAATCAGCGCCAATGCGGCAACTCCCGCGAGGATGAGGGAGTAACCGAGCGGTGGAATGCTGAAATCGGTCGATCCCGTCAGGGCGCCGTTCGCCCCCGCGAGACCCGTGACGGCGATGGCCGTCCCCGTCGCGGCCCCGATGAGCACGGCGATCAGCGTCTCCAGATAGAGCATGGCGGTGATGTGCCTGCGGCCCGCGCCGAGCAGCCGCAGCAGCGAGACCTCCTTGGCACGCTCGGCCGTCCCCATGAGCAGCCCGTTGATCATCGACACCGCGGTGAAGAGCACCAGGACGGACAGGACGAGGTAGGTGCCCGTGGTGTTCCGCGCGAGCGAGGTGCGCAGCCCTTCGGCGTACGCGTCGACGTCCGTCACCTCGACCGTCGGATGGTCCTTCACCAGCGCGGCGGCCGCCGCCCGCAGCCGGTCGTCCTGGCCGGGCGCGGCGCGCACCAGGACCGAGTCGGCGAGGTCCTCGTGCAGATGCGGCCGCAGATAGCGCTCGGACAGCAGGATGTCGCCGAGCCCCAGCGGCCGGTCGAAGACGGCGCCGACGGTCAGCGTGACCTTCGTGCCGTCACCGAGCCACCCCCGGAAGCGGTCCCCGACGTCGAAGTCGCGCTGATCGGCGTAGGTACGGCTCACGGCCGCCGTGCCGTCCCGCTCCAGGCTGCGCAGCGAGCCCGCGCGCAGACCGAGGTCCATGACCTCGCCGGCCGCCTCGGGGTCGAGCGCCTGGGCGCCGAGGACGTCCGGGGTGCCGAGGACGTCGGAGATCACCGTGGTGGAGCGGGTGGCCGCCACGGCCTCCGCCCCGTCCAGGCCGCGCGCCGCCTCGGTCACGTCACCCGGCAGGCCCGGCGAGTCCTGCGGCAGCAGCACCAGGTCGGCCCGCGTGCGGCGCTCGGTCTGCTCGGCGGTGATGCGGTTCAGCGAGCCGGTGACCAGCAGCACCGTGCAGGCCATCGCCACGGTGAGCATCAGCGCCGAGGCCATGGAGGCCACCCGGCGCACCGAGAAGCGGGAGTTGGCGTGCGCCAGCCACCCCGTGACCCCGCCGAGCGCCGACACCAGGGCGCCCAGCGGCGGTTCGAGCAGCCGGGCGAGGAGCGGCCCGAGGAGCGCGGCGGCGCCCATCAGGAGCAGCACGATCAGGTACTGGAAGGCGACCCCGACCTCGCCGCCGATGTGCTGCGTGGCGAAGAACAGGGCGATGCCGCCGCCGAGCGGGAGCAGCGCGAGCAGGACCCGGGTGACGGTGACCGGCCTGCGCGGGGACACCGCCTCCCGCAGGGCGTCGGCGGGCCTGATCCGGGAGATCCGCCCGGCCGCCGCGAGCGCCGCGACCAGCGCGAGCAGCAGGGTGGCCGCCGCCGCGAGCAGGAACGGCAGGGGGCCGAGACGGAGTTCGTACGCCTCGGGAGCGGTGCCGCCCTCGTGCAGGCGGTCGAGGATCAGCCCCGACAGGGGTACGGCGAGCAGGAGGCCGGGCAGCAGACCGGCCGCCGCCGCGAGCAGGGTCTCCGCGGCCACCATCCGCCTGACCTGCCAGGACGTCGAGCCGACGGCGCGCAGCAGAGCGATCTCCTGGGTGCGTTGCAGCACCCCGAGCGCGATGGTGCCGCCGAGCACGAACACCGCGAGGAAGCCGCCGATGCCCGCCATGGGCCCGAACAGCAGTGTCGTCGCGGCGATCCGCTCGGTGGTCCCGGGCGCCCCCGCCTTGGCGCGCGCGTCACCGGTGAGCACCTCCAGATGCGGTACGTCCAGGACCTCGCGGACCCGCCGTTCCACCGCGGCGGCGGAGGTCCCGTCGGCGAACACCCCCGCGTAGGCGGCCTTCCCGCCGGTGCCCGCGAGCCGCTCGGCGGTCCTCGCGGCGAAGAACAGCGAGGCCTGGTCGGGGAGTCCTTCGCCGCCACGCGACGCGGCGATCCCGGAGACCCGGTAGGCCGCGGCGCCCCGGGCGGTGACGACCCGCACCTCGTCGCCGACCCGGTGGCCGCCGCGCGCGGCGGTGCCCGCGTCGAGGACCACCTCGTCGGCGCCCGGCGCCTTCCCCGAGGTCAGGGTGAACGGCGTCAGCGCGGCGGCCTCCCACGCGTGCCCCTCGGTCACCCCGTCGTCGGGCCCGGCCTGGGCGGTGCCGTCCTCGGTGAGGGCCTGGGCGTAGAAGGGCGTGTCCGTCACCACGCGCCGCACCCCCGGCACCTCGCGCACCTGCCGCACCTGGCGCTCGGTCAGGCGGGGCGGCTGGTCGAGCGGGTAGCTCTCGTGGTCGACGTTCTGTCCCGAGCCGGTGCGGATCACGACGTCCGGGTCCATCCGCACCACCGCCGTGGTGGCGCCGAACCGGTCCTCCTCCGGCGTCGACCGCAGCCCCGATTCCACCAGGATGCCGCAGGCGGCGATCAGCATGGCGGCCATCGCTGCGGCGCAGAGCGCGCCGATGAACCCGTACCGGTGCTGGCGGATGCCCGTGATGGCGAGCCTGAGCACCTCAGGACCCCAGCCGCGACATGCGCTCGGAGACGCGCTGCGCGCTCGGCCGGTCCATGGCGTCGACGATCGTGCCGTCGGCGAGGAAGAGGACCTGGTCGGCGTAGGACGCGGCCTGCGGGTCGTGCGTGACCATCACCAGCGTCTGGCCGGTGGTGTCGACGACCTCGCGCAGCAGCTTGAGCACCTCCTGCCCGGAACTCAGGTCGAGGGCGCCGGTCGGCTCGTCCGCGAAGATCACCTCGGGCCTGGTGACCAGGGCGCGCGCCACCGCGACACGCTGCTGCTGCCCGCCGGAGAGTTCGGCGGGCCGGTGCCGCAACCGGTCGGTGAGCCCGGTCCGCGCGATCACGTCCCGCATCCAGTCGCGGTCGGGGCGCCGCCCGGCGAGCCGGAACGGCAGCAGGATGTTCTCCCGCGCGGTCAGCGAGGGCACCAGGTTGAACGACTGGAAGACGAACCCGATCCGCTCCCTGCGCAGGATCGTCAGCTTCCGCTCCCGCATCCCGCTGATGTCGGTGTCCCCGAGGAACACCTGTCCTGAGGTGGGCCTGTCGAGCCCGGCCGCACACCGCAGCAGGGTGCTCTTGCCGGAACCGGAAGGGCCCATCACGGAGGTGAAGGACCCGGCGGGCAGGGAGACGGAGACCGCGCGCAGCGCGTGCACGGTGCCGTTCCCGTGGCCGTAGGACCGGGTCACTTGGTTCAGGCGCAGGGCGGAGCGCGTGAGCGGCGCGGACCGTCGTGCCTCCTGATCGGGCAGGGTCATGGGGATGTCCTCCGGAGTGGGTACGTTCACGGGGTTCGGTCACGGAGCAGCCGCGCGGCCGGTATCAGCGCGGCGAGCAGGGTCAGCAGGACGGCGCCGGCACCGGCGCCGACGAGGAACGGCGCGGGCCCCGCGAGGTCGACGCCGCCGCTCAGCGCCACGCTGGTGGCGGCGAGCACGACGGCGGCGACGCCACCGCCGAGCAGCAGCCCGCAGACCGCCACCACCGCGCTCTCCCCGGCGACCAGCGTGAGCACGTCCCTGCGCGTGGCGCCCGCGAGCCGCAGCACCGCGAACTCGCCGCCGCGCACCAGGGTCGCCATCACCAGGGTGTTGGCCAGGGCGAGCGCGGTGAACACCGCGATCAGCGCGCTGAAGACGTACGCGGGCCAGGTCTGGGACGCCGCGTCCTCGGCGCCCGCGGCCCGCACCGCGTCACGGTCGGCACCGCGCGCCATCGGCCAGTCGCGGGTGAGTCCGGCCAGCTCCTCGCCGACCGCCCGCCCCTCGGCGCCGGACGCCCGCTTGACGTACACGGCGTCGAGCAGCGGGTCGGGGGTGTGGGCGCGCAGCACCCGGCTGGGCACGATCAGGTCGGCGAAGCCGAGGGAGCGGTCGTAGCGCGCGCCGACCAGCAACTCGGTCCGGGTGCCGTCCGGCAGACGCATCCGCACCCGGTCGCCGACGCGCCAGCCGTACTCCTTGGCCTGCTCCTGGCTCACCGCGACGGCGGTCCCCGCCACCAGTCCCTTCAGGCCGCCCTCGCGCACATGCAGGTCGAGGACGTCCGGCAGCTTCGGATCGGCGGCCAGGGCACGGGCGTTGACGCTCTCCGCCTCGTCGGTGCGGACCTCGATCCGCACCCAGGCGCTGCTGGTCGCCGACACCTCGGCCACCCCGGGCAGCCGGGCGGCGTCCTCGGCCACCGCGGGCGGCAGCCCCGTCGCGTCGTGCGGGACGAGGACGTCGTCGGCCACCAGCCGCTCGGCCGCCCACTCCTCGGCCGTCGACTGCTGCGAGGTCTGCATGAACAGCGCCGACACCGGAAAGCCGATCATGAGGATCAGCGGCACGGCGGCGGCGGCGACCCGGCGCGGCCCCGCCGCGCTGTTGGCGAGCGCGAGCCGGCCCGTGCGCCGGAACAGCAGCCGCAGCAAGGTGCCCGCGAGCGGCACCAGCGGCCGTACGAGGAGGGGCCCGAGCACGGCCGCCGCGATCAGCAGCGTCAGCACCCCGCCGAACGCGAGCCCCGCGCCCTGCACCCCGCCCATCGCGATGCCGAAGAACAGGAAGCACCCGGTGAACAGCAGGAACGCCAGCCCCGTCAGGACGCGGGACAACGGCAGCCCCCGGTCGGCGAGTTCGGCCTCGCGCAGCGCCTCCTCCGGCCGCACCCGGGCCGCCCGCCGCGCGGCGGCCACCACCGCGAGCCGCGTGATCAGCACACCGACCGCCGCCGCCCCGGCCAGCGGCGGCCACGACACCCGCACCTCCAGCTCCTCGGGCGCGATGCCGAGATCCACCAGGCCGCGGGCCAGCGGCCCGGCGGCGACCGCGCCGAGCGGCACCGCGACGGCCGCCCCGGCCACCGCCACGCAGAGCGTCTCCCAGCCCAGCATCCGCTTGACCTGGCGGGGCGTCGCGCCGATCACCCGGAGCAGCGCGATCTCGCGGTGCCGCTGCAGCACCGCGAAGGCGAAACCGCTCGCCATGACGAACAGCGCCACGAAGACCGCGAGGGAGCCCATGCTCACCACGAACACCAGCGTGTCGAGGAAGAGCACGTCACTCGCGGAGATCTCGGCCCGCGCCGTGTCGGTCAGCACCCGCACGCCCGGCCCGTCGCCGAGCGCGTCCCGCACCCGGGAAGCCACCGCCTCCGGGTCCGCCCCGGCGTCGGTGGTCACGGCGATGGCGTGCACGTCACCGCCCGGCGGCGCGAGGCGCCCGGCGGTCGCCGCGTCGAAGAAGAGCGCCACCTGGTCCTTGGTCAGGCCCGCCCGCGGCGGCGCCGCGACACCGCTCACCCGGTACGAGCCGCTCCCCTCCGCGCTCGTGTACACCCGCACGCGGTCCCCGACATGAATCCGGCCACGCGCCGCCGCCGCGGCGTCGACCACCACGTCCTCCGGACCCTTCGGGGGTGTGCCCTCCCGCAGCCGGAAGGGCGTCAGCCGCGCGCTGTCCCAGCCGTGGCCGAGCGAACGCTCCCCGAGGGCCGGCCGCACGAGCCGCCCGTCCCCGCCCCTGAGCTGAGCGGAGAAGGCCAGGTCCGACACGGCGTCGCGGACACCGTCGACCCGCTCGACGCGCTCCCTGAGCGAACCGGGCAGCGGCGGCCGGGGCACCAGGGGGGCCTCCACGTCACCGAAGCCGGGGGAGTGGGCCCTGCCGTCCAGGCCCTCGTCGCGGTCGCCGGTCACCACCAGCGACGCGCCGTCGAAGCGGTTCGCCTCACCTTCGCCGCGCAGCGCGGACTCCAGCAGCACGCCCGCCGCCGTCAGCAGGACGAGGGCGAGCGTGACCGCGGCGAGCGAACCCGCGAAGAGCGCACGTCGCGTGCGCAGGGTCTGAAACGCCAGCCTCAGCACGAAGGCCTCCTCATCACGCGACAAGGATCACGTGCGGCCCTGTCCAAAACCTGTCCGCCCGATGTCCCCGCAGCGCATACGGCGGACAACGCTGTCCAAAGAACCGGTGGCACCCCACCGCACGGCGTGATCCGATGGCGGCCATGGAGTTCGAGTTACTGGGTGAGCTGGTGGTGCGCGACGACTCCGGGCGGCTCGTGCCGATCCCGGGAGCGCTTCAACGGGCGCTCCTGGCACTGCTGTTGCTGTACGCACCGTCCGCCGTCGGCGGTGGACGCATCCTCGCCGAACTGTGGACCGGGGCGCGCGCCAAGGACCCCACGGCGGCCCTGCACACCGCCGTCGCCAAACTGCGCCGCGCCCTGCACCCGCACGCCCCCGGCCTCATCGTCACCGGGCCCGCCGGCTACCGCCTCGACCTGACGGGGCACACCTTCGACGTACGGCGCTTCGAGGCGGAGCTGGCCGCCGCGCGCGGCGGCGGCGGGCCCGAGCGGCGGGCCGCCGCCCTGCGCGAGCTGCTGCGCAGGCACCCGGGGCCGCCGCTCGCCGGGCTGCCCCCGCTGCCCTTCGTCCAGCAGGAGCGGGCCAGGCTCGACGCGCTGCGCCTGACCGCGCTGGAACAGCGGGCCGAGGCCGAACTCGACGTCGTCGCGCACGGGGGCCTGCCCGGCGCCGAGACCGATCCGCCCGCCCTCGTCGAGGAGCTGCGCGCCGCGGTCCACGAGGAACCCGACAGGGAGCGGGTGCGCGCCCTGCTCATCAGGGCCCTGCACGCCGGTGGCCGCCAGGCCGAGGCCCTTGAGGTCTACCGGGTCGCGCGCGCCGACCTCCGCGAGCGGCTCGGCATCGAGCCGGGCCCCGAACTGCGGGCCGCGCAACGCGAGGTCCTCGGCTCCGCGTCCGCCCGCGCCACGCCGGGAGCGGTGGCCGCGCCGAGGCCGAGGGCGCCGCGGCCGTCCGCGCCCGCGACGCTGCCGGAGGCCGGGGCAGGGGCCGGGGCCGGGGCCGCGCCGGAGTCCGAGGAGCACTTCATCGGCCGCGGCGCGGAACTGCGGGAGCTGCCCGCCCGCCTGGCGGCGCCCGGTCTCGTGACGGTCGTGGGGGCGGCGGGGCTCGGCAAGACGCGGCTCGCCCTCGCCGTGGCGGCGCGCGAGGAGCGGGCGGGCGCGGAGGTGTGGCGCGTCGACCTGGTGCCCTGCGCCCCGGGCGGCGTGACGGCGGCGGTCGCCGACGCCATGGGGATCGCCGCGGGGGGCATCGGACCGCGCGCCGCCCGCCGCCGGGTGCGCGCCGCCGTCGAGCGCGCGGGCCGGCCCCTGCTGGTGCTCGACAACTGCGAGCACGTCCTCGCCGACGCGGGCGAAGTGGCCGCCGAACTCCTCGCCGACTGCCCCCGGCTGCGCGTCCTCGCGACCAGCAGGGAGTGCCTGGGCGTCGCGGGGGAGACCCCGTACGCCCTGCGCCCGATGAGCCACGGCGACGCCACCCGGCTGTTCCGCACCCGGCTGCACCGGCTCTCGCCCGGGGCCGCCGACGCCGCGCTCGACCACGAGATCGGCGAGGTCTGCGCGGCCGTCGACCACCTGCCGCTCGGCATCGAACTCGTCGCGGCCAAGGCGGCGACCGCGCCGATCGGCGCCATCGCGGGCCAGCTCCGCGCCCGGCGCGGCTCCCTCGACACCCGCCTGTGGTCGGCCGACGCCCGCCACACCACGCTCCGCGCGGCCGTCGACTGGAGCTATCGGCTCCTCACCCCCGACGAGCGGGCCGTCCTGCGGGCGGTGTCCGTCTTCGCCACCGGCTTCACCGCCGAGGCGGCGGAGGCGGTCGCGGGCCCCGGCGCGTCCGCGACGCTCGCCTCCCTCGCGGGCAAGTCCCTGCTGGTCTTCACGCCGTCGGCGGACCGGCCCACCTACCGGATGCTGGTCTCCGTACGCCAGTACGGCCGCGAAGCCCTCGCCGAGCACGGCGAGGAACACACGATCCTGCGCCGGCACGCCGAGTGGGTCGCCGCCCTCGCCGAACGCACCGCGCACCGCATGCGCACCGGCGGCTTCCGCGAGGCCTGCACGGAGATGGGCGCGGCCACCCCGGAGGTCACCGCCTGCCTGGACTGGCTCCAGGGGGCGGAAGCGGCGGGAAGGGCGACGGGGGCCCACGAGGCCGTGACGGCCGCCGCCGGGGACACCGCCGGCCCCGACGGCCCACGGGCGGCGGGGCCCCCGGGCGGCGGCGTCGCGCCCCGCGACGGCCGCACCGCCGACGCCCTGCTCGCCTCCCGCATCGCCACCCGGCTCGCCCTGTACTGGACCGCCGCGGGCCGCCAGGCCGAGGGCAGGGAACGGCTCGCCCGCGCCCTGGAGACCACGGGGCCGCGGACCCCCTGGTACGCCGAGACCCTCGCCTGGTGCGGCTGGCTCGGGGTCAACATCCGCCAGGACAGCGGCGACGAGGAGCTGCTGCGCCGTGCGGCCGAGGAGGCCGAGGCGGCGGGGGAGGCGGCCGTGGTGGCGTTCGTGGGCGCCCTCGCCCTGACCGTGCACGTGCGCCAGGAGCGGCTGGCCGAGGCCCGCGCGGTGGCCGACCGCACCGAAGCCGCCCTCGACCCCTACCGGCACGGCTGGGAGACCGGCATCTGGCAGCTCTTCCACAGCGAACTCCTCGTCGCCGAGGACCGCGCGGAGCCCGCGCTGACCGCCGCCGTCACCGCCAGGGAACTCCTGACCGGCGTCGACCCGCACTCGGCGGCCACCGCGCGGATCATGACGGGCATGGCGGAGGAGCGCCTGGGCCGCCGCGACGCCGCCCTGCGGTCCTGGCGGGACGCCCACCAGGAACTGTTGCTCATCGGCTCCGAGCACGAGGCCGCCTGGGTCAAGGCCCTGCTCGGCTACGCGGCGGCGGGCGACCGGGACACGGCGGCGGCGGAGTCCTTCGCCCAGGGCATGGAGGCGTACGCCGAGGAGACGGGCGAGGCCTACCTCCGGGCCAAGGCGGCGACGCTGCGGGCCCTCGTCGCGGGCGCGCAAGGCGACCTCGACGACGCCGAGCGGCTGCACCTGACGGCCGTCTCCGCCTACCAGGAGGGGCGCCGCCCCGAGTGCGTCGCCCATGAACTCGCCCTGCTCGGACGGATCGCGGCCGAGCGCGGCGATCCGGTGCTCGCCCGCATCCGCTGGTCGCACGCGCTGCGCGCCGCGAGGCTCTCGGGCCGCGCGTACGCGGAGATCCTGCCGCTGCGCGGGCTCGCCGGGCTCCCGCAGGACGACCCGGACGCGGCCAGGGAGCTGCGCGTCCGCCTCGGCGAGGTGCTGCGCGACGCCCCGCCGCCCCGCGGCACGGAGTGCCCCTTCCACCTCGCGGTCCCGACGGCGGCCCGCGCGGTGACGGTCGCCCCCGCCTCCCCGCTCATCGCCCGCCTCACTGACTGAGGCATCAGTCAGTATCGCAACACTGGGCGATAACTGCTGTTCAATCCCGACTCTTGTGCGCATGCATGTGCCGTTGTGTTGTGCTCACCGCAACGGGCCTGTACGGTGGCGCACCATGCAGTCAGAGCAGGGGGACGCCGTCCCCGAGCGGGTGCGCAAGGTGATCGCGGACGCCGGCGTGAGCCAGCGGGAGTTCGCGCGCCGCATCGTCATGGACCCCTCCAAGCTGTCCCGCTCCCTGGGCGGCACCCGCCGCTTCACCGCGGCCGAGCTGTCCCGTATCGCCGCCATCGGCGGGGTCGACGCGGGCTGGCTCATCGGCGCGCCGGCCGCCGCGCCCCCGGCCAGGCGGCAGCGCGCGGGAGGCGCCACGGAGGGCGGCAGGCCCCTGCAGATCGTGCGCGAGACGGTGCGGCTCATCGCCGAGCGCGGCTTCCACGCCGTACGCGTGCAGGACATCGCCGAGGCATGCGCCACCAGTACCGCCGCCATCCACTACCACTTCCCCGGCCGCGACGACCTCCTCGAAGCCGCGGTGCGCTGGTGCATGGACGAGGACACCGCGCGCCGCGCCGCCCGCGTCGCGTCCGCCGCCGACACCGCCGACGAGCTGCGCCAGCTCATCGCGCTGCAGATCCCGCGCACCCCCCAGCAGCGCTGGCAGTGGAGCGTCTGGCTGGACCTCTGGGCGGAGGCCGCCCGCTCCACCGCCGTGGGCCGGCTGCACGCCGACTACTACCGGCAGTGGCGCGCCACCGTCGCCGACGTCCTGCGGCGCGGCATCGCCGACGGCGTCTTCCGCCCGGCCGACCCCGAGGCGGCGGCGCTGCGCCTGACCGCCCTCATCGACGGCCTCGCCACCCAGGTCCTGGCCTCGGGACCCGACGCGCCGGGCACGGGACCCGACGCCATGCACGAGGCGCTCACCGCCTACGTCGACGCCACGCTCACCGCGCACTGACCTCCCGTACGACCGCGTCCCATTCCCCCGCAACACCCCGCCCCCGCCCACCCCCGAGGGAGAGTTCCGCATGCCCGTGAACGACAACGTGATCATCACCTGCGCCCTGACCGGTGCCGGTGACACCGTCCGCAAGAGCCCGCACGTCCCCGTCACGCCCGAGCAGATAGCCACCTCCGCCGTGGAGGCCGCGGAGGCGGGCGCCGCCGTCGTGCACATCCACGTCCGCGACCCCGAGAGCGGCGCCCCGTCCCGCGACCCGCGGCTGTACCGCGAGGTCGTCGAGCGCATCAAGGAGACCGGCACCGACGTCGTCATCAACCTGACGGCGGGCATGGGCGGCGACCTCGTCATCGACCCGGACGAACCGCTCAGGCACCTGCCGGGCACGGACCTCGTCAGCGGGCTCGACCGGCTCCCGCACGTCGAGGACCTGCTGCCGGACATCTGCACGCTGGACTGCGGCTCGCTCAACTTCGGGGACGGCAGCAACCTCTACGTCTCCACCCCCGACATGCTCCGTCAGGGCGCCAGGCGCATCCAGGAGCTGGGCGTCCGGCCCGAGCTGGAGATCTTCGACACCGGACAGCTCTGGTTCGCCAAGCAGCTCCTCGCCGAGGGACTGCTCGACGACCCCACCGTCTTCCAGCTCTGCATGGGCGTGCCGTGGGGCGCGCCGGCCGACCCCGGTGTCCTGCAGTCCATGGTCAACATGCTTCCCGAGGGCGCCCAGTGGGCCAGCTTCGCGCTCGGCCGCATGCAGATGCCGTGGGTCGCCCAGTCCATCCTGCTCGGCGGCCAGGTCCGGGTGGGCCTTGAGGACAACCTCTACCTCGGCAAGGGCAACAAGGCCACCAACGCGCAGCTCGTCGAGCGTGCCGTGCGGATCACGGAGAACCTCGGTTCCCGCGTGGCCACGGCGGACGAGGCCCGCCAGAAGCTCGGGCTCAAGCCGCGCGTGTAGCGCCCGCACCCCGCCAGGCCACGAAAGGAAGCCCCACCACCATGACCACCACCCCTCCCGAGAACGTACGCCGCGTCGCCTGCGTCGGCGCCGGAGTCATCGGCGGCGGCTGGGTCGCGCACTTCCTGGCGCGCGGCTACGACGTCACCGCCTGGGACCCCGCGCCCGACGCGGGCCCGCGGCTTCGCCGGCTCGTCGAGGCCGCCTGGCCCGCGCTCACCCGGCTCGGCCTGGCCGAAGGCGCCTCGCGGGACCGCCTCACGGTCACCGCCACCCTCGAAGAGGCCGTCGCCGACGCCGAGTTCGTGCAGGAGAGCGCCCCCGAGAAGCTGGAGCTCAAGCGCGACCTGCTCGCGAAGCTGGACGCCGCCACCCCGGCCGGGGCCGTCATCGCCTCCTCCACCTCCGGCTACCCGATGACCGACATGCAGACCGGGGCGGCCACCCCCGGGCGCCTCGTCGTCGGCCACCCCTTCAACCCGCCCTACCTCATCCCGCTCGTCGAAGTCGTCGGCGGCGAGCGGACCGACGCCGCAGCCGTCGCGTGGGCGTCCCGCTTCTACGAGGTCGCGGGCAAGTCCGTGATCACCATGAAGAGCGAGGTGCCCGGCTTCATCGCCAACCGGCTCCAGGAGGCCCTGTGGCGCGAGGCGCTGCACATGGTCGCCAACGGCGAGGCCACCGTCCAGGAGATCGACGACTCGATCACCGAGGGCCCCGGCCTGCGCTGGGCGTTCATGGGCCCCATGCTCACCTTCGCGCTCGCGGGCGGCGAGGGCGGCATGGCGCACATGCTCGACCACTTCGGCCCGTCCCTGAAGTCCCCCTGGACGCGGCTGGAGGCGCCCGAACTCGACAAGAGGCTGTACGACGCCGTGGTCGCGGGCTGCGACGAGGAGGCGGCGGGACGCACCATCGCGGAGCTGGTCGCCGAGCGCGACCAGGGAGTCATCGACGTCCTGCGCGCCACGGGCCGGCTGCCGCACCAGCGCGGGGAGGCGAAGTGAGCCACCCCGAGCCCCACCGCACGGCCCGGCCGCTGCCGCTGCTCCACCGCGACGTCCGCGCCGAGTGGATCGACTACAACGGCCACATGAGCGAGGCCTTCTACGTCCTCGTCTTCGGCTACGCGACCGACGCCATGATGATCGGGGCCGGCCTGCACGCGGGCTACCGCGACACCACGGGCTGCTCGCTCTACACGGTCGAGGCGCACATCCGGTACCTCAGCGACGTCCCCGAGGGCACGCACCTCGCCGTCCGCACCCGCGTCCTGGGCGCGGACGCGAAGAAGGCGCGCTTCACGCACGAGATGTACGTGGTGGAGGAGGCCGGTGCCGAACCCGCTCCGGACGCCGCCCCCGTGGCGACCACGGAGCTGCTCGCCCTCCACGTCGACCGGAACGCGGGCCGCGCGGTCCCGTTCCCCGACGAGGTCCGCGAGCGCCTGACGGCCCTCGCGGAACCGGCGCCGGAGTGGGCGGGCCGCTCGATCGCCGAGGTGCCGAAGGCCGCCTGAGCGGCATCAGCGTTCCAGCTCCTTGTGCGCGGTCTCCGGCAACCGCAGATACACCGCGGAGGACACCACGCAGAGCACGGCCACGTACCAGGGGAACAACCCCGGAGAACCGATCTCCTTGAACAGGGTCCCCACGTACGGGGCCGTGCCGCCGAACAGCGCCACGGTGAGCGAGTAGGGGAAGCCGATCCCGGCGGCCCGTACCCGCGCGGGGAAGACCTCGGCGTTCACCGCGGCCGAGATCGACGTGAAGCCGGTGAGCAGCACCATCCCCGCGCACTGCACCAGCAGCAGCGAGGCGAACGACCCGTTCAGGAGCGAGAGCAGCGGCACGCTCAGGACCGCGAAGCCGACGCCGAAGAACAGCAGCGGCGGACGCCGCCCGAACCGGTCGGAGAGCAGCCCGCCGACCGGCTGCAGCAGGGCGAAGAACGCGAGCGACAGGGTGCCGGCCAGCAGCGCCTGGCTCTTGCTGATGCCGGTGTTCAGCTCGGCGTACGTCGGCAGGTACGACGTCCACGTGTAGTACGCGAGGGTGCCGCCCGCGGTGATGCCGCAGATCAGCAGCGACTGGCGCGGATGGTGCCGCAGCGCGTCGAACAGCCTCGGCCGCTCGGCCTCGTCGGCGGGCCCCCGGTACGTCTCGTGGGCGCCCCGCCGAATCCAGAAGCCGACCAGGCTGAGCAGCGCGCCGACGACGAACGGCAGCCGCCAGCCCCAGCCGTCCATCTGCCCCTCGGAGAGCGTGGCGACGAGGAGGGCGGCGACGCCGGAGGCGGCGAGCTGCCCCGCGGTGGTGGAGACGTACTGGAAGCTGGAGAAGAGGCCGCGCCTGCCGGGGCCCGCGGACTCCACGAGGAACGTCGTCGACGCGGCGAACTCGCCGCCCACGGAGAGCCCTTGCAGCAGCCGCGCGAGGACGAGGACCACCGGCGCGAGCACGCCCGCGGAGGCGTACGTCGGCGTCAGGCCGACCAGCAGGCTGCTGCCGCCCATCAGGAGGATGGTGACGGTCAGCGCGGCCCGCCTGCCGCGCCGGTCGGCGACCGCGCCCATGAGCAGGCCGCCGACGGGCCGCATGAAGAAGCCGACCGCGAAGACCGCGAAGGTGGAGAGCAGCGGCACCAGGGAGTTGCCCGAGCCCTCGGGGAAGACCTGACCGGCGATGTACGTGGCGAGGAAGGTGTACGCGTACCAGTCGTACCACTCCACGGCGTTGCCGACCGAGGCGGCGAGGAGCTGCCTGACGGGGCGCCGCGGGGCGGGGCCGGCGGTGGTCACCTGCTGGTCGTGCTGTGTCATGATCACGACCTTCCCCGCATCCGCGGCGCCCCACACGTACCGTCCGTCAGGCGGACCGTCCCTCGGGCGGACCGTCCCTCGGGCGGACCGCCCGGCGCTCAGCCCGTCGTCGGCTTGTACGAGTAGACCGTCGTCGTCACCAGGCAGGGTGCGGGCGGTACCACTTCCACGCGCAGGGTCCGGCGCGTCGAGTCGTAGTCCACGCCCTCCGTCTCGAAGGACCCGGAGCAGACGCTGCGCTGCGGCGAGGCGAAGAGGCTGGAGACGCGGCCGGTCACGGGGCTGCCGTCCAGCGGGCGGTCCAGGTCGACCTGGAGGACGGGCCTGTCCTCGGGGAAGAGCTGCTTCGAGGCGTCGTTGGACGCGCACACCAGCCGCGTCGCCGAGGCGAAGTCGCAGCCCTGGATGTCCCGTACCGGCTTGTCGAGCGAGATCTGCCCGGCCTGGGCGAGGGTGCCGCCGGTGGGCGGGGTCGAGGGGTTGAGCAGCGGCGCGGGGAAGACCTGGAGGCGGTTCTGGTCGCCCCACTCCCCGGAGACCAGCCACTGGGAGTCGGGGGAGACGGCCGCGAAGGAGTTGTTCAGCTTCTCGCCCGGGTCGAGCGGGTGCTCGTAGAGGTGGCGCTCGCCGCCGGGCGTGGTGACGGCGTACATCTTCGACTTCGCGTCGTCACCGGCCTGGTAGGCGTCGAAGGTGTGGCCCTCGGCGATGTCCGGGTCGCCTATGTGGTTCCAGCCCTTGACGCGCAGGTCCAGGGGTATCGAGGCGAGTCCTCTGTAGAGGAGCCCGCCGTCCGCTCTGCTCGCCAGGCCCTGGCCGCCGGTGAGTGAGCCGACCCGCGCGGTGCCGGTCTCCTGCCAGCCGCCGGGGGACGCGGGCGCGGCGGACGCGCCGCCGCCCGTCACCACCGCGAGCGCGACGGCGCCGAACAGGGCGGTTGATGCCTTCCAGAGAGTCATCGGGGCGCTACCTCCGTGGGGGGTCGGGACGCTGACGCGTCATCGTACGTAACGTGGGCCCCGGTGATAACGGTCCGACGGAAGGCGGTTCAGACGTGCAGCTCACGATCCTGGGCGGAGGAGGGTTCCGCGTTCCGCTCGTGTACGGGGCGCTCCTGCGCGACCGCGCCGAGGGCCGCGTCACCGAAGTCGTCCTGCACGACCTGGACGCGGGGCGGCTCGACGCCGTCGCCCGCGTCCTCGCCGAGCAGGCCGCGGGTGTCGCGGACGCACCCGTCGTCACCGCGACCACCGACCTCGACGCGGCCCTGAGCGGCGCCGACTTCGTCTTCTCCGCGATCCGCGTCGGCGGCCTGGAGGGACGCGCGGCCGACGAGCGGGTGGCCCTGGCCGAAGGTGTGCTCGGGCAGGAGACGGTGGGTGCGGGCGGCATCGCGTACGGGCTGCGGACCGTGCCCGTCGCGGTCGACATCGCGCGCCGCGTCGCCCGCCTCGCGCCCGACGCCTGGGTCATCAACTTCACCAACCCGGCGGGGCTCGTCACCGAGGCCATGTCCCGGCACCTCGGCAACCGCGTCATCGGCATCTGCGACTCGCCGGTCGGCCTCGGCCGCAGGGTCGCGCGGGTGCTCGGCGGCGACCCCGACGAGGCGTTCATCGACTACGTGGGGCTCAACCACCTCGGCTGGCTGCGCGGGCTGCGCATCGCGGGCCGGGACGAACTGCCGCGCCTGCTCGCCGACCCGGCACTCCTCGGCTCCTTCGAGGAGGGCAGGCTGTTCGGCGCGGACTGGCTCCGCTCACTCGGCGCGATCCCCAACGAATACCTGCACTACTACTACTTCAACCGCGAGGCCGTCGCCGCCTACCGCGCGGCCGAGCAGACCCGCGGCGCCTTCCTCCGCGACCAGCAGGCCCGCTTCTACGAGGCGTTGGGGCGCCCCGGAGCGCCCGCCCTGAAGACGTGGGACGCCACCCGCGCCGAGCGCGAGGCGACGTACATGGCGGAGAACAGGGAAGCGGCGGGCGTGGGGGAGCGGGCCGACGAGGACCTGGAGTCCGGCGGCTACGAGAAGGTCGCGCTCGCGCTGATGCGCGCCATCGCGCGCGACGAGCGGGCCACGCTGATCCTCAACGTGCGCAACGGCACCACGCTCGCCGCCCTGGACGCGGACGCCGTCATCGAGGTCCCGTGCTCGGTCGACGCCAACGGCGCCCACCCCATGGCGGTGAGCCCTCTGCCGGGCCACGCCACGGGCCTGGTCTGCTCGGTCAAGGCGGTCGAGCGGGAAGTGCTCGCCGCGGCGGACAGCGGGTCGCGCGCCACGGCCGTCAAGGCGTTCGCGCTGCACCCCCTGGTGGACTCGGTGGCGGTGGCGCGCCGGCTGGTCGAGGGGTACCGGGAGGCGCACCCGGGGCTCGCCTATCTGCGCGGCTGACGGGCGGGCACCTGGTCCGCCGGGCGCGGGCGCGGCCTGCGATGATCGCGGGATGAGTCCCGTCGTCTCCATCGGTGCCGCCGCCCGCCGCCCCTGCACGCTCGTCGTGTGCCGGGGCTGCTGCTGCGGCGACGCCCGCAAGAACCCCGGCATCGACCACGACTGGCAGCTGGAGCGGCTGCGCTCGGCGGCGGCGGCCTCGCGCGGCCGCTTCACGGTCCGCACGAGCGACTGCCTCGGCCCGTGCGGCCAGGC
This sequence comes from Streptomyces sp. NPDC050703, assembly GCF_040654435.1. NCBI lineage: Bacteria > Bacillati > Actinomycetota > Actinomycetes > Kitasatosporales > Streptomycetaceae > Streptomyces > Streptomyces sp. NPDC050703. Next base: position 122,206 of record NZ_JBFAHX010000011.1, read on the forward strand.
CAACATCGTCGTCGTCCAGCCGTCCCACGAGGGCCGCAGGAGGGGCGGCAGGGCGGCCTGGATCGGCTTCGTCACGGACGAGGAGTCGCTGGACGGCATACTCACCTGGGCCGAGGCGGGCGGCCCCGGCCTCGCCGCGCCGTCCCCCGCGCTGGAACTCCAGATGGTGGACCCGCGGAAGGTCTAGCGGGGCCGGGGTGCGGCGGGGCCGGGGCGCGGGGCCCCTCCCCTCAGCCCGTCACCTCGATGACGATCTTGCCGCGGGCGTGGCCGTCCTCCACCGCGCGCAGCGCCTCGTCCGCGCGGTCCAGGGGGTACGTCGCCGTCACGTGCGGGCGCAGGGCGCCGGTCTCGGCGAGCCGGGCCACCTCGGCGAGGACCGCCGCGTTCCTGGCCCGCGCCACCGGGGCGCCGCCCAGCTCCGCGACCGTGTCCTTGGCGGCGGCCGTGATCAGCCGCCCGCGGCGGTCGGCGAGCAGCCCGGCCGCCTCCGCGAGGACGTCGCCGCCCACCAGGTCGAAGACGGCGTCGACACGGCCGCCGGGCGCCGCCTCGCGCACCCGCTCGGCCAGCCGGGGCCCCCGCGCCACATGGACCGCGCCGAGCGACTCCACGAACTCCTTCTTGGCGGCGCTCGCGGTGCCCACCACCCGCAGCCCGAAGTGGTGGCCGAGCTGTGCCGCGGCCACGCCGACACCGCCGCCGACGCCCGTGACCAGGAGCGTCGCCCCGGCCGGCAGCGCGAGCTGGCGCAGCCCGTCGTACGCGGTGGCCGCCGCGACCGGCAGCGCGGCCGCGTCCGTGAAGGGGACGGTCCCGGGCTTGTGCGCGGCGGTCTCCGTGGGGACCAGCGTGTACTCGGCGTATCCGCCCGCACCGGCGACCGGGTTGCCGAACACGGCGTCGCCCGGCGCGAACCCCGTCACCCCGGCGCCGACCCGCTCCACCACTCCGGCGACCTCACTGCCCAGGACCTCGGGGCCCGTCAGCGGCCCCTGCCCCGGCCTGCGCTTGCCCGCCCGCAGCTTCCAGTCGACCGGGTTCACGCCGGCCGCCCGCACCGCGACGAGCAGCTGACCGGGACCCGGTTCCGGCACGGGCAGGTCGAGGAAGGTCTCGACCTCGGGTCCGCCGTGCTTCTCGTACGCGTACGCCTGGTTCATCTCGGGCTCCCTCACTCGGTCCGGACCGGACCGGACGACTGCACCTCACAACCCCGCGACCCCGCCGGTCCGTTCCCGCAGCGCCTGGTAGAGGGCGTCCACCAGGTGGTAGCTGCGCAGGTCCTCGCCGGACGTGCCCGCGCCCATGCGGTTCATCACGTACGCGTACGCCACACGGTTCTCCGGGTCCGCGAAGCCGTACGAGCCGCCCGCGCCGCCGTGCCCGAACGCGCGGGGGTTGGGGCCCGCCTGCCCGTACGGGTTCAGCATGAAGCCGAGGCCCCACGGCCAGGACGCGCCGAACGGGCTGCCCGCTGCGAGCACCAGGTCCGGTTCGCCGTCCGCGCTCTGCGAGGTGCGCAGCCGCTCCACGGCACCCGCGCCCAGCAGCCGGCCGCACGCCAGTTCCGCGTAGACGGCGGCCATGCCGCGGGCGGTGGCGTGGCCGTTGGCGGACGGTATCTCCGCCCGGCGGTAGGCGGGGGCGTTCACGTCGCCGAGCGGCAGGTACCGCAGGGCCAGCGTGACCGGCGCCATCGGATGCTCGTCGAGCCCGCCGACCGGCGGCCCCGGTGCGTCGCCGAAGACGGTGCCGCCCGGCGCCGCCCCCTCGGGACGGGCCATGTCCGCGCACCGTCCGTGCTCGCTGTCCGGGGTGCCGACCCGGACGTCGGCGCCGAGCGGCCCCGTCACCTCCGCGCGCAGGAACGCGCCGAGCGAGAGCCCGGTGATCCGCCGTACGACTTCGCCGACCAGGAAGCCGAAGGTCACCGCGTGGTAGCCCTGCGCGGTGCCGGGCCGCCACCACGGCTCGGTGGCCGCCAGCGCCTCGGTGACCTTCTCCCAGTCGTACACGGCGCCGGACGGCATCGGCTCGCCCGGCGCGATCAGCCCGCTGCGGTGGCTCAGGAGCCAGCGCACCGGAACGTCCTCCTTGCCGGCCCGCGCGAACTCCGGCCAGTAGCGGGCGACCGGGGCGTCCAGGTCCAGCTCCCCGCGGTCCACGAGCAGATGGGCGCAGAGCGCCGTCAGGCCCTTCGTCATGGAGTAGGTGTTCACCAGCGTGTCGCGCTCCCAGGGGCGGGTGCCCGCGCGGTCCGCGGAACCGCCCCACAGATCGACGACGAACTCCCCGTCGACCGAGACGGCGACGGCCGCTCCCAGGTCGCCGCGCTCGGCGAAGTTCCTCGCGAACTCCTCGCGGACGGGCTCGAAGCCGGGGGCGCAGGTGCCGTGGACGCGTACGGACATGGACTCTCCTTGGCGGTGGGCCGGGCGGACCGCATCGTCGAGCATGGTTGCCTCCAGCACCTACCCGGGGAGCGCGCCTCCCGTGTCCCCGGATGTGAGGGTGCCGTGAAGAAGACACCCGGCGCGGCGCCCCGGTACACCCCGCGCCGGGGCCTCGTGCCCCCCGCCGCCGGGGGTCGGACGCCCCTTCACACGCCGCTCACCGCCCCTTCCGCAACGCTTGCTCCCCTTGGCACACTTCACCCCGCTCGCGTCCCCCACAGATCACGAGGTCGGAACAGCCATGCCAGAACTCAGTCGGCGCCGCTTCCTGCGGTTCGCCGGTGGCACCGCGACCTACGCCATGCTCGACCAGAGCATCGCGCGCGCGGCCTCGCTGCCCGCGAGGCGCGTCACCGGCACCATCGAGGACGTCGAGCACGTCGTGGTCCTGATGCAGGAGAACCGTTCCTTCGACCACTACTTCGGGACGCTGAAGGGCGTACGCGGCTTCGGCGACCCGCGCCCCGTGACGCTCCCCAACGGCAGACCCGTCTGGAACCAGCCGAACGGCGCCAAGGAGGTCCTGCCGTTCCACCCGGACGCCGAGGACCTTGGCATGCGGTTCATCGCGGGCCTCGACCACGACTGGGCCGGCGGCCACAAGGCGTTCAACAACGGCAGGTACGACCAGTGGGTACCCGCGAAGTCCGAGCGGACGATGGCGTACCTGCGACGGGACGACATCCCCTTCCATTACGCGCTCGCCGACGCCTTCACGGTCTGCGACGCCTACCACTGCTCGTTCATCGGGGCCACCGACCCCAACCGCTACTACATGCTCACCGGACACGTCGGCAACGACGGCAAGGGCGGCGGCCCCGTCCTCGGCAACCAGGAGGCGGGGTACGACTGGACGACGTACGCCGAGCGCCTCCAGGCGGCGGGCGTCTCCTGGAAGGTCTACCAGGACATCGGCGACGGCCTGGACGCCGGCGGCCACTGGGGCTGGATCGAGGACGCCTACCGGGGCAACTACGGCGACAACTCCCTGCTGTACTTCAACAAGTACCGCGACGCCGAGCCGGGCGACCCGCTGTACGACAGGGCCCGCACCGGCACCGACGCCACGGCGGGCGACGGCTACTTCGACCTCCTCAGGGCGGACGTCGAGGCCGGCACGCTGCCGCAGGTCTCCTACATCGCCTGCCCCGAGGCCTTCACCGAGCACCCCAACTGGCCGGTGAACTACGGCGCCTGGTACATCTCCCAGGTCCTCGACGCCCTCACCGCCAACCCCGAGGTGTGGGCGAGGACGGCGCTGTTCCTCACCTACGACGAGAACGACGGCTACTTCGACCACGTCGTGCCGCCCTACGTCCCGAAGGACGCGGACCAGGGCAAGTCCACCGTCGACACCACCCTCGACCACTTCCCCGGCAACGCCTCCTACGCGGCCGGGCACTACGGCCTCGGCCAGCGCGTGCCGATGATCGTCGTCTCGCCGTGGAGCACCGGCGGCTTCGTGGACTCCGAGGTCTTCGACCACACGTCGATCATCCGGTTCATGGAGCGCCGCTTCGGCGTCGGGGAGCCCCACATCTCGCCGTGGCGCCGCGCCGTCTGCGGCGACCTGACCTCCGCGTTCGACTTCGGGCGGCGGGACACCGCACCGGCCGGGCTCCCCGGCACCGCGGCCTACGAGCCGCCCGACGGCGACCGCCATCCGGACTACGTCCCGAAGGCGCCCGCCGATCCGGCGCTGCCCGGACAGGAGCGCGGCTCGCGGCCCGCGCGCGCCCTGCCGTACGCCCCGCTGGTGGACGGCGCCGCCGACGCCGCCGCCGGGAAGTTCACGCTGACCTTCGCCGGCGGCGACAAGGCGGGCGTCTGCTTCCACGTCCGCTCGGGGAACCGCGCCGACGGGCCCTGGACGTACACCACGGAGGCGGGCAGGACGCTCTCCGACACCTGGAACTCCGCGTACTCGAACGGCTCGTACGACCTCTCCGTCTTCGGGCCCAACGGATTCCTGCGCACCTTCAGGGGACCGGGTAAGAAGGCGGGCCCCGAGGTCACCGCCCGCCACGACGCCACCACGGGCGACATCGAGCTGACCTTCACGAACGCCGGCAGCACCGACGTGCACCTGAAGCTGGCCAACGCCTACGGCGGAACCGCCCGGGCCTTCGAGGTCGAGGCGGGCGCCACCGTGCGGCACACCGTCGACCTGCGCCGCACCCGGCGCTGGTACGACCTGACGGTGCGGTCCGACGCCGACGCGGGCTTCCTGCGGCGGTTCGCGGGCCATGTGGAGACCGGCGCGCCGGGCGTCAGCGACCCCGCCCTCATCACCGCCTGACGCGCGCCTCCCGTTCCCCCCGCCGCGACCGGTGGGGGGAACGGCGGCCGGGAAATGGGGAGGCAGCGGGCCCCCGCACCTGGCTAGCATCCTCATGCATGGCCTTCACCCGTCGCCGCGCAGGCGTCCCCGACAGGCCCGTCCTCGACGGGCTCGAAGACACGTGGTCACGGCGATGGGCCGCGTCGGGCGTATTCGCCTTCGACCGGTCGAAGACGCGGGAGGAGGTCTTCTCCGTCGACACCCCGCCGCCCACCGTCAGCGGCTCGCTCCACGTCGGCCACGTCTTCTCGTACACGCACACCGACGCCGTCGCCCGCTACCAGCGCATGCGCGGCAAGGGAGTCTTCTACCCCATGGGGTGGGACGACAACGGGCTGCCGACCGAGCGCCGCGTCCAGAACCACTTCGGCGTCCGCTGCGACCCCTCCCTCCCGTACGACCCCGGCTTCACCCCGCCGGACCATCCGGGCAAGCGCCAACTTCCCGTCTCCCGGCGGAACTTCATCGAGCTGTGCGAGCGGCTCACCGTCGAGGACGAGAAGGTCTTCGAGCGGCTCTGGCGCAGGCTGGGCCTGTCCGTCGACTGGTCGCACACCTACCAGACCATCGGCGCCGACGCCCGTGCCGCCTCGCAGCTCGCCTTCCTCGACAACCTCGCCCGCGGCGAGGCGTACGTCGCCGAGGCGCCCACGCTGTGGGACGTCACCTTCCGCACGGCGGTCGCCCAGGCCGAGCTGGAGGACAGGGAGCGCCCCGCCGCGTACCACCGGCTCGCCTTCCGTGGCGCGGACGGCCGCCCGGTCGAGATCGAGACGACCCGGCCCGAGCTGCTGCCCGCCTGCGTCGCGCTGGTGGCCCACCCCGACGACGAGCGCTACCGCGAGCTGTTCGGCACCACCGTCCGCACCCCGCTCTTCGGGGTCGAGGTCCCCGTCGTCGCCCACCGCCTCGCGGCGCCCGGCAAGGGCACGGGCGCCGCGATGGTCTGCACGTTCGGCGACACCACCGACATCACCTGGTGGCGTGAGCTGCGGCTCGCCACCCGGCCGGTCATCGGCCGGGACGGCCGCCTCCTCGCCGAACCGCCGAGCGGCGTCGAGACGCCGGACGCCGTCGCCGCGTACGCCCGGCTCGCGGGCGCCACCGCGCACACCGCGCGCGAACGGATCGTGGAGCTGCTGCGCGAGAGCGGCGACCTGCTCGGCGAACCGCGTCCCGGCACGCACGCCGTCAAGTTCTTCGAGAAGGGCGACAAGCCCCTGGAGATCGTCACCACCCGCCAGTGGTACGTCCGCAACGGCGGCCGCGACGCCGGGCTGCGCGACGCACTGCTCGCGCGCGGCGCCGAGGTGGAGTGGCACCCGCCGCACATGCGGGTCCGCTACGAGAACTGGGTCGGCGGCCTCAACGGCGACTGGCTGATCAGCCGCCAGCGGTTCTTCGGCGTCCCCGTCCCCGTCTGGTACCCGCTGGACGGCGCCGGACAGCCGGACCACTCCCGCCCCATCGTCCCCGACCGGAACGCCCTGCCCGTCGACCCGAGCGCCGAGACCCCGCCCGGCTACACGGCCGACCGGCGCGGCGAACCGCACGGCTTCACCGGCGACCCCGACGTCATGGACACCTGGGCGACGTCCTCGCTCACCCCGCAGATCGCGGGCAAGTGGCGTACGGACCCCGATCTGTTCGCCCGGGTCTTCCCCATGGACCTGCGCCCGCAGTCCCACGAGATCATCCGCACCTGGCTGTTCTCGACCATCGTGCGCGCCCACACCGGGCACGGCTCGGCGCCGTGGAAGCACGCGGCGATCTCCGGCTGGATACTCGACCCCGACCGCAAGAAGATGTCGAAGTCGCGGGGCAACGTCGTCACCCCCGACGACCTGCTCGTCCGGTACGGGTCCGACGCCGTCCGGTACTGGGCGGCGAGCGGGCGGCCCGGCACGGACACGGCGTTCGACGCCGGGCAGATGAGGATCGGGCGGCGCCTGGCCACGAAGCTGCTCAACGTCGGCAAGTTCGTCCTGGGCCTGGGCGGGGCCGAAGCGGACGCCGCGGCCGGCGGCACGGCGGGCGGAATCGAGGCCGCCGCCGTCACCGAGCCGCTGGACCGGGCGCTGCTCGCCGCGCTCGCCACGGCCGTCGACGAGGCCACCGCCGCCTTCGACGCCTTCGACTACGCGCGCGCCCTCGACCGTACGGAACAGCTCTTCTGGCGCTTCTGCGACGACTACGTGGAGCTGGTCAAGGCCAGGGCGTACGGCGACCACGGCGACACCGCGGCCACCCGGTCGGCGCGGGCCGCCCTGCGCACGGCGCTCGACGTCCTGCTGCGGCTCTTCGCACCGGTCCTGCCGTTCGTCACCGAGGAGGTCTGGTCCTGGTGGCGCGACGGGTCCGTGCACCGCGCCGCCTGGCCGAGCGCCGACGAGCTGCGCCGGTACGCGGGCGACGAGGCGCTGCTCGGCACGGCGTCGGAGGCCGTCGCGGCCGTCCGGGGCGCCAAGTCGCGGGCGAAGCTGTCCATGCGGGCCGAGGTCGCGCGGGCCACGGTCTCGGCGCCTCGCGCGGTCCTCGACCGGTTCGCGCTGGCCGAGGGCGACGTGCGGGCGGCGGGCCGCATCGCGGCGGTGGAGCTGCGGGAGGAGCAGGGGCCGCTGCGGCTGGACGCCGTTTTCCAGCGGGACGGTGCGCCGTGAGGGGCTGGCGGGACACGTGTGGCCGGAAGGTAGGGCCCGGCGGGGATCACGAAGACCTGGGAGGGCCTCGCGAAGACCATGTTCACCACCGCGGACAACCACGTCCCGCAGATCCACTGCCAGCTGCCCGAGCCGCTCCTGAGCCTGGTCGTGGCGACGGCCCCGACCGTCGACACCGCCCTCAAGCGGGACTCCCGCGGCTTCGGGTGACCGGGCCGCGGGCCCTCAGGAGCGCGTCAGGCCCAGCGTGGCCGGCTCCACGGCCTGGCCCGGGATCGCCGGCAGGTACTCCGGCGCGGGGACACCGGCGGCGGCGCGGGGCGAGCGCGTGAGGACGAGCACCCCGTAAGCGGCGACCGCGGCGCCCGCCACCGCGAGGAGGATGCCCACGACGCCGCCCCGGAGGCGTTCGCCGAGCAGCGCCACGCCGATGACCGAGGCCGCGACCGGGTTGGAGAGCGTCACCACGGCGAGCGGGGCGCCGAGGCCGCCGCGGTAGGCGGTCTGCGAGAGCAGCAGACCGCCGGCGGCGAAGGCGGCCACGAGCAGCGCCACGACGACGACCTGCGGGGTGAGCAGCGGCCCCGAGCGGTCGGTGACGGCGACCGTGACGGTCTGCGTGAGCGCCGACGCGACGCCGGACGCGAAGCCCGACGCGGTCGCGTGCCGCAGCCCCGGCCGGGTGCCGGGCCGCGAGAGCACCCCGATGACGACCATGGTCCCCGCGGCCACCACCAGCGCCTCGGGCACGGTCAGGGTGTCGTCGGGGGCGGGCCCCGAAGCGGTCAGGAGCAGCGCGCCGAGGCCGATGAGCGTGAGACCGGTGCCGCGCCACTCCAGGCGCGTGACCCGGCGCCCCGCGAGGCGCGCGCCGAGCGGCACGGCCGCGACGAGGGTGAGCGCCCCGAGGGGCTGGACCAGCGTGAGCGGACCGTACTTCAGGGCGGCCACGTGCAGCAGCGCGGCGGCGGCGTTGAGCCCGACCGACGACCACCAGACGCCGTCGGCGAGCATCCGCAGGGCCCCGCTCTCGCCCTCGGTGACCCGGGCGGCGAGGCGTTCCTGGGCCACGGCCGCCGCCGCGTACGCGGCGGCCGAGACGAGGGAGAGCGCGACGGCGAGGAGCGTGGCGTTCACCGTCCGGCCCCCGTGGCGGCCAGCTCGGGCACGTCGGCCCGGCCGGGCGGTGCGGCGGCGGGCTCGTGCGCCGTACCGGGGGAGTGGGCCACGACCAGGGACCGGCGCGGGCGCGGCAGGCGGATCACCGCGAGCGCGACGCCCAGCAGGGCGGTCGCCACGAGCGCGTCGAGCCAGTAGTGGTTCGCCGTGCCGACGATCACGAGCAGGGTCAGCAGGGGGTGCAGCAGCCACAGCCAGCGCCACCGCGTCGAGGTGGCCACGATCATGCCGATCGCCACCATCAGGGCCCAGCCGAAGTGCAGCGAGGGCATGGCCGCGAACTGGTTGGCCATGGTGTCCGTCGCGGGCCTGGCGGCGTACACCGAGGGCCCGTACACCTGCGCCGTGTCCACGAGGCGGGCGGCGTCCAGCATCCGCGGCGGCGCCAGCGGGAAGCCCAGGTGCAGCACGAGCGCCGCCGCGGTCAGGGCGGCGAGCACCCGGCGGGCCCAGACGTAGTGCCGGGGGCGGCGCGCGTAGAGCCAGACCAGGAAGAGCAGGGTCGCGGGGAAGTGCACGGTCGCGTAGTAGGTGTTCGCGACGTGGATCAGCGGTTCGCCGTGCAGCAGGAGGTCCTGCACGGCGCCCTCGCCGGGCAGGCGCAGGGTCCGCTCGGCGTCCCACACGTGGTGCGCGTTGCGGAAGGCCTCGCCGGTGTGTCCGTTGGCGAGCTGCCTGCCGAACTTGTAGACGAGGAAGAGTCCTATGACGAGGAGGAGCTCGCGGACGAGGGGCGGTCGGGCAGAGATGTCCGGCTCCCGGACGCGTGAGTCCGGCTCCCGTTCGGCAGGCTCGGTGCGGGATTTCATCCCCCGGCCCCTTTACGTGACGACTGGGTGGTGCGGTGCTGAGCGGGGGATCGCCCCACTCATCGATACGCCAGTGTACCGATACGGAGGCGTACCGGTACACTGGCGTATCGACAGGGGCCGATGGCACCGGTTCGGCCGCCGTACCGAGGAGAAGAGTCATGACGTCGACGTCGAGCCGCTCGAAGATCACGCCGGAGCGTGAGCAGGAGTTCTACGACGCCGTCCTCGACCAGCTCCGCCAGTGCGGGTACGAGTCCCTGACCATGGAGGGCGTGGCCGCGACCACCCGGTGCAGCAAGTCCACGCTCTACCGGCAGTGGAAGACCAAGCCGCAGTTCGTGGCGGCGGCGCTGCGGGCCAACCGCTGCGTGCGCTTCGCGCACATCGACACCGGCAGCCTCGCCGGGGACCTGCGGGCCGCGGCCCGGGCCGCGGGCGAGCAGTCGGGGCGGGACACCATGCTGGTCCAGGCGCTCAGCCACGCGGTCCTCCAGGACGTCGACCTGCAGCGGGCGCTGCGTGAGACGCTGGTGGAGCCGGAGCTGCAGGCCATGGAGGCGATCATCCGGCGGGGCGTCGAGCGCGGCGAGATCGCGGCGGGGCACCCGGCGGTGGAGTTCCTCACGGTGCAGCTCTTCGGCGTGCTGCGGGCCAGACCGGTCATCGAGGGCGAACACGCCGACGAGGAGTATCTGACCCGCTTCGTCGAGACCTGCGTGCTGCCCGCGCTCGGCCTCACCTGAGATCGTGGGCCCGGGTCCGCCGGATGACGTGACCCGGGTCTGCCCGCGCCGCACCGTGGGGACGGGGGCGGCGCGCACCCCCGGGCCGGACGGGGTTCCTCCTGAGCGGCGAGGAACCCCGCCGGCCCGCTGGTCCGGCGGCCCGTGGGCGGTGCTTGGGGGCACCGCCCGGGCGCCGGCCCAGAAGTCCGGACGGCCGTCAGGCCGGGTCAGACGTCCTGGCCCGTGCCGCCTCCGCCGCCGGCGGGCCCGGCCTTGATGCCCTTGGCGATCGTGTCCATCGCCGACACGGACGGGGCCTTGTCGTTCACGTCGATGCCCATGCGCACGACGACGATCTTGTCCTTGTCGGCGGGCGAGGGGAAGGCCAGCGACTCGACGTACCCGTCGTCGCTCTTCTCCGTGACGGCCTTCCAGCGGACGTGGTAGCCCTTCTGCCCGGCGACGGTGATCGCCTTGGAGGCCAGCACCTTGTGCGAGGTGATCCGGCCGTAGGTCTTGCCGCCGTACCCCTCCTTCGCGTTCCGGGCGATGTCCTGCTTCGCGGCCTCCTCGGGCGTCTCCGCGTCGAGCTTCAGCTCCTCGGCGGACTGGGAGAACGCGCTGCCGCGGGTGCACTGCTCGCCGCTGTTGCCCGGACACGGGATGGGGTCCGTCTGTACCCCGGCCCCCTTCAGCGTGGTGCCGCCCTTCCAGCCGTCGGGGATCGGGATCTTGATGCCGTTGACCGGGTCGGTCGCGAAGCCCGCCTCCTGCCCGGGCGCCCGCGGTGCCCGCGGTTCCTCGGACCCGGGCGACCGGGGCGCGTCGGGGGCCTCCGAGTTCCCCGGCGCCCGCGGGGCCCCGGACGACGCCTCGTCGGAAGCGGAGCCGCCGTCGCCGTCGTCGTCGGAGGTGAGGGCGTACACGCCGCCGCCGATGCCGGCGAGTACGACGAGCACGGCGCCCGTGGCGATCGCGACGCGCAGGCCGCGCCGCCGCGGCGCCGGAGGCTGTGCCGGATACGGCGGGAAGGCGGTCGTGGCCGGCTGCGTGTACGCGCCGCCGGCGGCGCGCACCTGATCCGTCCAGGCGTTCCCGTCCCACCAGCGCTCGGTGGGAGGGGCGCCGGCGGCCTGGCCGGGATCGGGGTACCAGCCGGGGGGAGTCATCTGCGTCATGGGCGCCAGAGTATGAGCCCACCGTGAAAGCGGGATGAGAGGGGCGGTCCTCAGTGGCCCCGTCCCGCACGGACCCCCACAGGACCCCCACCGACCTCGGCCGGTCGGGCACTTCCGCGGTCATTTCTCCGGTCTCCGGCGAAAGGGTCGGCCCGCGGGAGGCTTCGTGAGGGGGCGGGAGGGGCGCCGCCCTACCGGCGCCCGCCGCCGCTCCCCGTCCCGTCGATGACCAGGCGCACCGGCCCCTCGCTCTCCTGGACGGGTTCCGGCCACGTCGTCCCCCGGCGGCCGGGAGTGATCGAACCGAGCACGCTGGCGTGCCGTGCCCCCGTGCTCGCCGGGTCGGTGCCGGGCAGGCCGTGCAGGGTCAGGAAGCCGAGGACCGCGAAGGCGTACGCCTCCTTCGCCGCGGACGGCAGGCCCAGCTCGTCGGAGGTGCGCAGCGCGGCGGCGCCGCCCAACTCCGCCCGCAGCGCGGCCATCAGAGCCGGGTTGCGCGTACCGCCGCCGGAGGCGATGACCTCCGTGGCGCGCACCGAGCGGACCGCGTCGGCGACCGTGCGGGCGGTGAGGCGGGTCAGCGTGGCGACGACGTCCTCTAGGGGCAGTGTCCCGAACCCCCGCAGCGCCGCATGGAGATAGGGCAGGTGGAAGAGTTCCTTGCCGGTCGTCTTCGGCGCGGGCAGCGCGTAGTACGGCTCGGCGAGCAGCCGGGCGAGCAGCGGCTCGTGGACGGTGCCGCGGGCGGCGATGTCGCCTTCCGCGTCGTAGGCCAGGCGGCCGTCCGTGGCCTCGCTGACCGCCGCGTCGATCAGGGCGTTGGCCGGGCCCGTGTCGAAGGCCGTGCCGTCGGGGGCGGTGATGTTGGCGATGCCGCCGAGGTTCAGCGCGGCGGGGGCGCCGGGCCTGCCGCGCAGCCACATCCGGTCCACGAAGCTGACCAGGGGCGCGCCTTGGCCGCCCGCCGCGATGTCGCGCGGGCGGAAGTCGGCGACCACCGGCAGCCCCGTCGCCTCGGCGATCCACGCGGGCCGGCCGATCTGCAGGGTGCCGTGCACCTGCCCGTCGGCCACCCAGTGGTAGACCGTCTGGCCGTGCGAGGCGACAAGCCCGGCCTGGCCGTCGCACAGCTCGCGGTCCGCCTCGACCGCCGCGGCGGCGAACGCCCGGCCGATCTCCGTGTCGAGCCGGCAGACATCGGCGAGCGTGGTGGCCGCGGGCGGCAGCGCGGCGGCGAGCCGGGAGCGCAGTCCCTCGTCGTAGCCCCTGCTGATCGACCCCAGGGGAGTGAGCGTCAGACGGTCGCCGTCCAGGTGGAGATCGGCGGCTGCCGCGTCGATCGCGTCGTACGAGGTCCCTGACATGAGCCCGATCACGCGCACGTGGGGCCTCCTTCCCGGTCGGCTCACCCGTGCGCTTGATCATCGCATCCCGTGGCCCGCGGGTGACCCCCCTTACTCGAACACGTCATCGGGCTCCGTGCTCCGCCACTCCGGCCCGGCCTCCGGACGTGCGCTTTTCCCCCCGCGGCGGGCCGGGCACCGCCACCCCGCGCGCTGGGTCACGGGGGGCGCGGACCCGGTACGGCGGGCTCATTCCCGCGCGGCGACGACCCGCCCCCGCCACCACCCCGGGTCCCCGAAGGCGCTCCGCAGCACCCGCGCCCTGGTCAGCCACAGGGAGAGGTCGAACTCCGCGGTGTACCCGATCGCCCCGTGCAGCTGGAGTGCCGCGCGCGCCGCCCCGTACGCCGCGTCGGCCGTCGCCACCTTGGCCGCCGCGACGTCCCCCGGAGCCATGGTCAGCGCGGCCCCGAACACCAGCGGCCGGGCGAACTCCAGGGCCACGAGGACATCCGCGAGGCGGTGCTTGACCGCCTGGAACGCCCCGATCGGCGCGCCGAACTGGGTGCGCCGTCCCACGTACGCCACGGTGCGGTCGAGCAGCGCGAGTCCGACGCCGAGGCTCTGCGCGGCCGTCGCGAGCGCCGCCCAGTCCGTCGCGTGCCGGGCGGCCTCGGCCACCGCCGGGCCCGTGGCGAGCGGCTCACCGCCGGGCAGGGGCGCGGCCAGACGCCGCGCGGGGTCGAGCGACCGGCGCACGCGCGCGTGGCCGGGCGCACGGCGCAGCCCGCCCTCGTCCACCGCCAGGATGAGGTCCGCCGCCTGCGGGTCCACGGCGTACGGGCCGCCGTCGGGGAGCGTCAGCGTGGCGCTCGACCTGCCCGAGGCGAGCGCGGGAAGGAACCGCTCGGCCGGTGCGGGATCGCCCAGCGCGGCCAGGCGGGAGAGCAGCGCCGCCGCGGCCACCGTCTCGACGGCCGGGCCCGGCACGGCGTGCCTGCCGAGCTCCACGAAGGCGACGGCCGTCTCGGCGGGCAGCGGGCCGAACCCCTCGTACTCCCGGGGAACCGCCAGCGCGAACACCCCGGCGTCCGCGAGCCGCTGCCACACGGCCCGGCCGGGGGCATGGTCGCCCGAGCCCCACGCGCGCGTGGCGGCCACGGTGTCGGCCGCCGTCAGCATCGCGTCCAGCGAGCGCGCGAACTCCCGCTGCGCGGCGTCGAGAAGGAACCGCATCAGCGTCGCCCCTTCGGCAGCCCGAGCAGCCGCTCGGCGATGATGTCGCGCTGGATCTCGTTGGTCCCGGCGTAGATGGTCCCGGCGAGCGAGAAGACGTACCCCTCGGCCCAGTCGTACGGACAGCGGGCCGCGCCGTCGTCGGCTCTCCCGGCCCCGTCGGCCAGTTCCCCCTCCGCCCCCAGGAGGTCGAGCGCCGTCTCGTGCGTGGCGATGTCGTGCTCCGACCAGAACACCTTGTTCAGGCTGGACTCGGCGCCGAGCGTCTCCCCGGCCGCGAGGCGCGACGCGCTCGCCCAGGTGAAGAGTTCGTACGCCCGCGCCCCGATGACGGCGTCGGCGACCCGGTCGCGCAGGGCCGTGTCCGTCGGGTCGCCCCGCGCCCGCCACTCTCGCGCGAGGCGGTCGGCCGTGGCGAGGAAGCGGCCGGGGGAGCGCAGGGTCAGACCGCGTTCGCTGCCCGTGGTCGACATGGCGATGCGCCAGCCCTGGCCCGGCTCGCCGATGACGTCCTCGTCGGGCACGAAGACGTCGTCGAGGAAGATCTCGGCGAAGGCGGGCCTGCCGTCGAGACGCCGCACGGGACGGACCGTCACCCCGTCCGCGCGGAGAGGGAACATCAGGTACACCAGCCCCTGGTGCCTGGCCCCGGTCCTGGCCTCGGCCCCGGTCCTGGCCTCGGTCCCGGCGGCCTCGGTCCCGGGCGGCTCGCAGCGGAAGAGGCCGAACGCGCGGTCGGCGAAGGCGGCCCGTGACGACCACGCCTTCTGCCCGCCGAGCAGCCAGCCGCCCTCCGTCCGCCGCGCGGTGGACCGCAACGACGCCAGGTCCGAGCCCGCCTCCGGCTCCGACCACGCCTGCGCCCAGATCACCTCGCCGGTGGCCATGGCGGGCAGCACCCGGGCGCGCTGCTCGGCGGTGCCGTGGTCGAAGAGGGTCGGCGCGAGCAGGCTGATGCCGTTCTGCGAGACCCGGCCCGGCGCTCCCGCCGCGTGGTACTCCTCCTCGAACAGCAGCCACTCGACGAGGCCGGCGCCCTGCCCGCCGAACTCCTCGGGCCAGGAGACCACCGACCAGCGGTCCGCCGCCAGCTCGCGCTCCCACTCCCGGTGGGCCGCGAAGCCCTTCTCCGTCTCCAGGGACGGCAGCGGGGCCGCCGGCACGTGCGCGGCCAGCCAGGCGCGCGCCCGCCGTGCGAACTCGCGCTCCCGCGCGGTGAAGTCGAGATCCATCGGCGGTCCGCCCCCTGTCTCCCGGCGCAGGCGACTTCCCTGCCCCCCTGCTTCCCTAACAAGTGTTTGGTAGATTACCCTGGGTGGCGTCGAGGAGTCGAGAGCGAGGAGTCCGGAGCCCGATGGCCGTTCCGCACGGCCGCGGCCCCGGACGGGAGGGCAGCCCATGGACGCATCCGCTCGGCCGCCGGACACGCCCGTCTGCCCGCCGGGCCACGACCTGCTCGTGGGGCGCACCGCCGTGGTGACGGCCGCCGCGGGGGCCGGCATCGGAGGCGCCACCGCCCGCCGCTTCCTCGAAGAGGGCGCCCGCGTCGTGATCGGCGACGCCCACCCGCGCCGCACCAAGGAGACGGTGGCGGCGCTCGCCGACGAGTTCGGCGCGGACCGCGTGGCCGGCATCCCGTGCGACGTGACCGAAGAAGCACAGGTGCAGGGCCTGTTCGACCTGGCGGAGGCGCGCCACGACCGCCTGGACATCGTGGTGAACAACGCGGGCCTCGGCGGCACCGCACAGCTCACGGAGATGACCGACGAGCAGTGGGACAAGGTCATCGACGTGACGCTGACCGGCACGTTCCGCTGCACTCGCACGGCCCTGCGCCGCCTGCGGGCGACCGCGCGCGGCGGCGTCATCGTGAACAACGCCTCGGTGCTCGGCTGGCGCGCCCAGGCCGGCCAGGCCCACTACGCCGCCGCCAAGGCGGGCGTCATGGCCCTCACCCGCTGCGCCGCGGTCGAGGCGGCCCCGCACGGCATCCGCGTCAACGCGGTCGCGCCGAGCCTCGCCATGCACCCCCACCTCGCGAAGGTCACCCCGCCCGGGCTCCTCGAAGAGCTGACGGCCCGCGAGGCCTTCGGGCGGCACGCGGAGCCGTGGGAGATCGCCAACGTCATCGTCTTCCTGGCCGGGGGCTACTCCTCGTACATGACGGGGGAGACGGTCTCGGTCAGCAGTCAGCACGCGTAGGCGGAGAATGGGCACGTGTCGAAACCGAAACAGCGCACCAGCACACCGTCGCGGAGCACCGGCGCCCCGCGGCAGAGCCCCTCGCCCGAGCGGCGCCACGAACTGCTCGGCATCGCCGCCGACGTCTTCGCCGAGCAGGGGTACGACGCCACCACGGTCCGCAAGATCGCCGACGCCGCGGGCATGCTCGCCGGCAGCCTCTACTACCACTTCGACTCCAAGGAGTCGATGCTCGAAGAGATCCTGCGCACCTTCCTCACCGAGCTGTGGGACGGGTACGACACCGTGCTCAGGGCCGAGCTGGACCCCAGGGCCACGCTGGAGGCCCTGGTCACCGAGTCCTTCAGGGAGATCGACCGGCACCGCGCCGCCGTCGCGATCTACCAGAAGGAGGCCAGGCACCTCGTCGCGCAGGAGCGCTTCCAGTACCTGTCCGACTCCCAGCAGCGCTTCGAGAAGGCGTGGCTGACGACACTGGAGCGCGGCGTCGCCGAAGGCGTCTTCCGCGACGACCTGGACACCCGCCTCGCCTACCGCTTCGTGCGCGACACCGTCTGGGTCGCCGCGTCCTGGTACCGCCCCGGCGGAGGCCACAGCCCCGAGGAGATCGCCCGCCAGTACCTGTCGATGGTCCTGGACGGCATCTCCGTACGCACCTGAGCGACGCGCCGGAGTGCGGCGCGTCCTACGACCGACGCGTTCCACGACCGAGGAGAGCACGCCATGGCCGAGGCCTACATCGTCGAAGCGGTCCGCACGCCCGTCGGCAGGCGCGGGAAGGGGCTCTCCGGGGTCCACCCCGCCGACCTCGGCGCCCATGTCCTGACGGCGCTCGTCGAGCGCTCCGGCGTCGACCCTGCGGCCGTCGAGGACGTCGTCTTCGGCTGCCTGGACACCGTCGGCCCGCAGGCCGGTGACATCGCCCGCACCAGCTGGCTGGCCGCCGGGCTGCCGGAGGAGGTGCCCGGCGTGACGGTCGACCGGCAGTGCGGATCGTCCCAGCAGGCCGTGCACTTCGCCGCGCAGGGCGTCCTCTCCGGCACCCAGGACCTCGTCGTGGCCGGCGGCACGCAGAACATGTCGATGATCCCCATCGCCTTCGCGTCCCGCGCCGCCGCCGCACCCCTCGGCCTCACCGAGGGCCCCTACGCGGGCAGCGAGGGCTGGCGGGCCCGCTACGGCGACCGGCCCGTGGACCAGTTCCACGGCGCCCAGCTCATCGCCGCCAAGTGGGGCATATCCCGCCGCGCCATGGAGGAGTTCGCGCTCCGCTCCCACCAGCGGGCCGTCCGCGCCATCGACGAGGGCCGCTTCGCGCGCGAACTGGTCGCGTTCGGCGACGTCACCACCGACGAGGGCCCGCGCAGGGACACCACCGCGGAGAAGATGGCGGGCCTCGCGCCCGTCCTGGCCGACGGCACCATCACCGCCGCCTGCTCCTCGCAGATCTCCGACGGCGCCGCGGCGATGCTCCTCGCCAGTGAACGGGCGGTGCGGGAACACGGGTTGACGCCGCGCGCCCGTGTGCACCACCTCTCCGTGCGCGGCGAGGACCCCATCCGGATGCTCTCCGCGCCGATCCCCGCCACCGCGTACGCCCTGAAGAAGACCGGCATGAGCATCGCCGACATCGACCTGGTCGAGATCAACGAGGCGTTCGCGCCGGTCGTCATCGCCTGGCTGAAGGAGACGGGGGCCGACCCCGAGAAGGTCAACGTCAACGGCGGCGCGATCGCCCTCGGCCACCCCCTCGGCGCGACCGGCGCCCGGCTGATGACGACGCTCCTGCACGAACTGGAGCGCACCGGCGGCCGGTTCGGCCTCCAGACGATGTGCGAGGGCGGCGGCCAGGCCAACGTGACGATCATCGAACGGCTCTGACACCGGCTCTCCCCCGCGCCTCGCCCACCCCGTGGGAGTACGTGTCGTGACGGCGCTCCACGGCGGCCCCGACCCGGCTAGGCTCGACTCAGTACGTCGATTGAGCGACCCCGGGAGGAAGCGATGACGCAGGGACGGCCCGGAGGAGCCGCCTGGGCCCCGCTGTGGGAGCGCGACGACGAGCTCGCCGCCGCGTCCCGCGCCCTCGACGAGCTCTGCATGGACTCCACGAGCGCGGGCGGCCTCCTGGCCTTCAGCGGCGAGGCGGGCATAGGCAAGACGGCGCTCCTCGCCGCGGTGCGCCGCATGGCGGAGGGCCGCGCCACCGTCTGGTCGGCGCGCGGCGGCGAGACGGTGACCTCCGTCCCGTTCAACGTCGTACGCCAGCTCCTGCAGCCCGCCCTCGTCGCCCTCTCGCCCGAGCAGGGCCGCGACTACCTCGGCGACTGGTACGACATCGCGGGCCCCGCCCTCGGCCTCACCGAACCGGGCGGGCGGCAGGTCGACCCGCAGGCCGTCTGCGACGGCCTCGTCGAGGCGGTCACGCGGCTCGCCCACTGGAAGTGGCCGCTCGTCCTCATCATCGACGACGCGCACTGGGCCGACCAGGAGACGCTCCAGTGGCTCGCCGCGTTCGTCCGCCGCCTCGACGAACTGCCCGTGCTCGTCGTGGTCGCCCACCGGCCGGGCGACGCCGCACGCGAGAGCGCCCGCCACATCGCCTCCGTCGACGCGAGGGCCCGCACCTTCAGCACCCTGCGCGCGCTCAGCCCCGAGGCCGCCGCGGGACTGACCCGCGCCACCCTCGGCGAGCACGCCGACGCCCCTTTCTGCCGCGAGGTGTGGGCGGTCACCGGCGGCAACCCGTACGAATCGGTGGAGCTCCTCGCCAAGGTGCAGGACAGCGAACTCGAACCGGTCGAGAGCTCCGCGGACGGCCTGCGCGCCCTCAACCGCACCGCCAAGGGCAACGGCCTGGTGGCCCGCCTGGCGAGCCTCGGCCCCGACGCCAACCGCTTCGCCTGGGCGGCGGCCGTCCTCGGCACGGACATCTCCCTCGACCTGGCCGCCCGGCTCGCCGGAATGCCCCGCGGCAAGGCGGAGGACTGCGCGGACCGGCTCTGCGCCGCGCGCATCCTGCTGCGCGACGCCGAAAGCCTGGAGTTCGTCCACCCGCAGATCGCGAGCACGGTCTACCGCTCGATCTCCGGGGCCACGCGCACCGCCCTGCACGGCAGGGCCGCCTCCGTCGTCACCCAGTCCGGGCTCGGCGCCGCCGCGGCCTCCCGGCACCTGCTCGAAGTCCACCCCGACGACGACCCCGAACTGGTCGAGCAGATGCGCCAGGCCGCCGCCGAACACCTCGCGGTGGGCGCGCCCGACGCCGCCCGGCGCTGCCTCGAACGGGCCCTGCGGGAACCACCGCTGCCCGAGATCCACGCGCGCGTGCTCTACGAACTGGGCTGCGCCACCCTGCTGACCTCACCCGCCACCACCATCGCCCATCTGCGCGAGGCGCTCTCCATGCGCGGGCTCGACCAGGACCTGCGCGTCGACGCGGTCTGCCGCCTCTCCCAGGCGCTCGTCCACAACGACCAGCTGGAGGAGGGCCTGCGGGCCATCGCCGAAGAGGCGGGCCGGCTGGCCCCCGGCCCCGCGCGGCTGCGGCTCCAGGCCGTGCACTACATGTGGGAGGGCATCCACGCGGGCGAGGAGGACTCGCCGGGGCGTTCGCGGCGGCTCGCCACCCTGGCGGGGCCGCTCACGGGCCGGGACAACTCCGAGCGCGCCCTGCTCATCCTGCGCGCCTTCGACGCCATGACCCGCGGGGAGAACGCGGAGCTGGTCGTCGAGCTCTGCGACCGCGCCCTCGTCAACGGCCGCCTCGCGCCGGGGCTCGGCTGGACCGACACGGAGTGGAGCTTCGAACTCCGCCTGATGCTCGGCGGGTGCTACGCCTTCTCCGACCGGCTCGACCGGGCGGAGAGCCTGTTCACCGAGGCCGTGCGTGCCTACGACCGCGCCGGGTGGAGCGGCGGTCACCTCGCGCTCTCGCACGCCTTCCTCGGCTATGTGCACCGCAGGCGCGGACGGCTCGCCGACGCCGAGCGCTCGCTGCGCGAGGGCCTGCGCCTCGCCGACCGCGTCGGGGAGGGCCTGCCCATGCACTGGGAGGTGGCCAGCATGCTCGTCGACACGCTCCTCGCGCGCGGGCACGTCCAGGAGGCGGGCGCGATCGCCGGCCGGTACGGCTTCGCGCCGCCCTCCGCCTCGACGATCTACGTGCCCGACGCCATGTCGGTGCGGGGCAGACTGCTGCTCGCCCTCGGCCGCACGGAGGAGGGGCTCACCCAACTGGAGGCCACAGGGAAGGCGTTGACCGCGCGCGGCCAGTACAACACCGTGCTCGCCCCGTGGGCGTACGACCTGGCGCGTGCCGTGGCGCCGGAGGACCCCGAGCGGGCGGCGCACCTCGTCTCCGACGCGCGCAAGCAGGCCGAGCGCTTCGGCACGGACACCGCGATCGGTGAGGCCCTGCGGTGTGCGGCGGCCCTGGAGACGGGCCCGCGCGCGGTGGCCCTGTACCGCAAGGCGGCGACCTACCTGGAGTCCTCACCCTCCGCGTACGAACACGCCGTGGCCCGCGTCGAGTACGGCATCGCGGCGGAGTCCGCCCCGGAGCTGGAGCGGGGCCTCACCCTGGCCCGCATCTGCGGCGCGGACGGCCTGGTCGACCGCGCCCTCGACCACTTGTCCCCGGCACGCCACTAGGCCCTGGCGGGGGCGCCTCGGACCAGACCTCGCTTCCGGACCGGCGCGGGTCATGGGCTCGGTCAGGCGGGAGGACCGGCTCCGGCCACCCCCGGTCCAGGGCCGCCGGCGGCTTTTCGCGGGGGCGCCTCGGGGTCGGTCGGGCTGGCGGGCCGGTGTGGGGTGTGGCCTTGGTCGGGCCGGGGGGTTCGGTTCTGGTCGGTCGGGTGTTCGGGTCAGGGGCGGGGGGTGGCTTCGGGTGGGCGGTCCGATGGCCCGGGCACGGCCGGGCACCGGCTTCCGTGCAGTCCGCCCAGGACCCAGTCCGCCTCCCGCATCACCCTCTCCACCAGCTCCGCGCACGAGGGGACGTCGTCGAGCACGCCCGCCACCTGGCCCGAAGCCATCACGCCGAGGTCGGGGCGGCCGTCCACCATCGCGGCTCTGAGCATCATCGGGGCGTTGGCCGCGAGCAGCACCTGGCTCCACGTCAGCTCCCTGCCGTGCCGCATCGCCAGGCCGTCGCGGAGCATCCGGGACCAGCTCATGCCCGAGACCTCGCGGAAGGCCGCCGCGTGGCGCACCGCGCGTACCAGCGAGGCCGCCCTGCCCGACTTCTCCAGGGCCGCCACGAACTCCGTCCGCAGCATGCGGTGCGGGAGGCCGTCCACACGCGTGGTCACCGTGACGTCCTTGACCGACGCCGCCAGATAGCGGGCCTTGACCGCGTCCGGCACCGTCGACTCCGCCGTGAGCAGGAAGCGCGTGCCCATGGCCACCCCCGCCGCCCCGAAGGCGAGCGCGGCGGCCAGGCCGCGGCCGTCGTGGAACCCGCCCGCCGCCACCACCGGTATGTCCACCGCGTCGACCACCTGCGGCAGCAGGACCGTCGTGGCGACCTCACCGGTGTGGCCGCCGCCCTCGCCGCCCTGCACGATCACCGCGTCCGCGCCCCACGCCGCGACCTTCTCGGCATGGTGTCGCGCGCCGACCGAGGGGACCACCACCACCCCGGCGTCCTTCAGCTCGGCGATCAGCTCCCGGGACGGCGCGAGCGCGAAGGACGCGACCCGCACCCCCTCGTCGACGATCACGCGGACGCGGTCCCGCGCGTCTCCCGCGTCGGCCCGCAGATTGACCCCGAAGGGCGCGTCCGTACGGGACTTCACCTCCCGCACCGCCGCGCGCAGCCGCTCGACCGACATGGTCGCGGAGGCGAGGATGCCGAGCACCCCCGCCTCGGCCGCGGCCGAGACCAGGCGCGGCCCCGCGACCCAGCCCATGCCGGTCTGCACGAGGGGGTACCGCACCCCGGCCAGCCGGGTCAGCGGCGTCCCGATGACGGGCGGGTCCGCCGTCACGCCCGCACCTCGCGCTCGCGCAGCCCCCGCGGGTCCACCACGTCGCGGATGAGCCGCAGTTCCCCGGCGGTCGGCTCGCGGGTGCACGGGATGTCGTCGGGCACGGCCAGGGCGAACCCGGTGGCCTCGCGCACCCGGCCGGGCGTCACCCCCGGGTGCAGGGACACGGCCCGCATGCGGTGGTCCGGCGTGGCGAAGTCGAAGACGCCGAGGTCGGAGACGACGCGGCGCAGCTCGTGGAAGCGGGTGGCCGCGGGCCCCGCGGCGGCGGCGCTGTCGTACCCGACGCCGCTGATCATGTCGACCTTCGGCACGAAGACCCGGGGCGAGTGCTTCGGTATCCAGTAGCTCACCGGGTTGTTGACCGTGTTGGCCGGGGCCCCGCGCACCCCGAGCAGCTGCCGCGTGGGCCGCTCCCAGTCGCCGACGCAGGAGATGTTCTGGTTGCCGAAGCGGTCGATCTGGCTCGCCCCCATCATCACGTGGCGCCGGCCGCCCGCCACCATCGTCAGGTGCCTGCGGTACGGCAGCCAGCCCTCCGTCACCCCCGAGGCGTCGCCGACGGCGGGCACGTCACCGATGAGCAGGGCCTCGCCGTCCGTCAGCAGCAGGTCGGGGGAGAAGGTCAGCTTGGCGAGGCGGGCGGCGACGGAGGGGATCGTGCCCATGGCGGCGGCCAGGATCTCGCCGTCGTCCCGCCAGGCGTCGGCGCAGGCGATCACGCAGTACTCCGCGCGGGTCGTCGTCCGCCCGTCCGTCGGGCCGGTGTGCGTCATCGCTGCTCCTTGTGCCATGTCCGGACGGCCGAGTGGTAGTCCCGCTCGGTGCCGGAGAGGAAGCGGTCGCAGAAGGCCCGCCAGCCGCCGGGCTCGGCCGCCGCGGCGGCGTAGGCCCGCTGGAAGGGCTCGTCCCGGCCGTAGTCCGGCGCGCACGACGTGAAGTGCGCGCCCCCGGGTGTCTCGGTCACGCCCGTCACCGCGTGCCGCGAGACCAGCAGCGTCTGCGGCGCCGCGTGCGCGGTCAGCTCGGCGGAGTGGACGATCCGCTCGCACGACACGTACGCGGTGTCGGCGGCCTCGCAGAACAGGTCGTCGACGTACGGGTCGGGGCCGAGGTACTGGCCGTTGCCGAAGCGGTCGGCGCGGTTCATGTGCACCAGGGCCGCGTCCATCCGCAGGGCGGGCACCGCCACCAGCTCCTCCCCGTCCTCGTAGGGCGAAGTGACGGTGCGCAGGCCGGGGTTGACGCGCAGGACGTCGGAGCCGAGGCCCGCGCGGGTCGGCAGGAACGGCAGCCGCTGGGCGCCCGCGGTGAGGCCGTGCAGGAACATCGCCTCGTCCAGCTCGACGAGCGGGAAGGCGCCGCGCTCGCGTGCCGCCCGGAAATGCGGCTCCAGGGGGATCGAGTCGAGGGTGGTGAAGGCCGTGACGAGCTTGCGGACGCGGCCGGCGGCGGCGAGCAGGCCGACGTCCGGGCCGCCGTACGACACGAGGGTCAGGTCCGTGACGTCGGACCGCAGCAGGGCCCGCACCAGGGCCATCGGCTTGCGGCGCGAGCCCCAGCCGCCGATGCCGAGGGTCATCCCGCTCTCCAGGCGCCCCACGACCTCGTCGGGCGTCATGACCTTGCCCGCGCGGGCCGTCACGCCCGCCACGCCCGCCCCGGTCGTCGTCCCGTCGTCGCTCATGCCCCGCCTTCCCCTCGCGTGCCGAAGTCGTCGCGGATGCGGTCGGCCAGGCCGCTGAGGTTCGCCTCGAAGGTGAATCCCTGCTCGAAGCGGTAGCTGCGGTGCACGTCGACCGGGTCGATGCCGTTGATCGCGGCCTTCGCGAAGCGCAGCAGCGTGCCGTCCTTGCGGGCGATCTCCCTGGCCAGGCCGAGCGCGGCCTCGCGCAGCCCGGCGCGCCCGACGACCCGCCAGACGGAACCGTGCGCGTGCAGTTCGGCGGCGGTCGCCGTGCGCGAGGTGTAGTACAGGGCGCGCATCAGGTGCTGCGGGACGAGGCGGGCCAGGTGCGTGGCCGCGCCGAGCGCTCCCCGGTCCAGCTCGGGCAGGCCGAAGGTGGCGTCCTCGCTCGCCACGATCGCGTCCGCGTTCCCCACGAGGCCGATGCCGCCGCCCAGGCAGAAGCCGTGCACGGCGGCGACGACGGGCACCTCGCACTCGTACACCGCCGAGAACGCCGCGGCGCAGCCGCGGTTGGCGCCGATCAGCGCGCCGTGCCCGCTGTCGCGCCGCATCTCCTTGATGTCCACGCCCGCGCTGAACCCCCGCCCCTCGGCGGCCAGCACGACGCAGCGGGTGGCGGGATCGCGCCCGGCGGCGCGCACGGCGTCGGCCAGGGCGAACCAGCCCCGCACGGGCAGCGCGTTGACGGGCGGGTGGTCGACCGTCACGACGGCCACGCCCTCGTCGGGGACGGAGGTGGAGACAGACATCAGAGCATCCGCTACCTTTCACCCACGCGCCTTCAACCAAACATTTGTTAGTCGGAAAGGTAGCAGCGATGACTGACACCCGACAGGTGGTCGTCGTCACCGGCGGCACCCGCGGCGTCGGCGCCGGTATCGCCCGGAGTTTCCTCACCGCCGGCGCCCGCGTCGTCGTCTGCGCCCGCAGACCGCCCGAGCGGCCGGTCGAAGCGGTGGGCGCCACCGCCGAGTTCCGCCCGCTCGACGTGCGCGACGCGGCGGCCGCGCACGCCGTCCTCGCCCGGGTCGCCGCCGACCACGGCTCGGTGGACGCCCTCGTGAACAACGCGGGCGGCACGCCCCACGCGTCCCTCACCGGCACGGACCCCGCCCGCCAGGCCAAGATCGTCGAACTGAACCTGCTCGCCCCGCTCTACGCCTCCCTCGCGGCGTACGAGGTGATGCGCGCCCAGGGCTCCGGCGGCAGCATCACGATGATCGGCAGCGTCAGCGGCGCCCGCCCCTCACCCGGCAGCGCGGCCTACGGCGCCGCCAAGGCCGGTCTCGACAGCCTCGCGCGGACCATGGCGGTCGAATGGGCCCCGGCCGTGCGCGTCAACACGGTCGTGCTCGGCCTCGCCCGCACCGAGAGCGCCCACGTCCACTACGGCGACGCGGCGGGCGTCGCACGGGTCGCCCGCACCGTGCCGCTCGGCCGCCTCGCCGAGCCCGCCGACGTCGGCGACGCCTGCGTGTTCCTCGCCTCCGACCGCGCCGCGTACATCAGCGGCGCCTCGCTCCAGCTGCACGGCGGCGGCGAGCGCCCCGCGTTCCTCGACGCGGCTTCCACGGACCGCACGACGCACGGAGGAGCGGCAACATGACGTCAGGGATCTGCGCGGGCCGCGTCGTGGCCGTCACGGGCGCGGGGCGTGGCCTCGGCCGCGCGCACGCGCTCGCCCACGCCGCCGAGGGCGCGCGTGTGGTCGTCAACGACCTCGGCGTACGGGCCGACGGCTCGGGCGCCTCCGACGGCGGAGGAGAGGCGGGGAACCCCGCGTACGCCGTCGTCGACGAGATCCGCGCGGCCGGCGGCGAAGCCGTCGCGCACGGCGGTGACATCGCCACGTCCGAGGGCGCCGCCTCGCTGGTGGCGACGGCCGTCGGCACGTACGGCCGCCTCGACGCGCTCGTCAACAACGCCGGGTTCCTGCGCGACCGGATGCTGGTCAATCTCGACGAGGACGACTGGGACGCCGTGCTGCGCGTCCACCTCAAGGGCCACTTCCTGCCCCTGAAGCACGCGGCCGCGCACTGGCGGGCCGAGGCCAAGGCCGGGCGCGTGCCGCACGCGTGCGTGGTCAACACCAGCTCGGGAGCGGGCCTGCTCGGCAGCGTCGGGCAGGGCAACTACAGCGCCGCCAAGGCCGGGATACTGGGCCTGACCATGGTGGCCGCCGCCGAACTCGCCGCCTACGGAGTGCGCGTCAACGCCATCGCCCCCGCCGCGCGTACGCGCATGACCGAGCGCGCCTTCGCCGGCACCATGGCCGCGCCGCGGGACGGCGGCTTCGACGCGATGGCGCCGGAGAACGTGTCGCCGCTCGTCGTGTGGCTCTGCTCCACCGCCTCCGCGGGCGTCACCGGACGGGTCTTCGAGGCCGAGGCGGGCCGCATCACCGTCATGGAGGGCTGGCGCCCGGGGCCGACCATCGACAAGGGCGCACGCTGGACCCCGGCCGACGCGGGCGAGGCGGCACGGGGACTCCTCGCCGACGCCGAGGCGCCGGGCCCGGTCTACGGCGCGCGCTGATCCGCGGCCGGGTGCGACGCAGGTCACATCCGGCCGTGTCACAGGCGCCCGGGCTGTCTCGTCTCAGGGGTCGTAGGGCACGACGATCACGGAGGAGCACCCCATGGAAGCGCGACTTGACTACGTCACGAACCTGGCCGGCAGCAAGGCCGTCAAGTACCTGATGTCGGCGGGCAGGACGCTCCAGGAGTCGACGCTGCCGCAGGCCACCCAGGAGCTGGTGGCGCTGCGCGTCAGCCAGATCAACGGCTGCGCGGTCTGCCTCGACATGCACACCAAGACCGCCGCGGCGGCCGGGGAGAGCTCGGTGCGGCTGCACCTGGTGGCGGCGTGGCGGGAGGCCACGGTCTTCACCGAGGCCGAGCGCGCCGCGCTGGAGCTCGCCGAGGAGGGGACCCGGGTCGCGGACGGCGCCACCGGCGTCAGTGACAGCGTGTGGGCCAACGCCGCCAAGCACTACGACGAGGACCAGCTCACCGCCCTGGTGTTCATGGTGTCCTTCATGAACATGGTGAACCGGCTGAACATCATCACCCAGCAGCCGGCCACCGGCGCCTTCGAGCCCGGACACGGCCACTGACCCGGGCATCTCCACGGCATGGCGTACGCTCCGGGGCTCCGGGAGAAGGGATGCGGAAGTGAGCAAGGTCGAGGAATTCGAGGAGCTGCGGCCACTGCTCTTCTCCATCGCGTACCGGATTCTCGGCAGCGTGGGCGAGGCGGAGGACGCGGTGCAGGAGACCTGGCTGCGCTTCGACGCCTCGACGACCCGGCCCGACTCGGCCAAGGCGTTCCTCTCGGCGGCGGTGACCCGCGTCTCCATCGACGTGCTGCGCTCCGCGCGGGCGCGGCGCGAGCGGTACGTGGGCCCCTGGTTCCCCGAACCGCTGCTCGACGACCCCTACGAGGACCCGGCGCGCGCGGCGGAACTCGCGGACTCCGTCTCCATGGCGGCCCTGCTGCTGCTCGAACGGCTCAGCCCGCTGGAGCGGGCGGTGTTCGTGCTGCGGGAGGTGTTCGGCTTCGGGTTCGACGAGGTGGCCGCCGCGGTGGGTCGCTCGGAGCCGGCGTGCCGGCAGCTCCTGGTGCGGGCGCGGGGGCACATGCGGGCCGGGCGCCCCCGCTTCGCGGCGGACCGCGAGGAGCGGGAGGCGCTGTCGGCGCGGTTCTTCGACGCCCTGCGCGAGGGCGACGTCGGCGGTCTGCGGGAGCTGCTCGCCGCCGACGTGTCGCTGGTCGGCGACGGGGGCGGCAAGGCGCCGCAGCTCGCCAGGGCCGTCATGGGGGCGGACAACGTGGCGCGGCTGCTCGGCGCCGTCCTGCCCCGGATGGCCGGGATCGACATCACCTTCGCGCCGCACGAGGTCAACGGCCAGCCCGGCGCGGTCTTCCGCGACCGGGGCGGCCGGGTCCTGCACACGTGGGCGCTCGACGTGGCCGAGGGCCGGGTCCAGGCGATCCGCATGGTCATCAACCCCGACAAGCTCGGGCACGTCGGGCCGGTGGCGGACGCGTGGGCCGTCCACGACGAGCTGAGGCGGACGGGCCGCATGCCTCCGCGCTGACCCGTCCGAACACCCGGCCCGCGCCCAGGGCCCGTCGTGTGGATCTGCCCGGCGTCGCGCGCCCTGGCACGCACGTCTGCGGCGCTGTCGTCAGTTGCCGACGCTCCGCGTCGTCGCCCTCCTCCGCCTTGCAGCCGCACGCACCAGACCCCGCTCGGGCCCGGCCGGCAAGGCAGCGCCCTCCAGCCGGCCTGTTCCAGACGACAGGCCCTAGACGTCCTCCTCGTCGAGGACCCGCCGGGCCACGGCGAACGCCGAGTTGGCGGCGGGGACCCCGCAGTAGACCGCCGTCTGGAGCAGGACCGCGCCGATCTCCTCGGGGGTGAGACCGTTGCGCCGGGCGGCGCGCACGTGCAGCGCCAGCTCGTCGAGGTGGCCGTGGGCGACCAGCGCCGTCAGCGTGATGATGCTGCGCTCGCGGCGGGGCAGCGTCGGGTCGGTCCAGATCTCCCCTCAGGCGTAGCGGGAGATGAAGTCCTGGAACCGGGCCGTGAAGGCCGTGGTGCCCGTCAGCGCGCGGTCCACATGGGCGTCGCCGAGCACCGCGCGCCGCACGGCGACGCCGCCCTCGGGCGCGGGCCCCGTGAAGTGCGCGCGCAGGGCGGCGGCCACGGCGTCCGGGCGCTCGGCGGGCGCCAGATGGGAGGCCCCCGCCAGTTCCACGAGGGACGCGCCGGGCACCGCGTCGGCGATCTCCCTGGCGTGGGAGGGCGGGGTCGCGGGGTCCTCGCGCCCGGCGACCACCAGGGTCGGCGCGCCGATCGCCGCCAGGGACCCGCGCAGGTCGTACGCGGCCAGGGCGTCGCAGCACGCGGCGTACGCGTCCGGGTCGGCCGCCCGGTGGTCCGCCACCAGGGCGGGCACCGTGAAACCGGGCGTGAACCAGCGCCCCGGGGCGGCGTCCGCCAGCGCGGCGAGGCCCTCGCGGCGTACGGTCGCGGCCCGCCGCTCCCAGGGCTCGGAGCCGCCGAAGTGCGCCGATGAGCAGAGTACGGCGAGACCCGTCACCCGCTCGGGATGGTGGACGGCGAGGTGCAGCCCGACGGCGCCGCCGAGCGACACCCCCGCGTACGCGAAGCGGTCGATGCCGAGCGCGTCGGCGAGGCCGAGCACGAGCCCCGCGAGGCCGGCGACGCTCGCCCCGGCCCCGATCGACCCGGCGGGGGAGCGGCCGTGGCCCGGCAGGTCCCACCGCACGACGCGGTGGGCGGTGGACAGCGCGGGCGCGACACCGTCCCAGAGGCGGCTCGACGTGCCGAGTGAGGAGCCGAGCAGCAGCGGGGGCGCGCCGTCGGCGCCCTCGACGGTGTGGTGCGGCAGGTTCCGCGAGGTCAACGTCGCTCCAGGGCGCGGTCGGTGAGGGGGCCGGCGGAGCCGGTGTAGCGGGCGGGGTCGGTGAGCCCGGTGAGGTCGACGCCTCGCAGGGCGGGTTCCGCGCCGAGGGCGTCGGCGAGGGGCGGCCCCCCGGTCCGCGCACGCCGTGCCGCGTCGGTCACCAGCTCCTTGGCCCGTGCCCTGCCGACCCGTGGCGCGAGCGCCGCCACGAGCCGCTCCGACACGATCGACCCGCCGGTCAGGCCCAGGTGCGCGTGCATGGCCCCGGGGTGGACGCGCAGCCCCTCGGCGAGTTCGGCCGCGTCGCGGGCCGCGCCGCCCACCAGGCGCAGCAGGTCACGCAGCGGCTCCCACTCGGCGT
Organism: Streptomyces sp. NPDC050703; assembly: GCF_040654435.1. Classification (NCBI taxonomy): domain Bacteria; kingdom Bacillati; phylum Actinomycetota; class Actinomycetes; order Kitasatosporales; family Streptomycetaceae; genus Streptomyces; species Streptomyces sp. NPDC050703. Next base: position 151,817 of record NZ_JBFAHX010000011.1, read on the forward strand.
GCCAGGCGCCGGGGGGCCGTTCGTCCTCGGCGGCCAGCGAGCCGAGCAGGGTGGCCGCGAGGCCGGGCGCGCGGCGCGCGGCGGCGGCGATGAGCGTGGCGCGCACGGGGTTGGCCTTGTGCGGCATGGCGGACGAACCGCCCCCCGAGCCCTCGGAGACCTCGGCGATCTCGGTGCGGGAGAGCGTGAGCACGTCGATCGCGGCCTTGCCGAGCGCCCCGGCGGCGACGGCGAGGGCGGCGGCCAGGTCGGCCACGGGGGTGCGCAGGGTGTGCCAGGGCAGTGACGGCTCGGCGAGCGGCAGTTCCCGCGCGTAGGCGGCGAGCAGGGCCTGCCCCACGTCGCCGTCCGGCACGACCGGCGGCTCCGCCGACGAGGCGTACGCGTGGAACGCGGCCAGCGTCCCCGCGGCTCCGCCCAGCTGCACCGGCAGCCCCTCGCGCGCCCGCACCAGCCGGTCCCTGGCGTCGAGCACCAGGGACCGCCAGCCCGCCGCCTTCAGCCCGAGCGTCGTCGGCACCGCGTGCTGGGTGAGCGTGCGGCCCGGCAAAACCGTGTCCCTGTGCTCCGCCGCGAGGCGGGCCAGGGCGCGTTCCGTGCGGGTGAGATCGGCGAGGAGCGGGGCCAGCGTCCGGGCGGAGACCAGCATCAGCGCGGTGTCGAGGACGTCCTGGCTCGTCGCGCCCCGGTGGACGTAGGGCGCGGCCTCCGCGGGTACCGCCGCCGTCAGGTCGGCGACCAGGGGGATCACCGGGTTTCCGCCCTCCCGCGCGCGGAGCGCGAGCGAGCGGGCGTCGAAGCGGGCCGTGTCGCGGGCCGCCGACGTGACGGCCGCCGCGGCCTCGCGCGGGGCCAGGCCCACCGCGGCCTGAGCGCGCGTCAGGGCCGCCTCCGCGTCGAGCAGGGCCCGTACGAAGGCGTCGTCGCCGGTCGTCTCCTCGGCCGCCGAGCCCGCCCAGCCGGGGGAGAGGAGGCCGCTCACGAGAACTCCAGGAAGACCGTCTCGCCGGGCCCCTGGAGACGGATGTCGAAGCGGTACGTACGGTCGGGCCCGGCCTCGGCGACGAGCGTGGCACGCCGCTCCCCGGCCAGGGCGCCGAGGAGCCTGTCACCCGGCGCGTCCACCAGGTACGCGCGCGTGTGGAGGTGGTGCAGCAGCCCCCGCGCGAACACGGCGAGCGAGATGTACGGGACGCCTCCCGGTGGCAGCGTCCGTACCGCCCAGTGGCCGTCCGGGTCGGTCGGCACCCGGCCGAAGCCGGTGAACGCGACTCCGTCACGCCCGATGACCCGTCCGGTGACGGGGTCGTGCCGCAGCGAGCCCGGCGCGCCCGACCGGGAACCGTCGGGTCCGGGCTGCCAGGTCTCGATCAGGGCGTCGGGCACCGGCAGTCCCGCGCCGTCGTACACATACCCGTGCAGTGTGATCGTCTCCGGGTGTCCCGCGGGCGCCACGTCACCGCCGCCGGGGAAGGGCAGCGCGTAGCCGTAGAAGGGGCCGACGGTCTGGGAGGGCGTGGGGGCGTGGGCGGACGCGGGGGACGCCGGCCGGGGGGAGGTCATCAGCGGGGACCGCCTTCCTCGAAAAGGGTCGCGCGGGGGCCGTCGAGGACGATGTCCCAGCGGTGGCCGAGCGACCACTCGGGGACGGACAGGTCGTGGTCGTAGGAGCAGACGAGGCGCTGCCGCGCGGCCTCGTCCGCGACCGAGCGCAGGACCGGGTCGTGGGGGAGGAGCGGGTCACCCGGGAAGTACATCTGCGTGACGAGGCGCTGGGCGAACGCCGTGCCGAAGAGGGAGAAGTGGAGGTGCGCGGGCCGCCAGGCGTTGACGTGGTTGCGCCACGGGTAGGCGCCGGGCTTGATGGTCGTGAAGGAGTACCGGCCCTGGTCGTCGGTCAGGCACCGGCCGAAGCCCGTGAAGTTCGGGTCGAGCGGCGCCGGGTGCCGGTCGAGCCGGTGCGCGTAGCGCCCCGAGGCGTTGGCCTGCCAGAGTTCGACGAGCTGGCCGCGCACGGGGCGCCCGGCGCGGTCGATGACCCGGCCGCTGACGGTGATCCGCTCGCCGAGCGGCTCGCCCGGGTGCTGCCGGGTCAGATCGTGGTCGAGGGCGGTCACGTCGGTGACGCCGAACGCGGGGCCGCTCAGCTCCACCGCCTCGGGGTCCCGCAGTGGCACGAGCGGCTGCGCGGGGTGGCGGAAGTGGCTGCTGCGGTAGGGCGGGTAGGCGCGGGGCGGATGGTGCGCCCCCGGCTCCGACGCGGCCTGCGCCGCGGCGACCTCGGCGTCCATCGCGCCCTGCGTGAGCCCCTCGGGCAGCGGCTCCGCGGATTCGCGCGGGCTCATGACAGGAACCCCTCGGGGACGCGGACCTCGGCGGCGGTCCGCGCGGTCAGCTCCCCGACCGTGACGGACGGGGCGAGTTCGACGAGCCGCAGGCCCCGCTCCGTGACGTCGAGGACGCCGAGGTCGGTGATGATCCGGTCGACGCAGCCCTTGCCGGTCAGCGGCAGCGCGCACTCGTCGAGGATCTTCGGGGAGCCGTCCTTGGCGGTGTGGGCCATGACGACGATGACGGTGCGGGCGCCGTGCACCAGGTCCATCGCCCCGCCGATCCCGGTGATCATCTTGCCCGGCACGGCCCAGTTGGCGAGGTCCCCGCGCGCCGAGACCTGCATGGCGCCGAGCACGGCCACGTCGATGTGGCCGCCGCGGATCATCCCGAAGGAGAGCGCGGAGTCGAAGCAGGAGGCGCCCGGCAGCACGGTCACGGTCTCCTTGCCCGCGTTGATCAGATCCGGGTCGACCGCGGACTCGGTGGGGTAGGGCCCCACGCCGAGGACGCCGTTCTCCGACTCCAGGACGACGTGCACGTCCGGCGGCAGGTGCTGGGGGATCAGCGTCGGCAGACCGATGCCGAGGTTCACGTACTGGCCGTCCTTCAGCTCGCGCGCGGCGCGGGCGGCCAGCTGCTCACGGGTCCAGGACATCAGCCGCTCACCGTCCGCTTCTCGATCCGCTTGTCCGCCGCCTGCTCGGGGGTGAGCGCGACCACGCGCTGCACGAAGACGCCGGGCAGGTGCACCGCGTCCGGGTCGATCCCGCCGGGCTCCACCAGCTCCTCCACCTCCGCGACGGTGACGCGGCCCGCCATCGCCGCGAGGGGGTTGAAGTTGCGGGCCGACCTGTGGAAGACGAGGTTGCCGTGCCGGTCGCCCCTGGCCGCGCGGACCAGCGCGAAGTCGGTGCGGATGCCGTGTTCGAGTACGTACGCGGTGCCGTCGAACTCCCGTACCTCCTTGGCGGGGGAGGCCAGCGCGACGCCGCCCTCGCCGTCGTAGCGCCACGGCAGACCGCCCTCGGCGACCTGGGTGCCCACTCCGGCGGGGGTGTAGAACGCGGGGATGCCCGCGCCGCCCGCCCGCAGCCGTTCGGCGAGCGTGCCCTGCGGGATCATCTCGACCTCCAGTTCGCCGCCGAGGTACTGCCGGGCGAACTCCCTGTTGGCCCCGATGTAGGAGCCGGTGACGCGGGCGACGCGGCCCGCCGCCAGGAGCACCGCGAGGCCGGAGTCCATCGCCCCGCAGTTGTTGGACACCACCCGCAGGTCCGAGACGCCGGAGGCGTGCAGCGCCCGTATCAGCTCGTTCGGCACGCCGCTGAGGCCGAAGCCCCCGACGGCGAACGACGCCCCGTCCCGGGCGTCGGCCACCGCCTCGGCGGCCGTGGCCACCACCTTGTCCATCCGCGCGGCCCCTCTCTTCCGGCCCCTGTCAACCAGGGAATCAATCAGGGCACTGACTATTTCGGCGAGGATAGGAGAGCGCGAATGCCCTGACAAGAGGTGAGACGCACCACCGGATGTCCGGGTATCGTTCAGTGCACCGATGAAAACGCCGATGGACGCGGCGACGCACACGGACGACGCGGAAGCGGAGGACCCCATGGCCGCGGCGGATCTCACCACCCACCCCGGGCACCTGGCCAGGCGCCTGCAGCAGGCGCACTACCTCCTGTGGAACACGATGGTCTCCGAGGAGATCACCTCGCCGCAGTTCGCCGTGCTCAACGCCCTCGTCGCCGAACCCGGCCTCGACCAGCGCACCGTGGGGGAGCGGGTGGGCCTCGACCGCTCCACCATCGCCGAGGTCGTCGGCCGGCTGATCCGCCGCGAACTGCTCGACAAGGTCCGCGACCCGCGGGACGGCCGCCGCTGCGTGCTGCGGCTCACCGACGAGGGCCGGCGCGCGCACGCCAGGCTGACCGTGCGCACCGCCCGGATGAACCAGGTCTTCCTCGGCCCGCTCTCCGCCGACGAGCAGACGGTCTTCCTCGACCTGATCCGCCGCGTCGCGGACGCGGCGGAGGGCCTGCGCCACCCCGCGGAGCCGCTGGCCAGGGCCTGAGCCGCGCTCACGCCTTCGCGTACACGACCCACACCTGGCCCTCGGCGAACGGCAGTGGTTCGCCGCCGGGCGTCGTGAACCGCGTGCCGTCCCCGGCCGACGGCCGCTCCCAGCGCGCGTCGTAGCCCCGACCGTCCCGCAGGACGCGCGCCCTGCCCTCGCCCACCGTCTCCGTGAACGGCGTGACGCTTCCCGAGCGGTCGTGGAAGCGGGAGGGGCGCACCTTCACGTACTGCACGACCACCGTGGCCGGGCGCAGCTCCTTTCCGCCCGGCGTACGCGCACGCGTCCCGTCCATGGCCACGCGCCAGCGCCCCTCGTACTCCACCCAGTCGAAGGTGAAGCTCGCCGCGGGGAACCGCACCGTCCGCCGGGTCTCCGGTGTGCCGCCGGAGGGGCGGGGACCGAACCGGAACCCGGTGCTCTCCAGCGCCCCCGCGCGCGCACCGGCGTCCAGGGCCTTCGGCCGCACGAAGAGGTTGTGCGGCGCCGCCCGGCCGGCGTCCCGGTAGTAGGCGTCGCCGGGCGCCTTGCCGGGCGGCAGCGCCCGCAGGGGCGAGCCGTCGATCAGCGGCAGGAGCTTCGACTGCGCCCCGGAGAAGGCCAGTGCGGGGCGGTCGAACTGCCGCAGGAGTTCGAGGTCCGTCTCGCGCGCGCTGCGCACCGGGCCCACCACCGGGGGCAGCCCGGTGGCGAACACCGCCATCAGACGGCTGAGCCCGGCCTCCACCTGCTCGGCGTAGACGACGTCGGCGGCGTCGATGCCGGTCTGCGGGCGCGCGGCACCCACGTTGTCGATCTTCACGGCGAGCACCGAGCCGCCGCCGCCCCGGGGGTCCTGGCCGGCCCCGCTCCCGTCGGCCTGCACCGTGCAGCCGGCGGCCAGGGCGGCGAGCGCCACCGCCCCGGCCCCTGCCCGTGTCCGCGCCCACCGTCTCATGCGTACGTCATACCCCGTACGGTGCCGGTCTCAGCCCAGATCGAGGGCGTTGCGCAGGCCGAGCCGGTGGCGGGTGCGGTCGTGGCGCTTGGCCGCGTCGAGCGCCGGGGGCCGGAACAGCGGCGTCACGGTGCACGGCTCCTGGCCGGAACCGGACTGCCGCAGAAGGGCGTTGACCGCCTCGCGGGCCGAGGCGTTGGCGCCCTCCATCGTGGCGAGGTCGATGTCGACGGAGACGTAGTCGCCGGCGAGGAACAGATTGGGGATCTTGGTCACCGCCGTGGGGCGGGCGTGGAAGGTGCCGACGGGGTGGATGAGGAGTTCGTCCTCGTTGGTCGGGTGCGGCGTGCCGAGGCCGTCGACGCCCGGGTCGAGGAACCAGGAGTGCAGCTTGCCGTCGCTCAGGACCGTCTTGCCCGTGTCGTTCAGGGCGGCCTTGAGCTGCGCCCACACCTCCTTGGCGACCTCGTCCCTGGTGCACTGCTTGGCCGTCTTGCCGTACAGCATCCCCGGCTCGTCCCACTCGGAGATGTCCACCGACAGGCACTCGACCGCGACGCCGTCGCCGTAGTCGGCGGCGAAGTCACGGTCCGGCCAGTGGCCCGCCTGGGCGATGCCGGTCAGCGACCAGGGCGAGTCGACGCAGTTGAAGTGGCCCTTCACCACCGGCGGCCGCTCGGTCAGATAGAACTGGATGCCGGTCATCCAGTCCGTGCGGAGCTTGTCGCAGCGCGCGAGCTGCGGGTCCGCCGCCCGCAGCGCGGCGCCCCACGTCCTGCGGGCGTGCTCCACCGGCATGGCCTGCACGTAGTGGTCGGCGGTGACGACACGCCGCACGCCGTCCGGGTCCTCGACGACGGTCCCGGTGATCCGGCCGCCGCCGAACGCCAGCTCGCGCACCGTCCACCCGATCTCGAACCGCACGCCGAGCGAGGTCAGAAGGGTCACCCACGGGTCGATCCACGCCTCGTTCGTGGGGGCGTTGAGCAGCCGGTCGGGCGGGCCGTCCGCGCCCTGTCCGAGCGCGTTGAGGACGAAGGCCTCGCCCAGCGTGCCGACGGTGCGGGTGCTCGCCTCCTCGGCCTTGGTCGCGACGATGTTGCGGGTGACGCCGATCGCGAGGATGCGCTGGTAGTCCTTCGACATCCGCTCGGCCCGCACGAAGTCCCACCACGGCGTCGACTCCCAGTCGTCGTCACGGCGCTCGTCGCAGCTCGTGAGGAAGACCAGGGCGCGGTTCACGAAGTACGCGACCTCGTGGGCCGGCAGGTTGAGGGCCGTGTCGAGCAGGGCGGTCAGGGCCCGCGCGATGTCGTCGAGGGTGAGCCGCTCGGGCCGGGTGCCCGGCCACGGGATCGGCATGCGCAGGTCCTCGCGGCCGGTGCGCGCGAACGACATCTCGCGCGGGGCGACGAGGTTGTCCCAGACGCCGTGGGCGTTGCCGGGGAAGGGGATGCGCCGCATGGTGTCCGGCAGGTTGTGGTAGATCCCGGGGATGAACCGGAAGCCGTGCTCGCCCGGCAGCGGCTTCCGCCCGCCCTTCGCGCTGTCCGGCACGTCCATGCTGCGGGCCTTGCCGCCGAGCGCCCTGCGCTCGTAGACCGTGACGTCGAAGCCGCGCTCGGCCAGCTCGTGCGCGGCCGTCAGCCCCGCGACCCCGCCGCCGAGCACGGCCACGGACTGCTTCGCCCGCGAGCCCCCGGCCCCGGCCGCCGCCGCGGTCCCCGCCGCGGTCCCCAGGCCCGTCGCGGCGGCCCCGCCGACCGCCGCGGCCCCCACGACGAACCCCCGTCTCGTACTCCCCCCGGCACCGCCGCGCCCCATGCCCCGTCCCCCTTACCGTAGGTAACTGACGTGTCAGGCGGTGGAGCATACGGTCGCGCCCCCTGGGGCGGAAGGCACGGGGGAGCGTGGTCGCAGGTTGGCGTGATTGCGGTGCTAGGCGCCGGGCCGCGGCCCGCCGAGCACGTCCGTGAGGGAGTAGGAGACCGGTTCCTCCAGTTGGGCGTACGTGCAGCTCGTCGCGGTGCGGTCGGGGCGCCAGGTGCGGAATCTCGCCGTGTGGCGGAAGCGCTGCCCGTTCTCCATGTGGTCGTACGCCACCTCGCAGACCCGCTCGGGGCGGAGCGGCACCCACGACAGGTCCTTCTTGCCCGTCCAGCGGCTCGGCGCGCCCGGCATCCGCGCCCCCTCGTGCGCCGCCTCGTCGCCCCAGGCCGCCCAGGGGTGGTCCGCGGCCGACTCCATCCGCAGCGGCTCCAGCTCGTCGATCAGCTCCGCCCGCCGCGCCATGGAGAACGCGGCGGCGACGCCCACGTGCTGCAGGGTGCCGCCGCCGTCGTACAGGCCGAGGAGGAGCGAGCCCACGACGGGCCCGCTCTTGTGGAAGCGGTAGCCGGCGACCACGCAGTCCGCCGTGCGCTCATGCTTGATCTTGAACATGGAGCGCTCGTTCTGGCGGTAGCGCAGGTCGAGCGGCTTGGCGATCACGCCGTCCAGGCCCGCGCCCTCGAACTGGTCGAACCAGCGCCGCGCCACGTCGACGTCCGTGGTCGCCGGCGCCACGTGGACCGGCGGCGCCACACCGTCCAGCGCCTCCACCAGGCGGGCGCGGCGGTCCGCCATCCGGGTGTCGAGCAGGGCCTCGTCGCCCAGCGCGAGGACGTCGAAGGCGACGAAGGACGCGGGCGTGCGCTCGGCGAGCGTCGCGACGCGCGAGGCCGCCGGGTGGATGCGCTCGCTCAGCGCGTCGAAGTCGAGGTGCCCGTTCCGCGCGATCACGATCTCGCCGTCCAGCACGCAGCGCGCGGGCAGCCGCTCCCGCAGGGCCGCCACCAGCTCGGGGAAGTACCGGGTCAGCGGCTTCCCCGTCCGGCTGCCGATCTCCAGCTCGTCCCCGTCCCGGAACACGACGGCCCGGAACCCGTCCCACTTGGCCTCGTACTGCATGCCCGCCGGAATCTTCGCCACCGGCTTGGCGAGCATGGGCTTCACGGGCGGCATCACCGGCAGATCCATGATCCCAACGTACGAGGGACCGGGGAGGGGCGCCTGTTCGGCGGGGCTCGCCGAGGGGAGGGATGCGGCGCATGTCCACCCCGCTTAGCGTGGCCCCATGGGTGCAGCCAAGGGCAAGAGCGCGGCCGTGGAGATCGACACGGGGGAGCGGACGGTGCGGCTCTCCAGCCCCGACCGGGTCGTCTTCGCCGAGCGCGGGTTCACCAAGCTGGACGTCGCCCGGTACTTCGTGGTCGTGGGGCCCGGCATCCTCCGCGCGCTGCGGAACCGGCCCACGACCCTTCAGCGCTACCCGGAGGGCGCGGCGGGGGAGTTCTTCTACCAGAAGCGGGTCCCGAAGAACCACCCCGAGTGGATTCCCACCGCCACCATCGCCTTCCCCAGCGGCCGTACCGCCGACGAGATGTGCCCGACCGAGCTGGCCGCCGTGCTGTGGGCCGTCCAGTACAACGCCCTCACCTTCCACCCCTGGCCGGTCCGGCGCGACGACCTCGACCACCCCGACGAACTGCGCATCGACCTCGACCCGCAGCCCGGCACCGACTACACCGACGCGGTGCGGGCCGCGCACGAACTGCGCGCCGTCCTCGACGAGCACGGCGGGCTCGTGGGCTGGCCCAAGACCTCCGGCGGACGCGGCCTGCACGTCTTCGTGCCGATCGAGCCCCGCTGGACCTTCACGCAGGTGCGGCGCGCCGCCATCGCCGTCGGCCGGGAGCTGGAGCGCAGGATGCCGGACGCGGTCACCACCGCCTGGTGGAAGGAGGAGCGCGGGGAGAAGATCTTCGTCGACTACAACCAGACGGCCAGGGACCGCACCATCGCCTCCGCCTACTCGATCCGCGCCCGCCCGCACGCCCCCGTCTCGGCGCCGCTGCGGTGGGAGGAGGTCGAGGACGCCCGCCCCGAGGACTTCGACGTCGCCACCATGCCGGGGCGGTTCGCGGAGGCCGGCGACGTCCACGCCGGCATGGACGACCGGGCCCACTCGCTCGACGCCCTCCTCGACCTGGCCGACAGGGACGAGCGCGAGCACGGGCTCGGCGATCTGCCGTACCCGCCGGAGTACCCGAAGATGCCCGGCGAGCCGAAGCGCGTGCAGCCGAGCCGGGCCAGACACGAGGACTGACCCGGCCGGCGCTCGGCGAACGGCTCCCGCGCTCAGTCCGTGAAGCGGATCAGGACTCCGCCGAGGGATTCGAAGCCCTTGACGCTCGGACCCCACGCCTTGCCGTCCCACCACTTGTGGTGGAGCGCCGAGTCCGTGCCGCGCACGAACACGTCGAGCCGGTTCTGCTCCCAGGCGACCGCGTCGGGCGAACTGGTGCAGATGCCGCCGAGCGACTCCCAGCCCTTGACGCCCGGGCCCCACGCCTTGCCGTCCCACCACTTGTGGTACAGCGCCGAGTCCGTGCCGACCACGAAGAGGTCCAGGCGGTCGGCGCCCCAGGAGACGGCGGCCGGGGTGCTCTCACACACGCCGCCGAGGGATTCCCAGCCCTTGACGCTGGGGCCCCACGCGTTTCCGTCCCACCACTTGTGGTAGAGCGCGGAATCGGTGCCGACCACGAAGAGGTCCAGCCTGTTCTGGCCCCAGGAGACGGCGACGGGTTCGCCCATGCAGATGCCGCCGAGGGATTCCCAGCCCTTGACGCCGGGGCCCCACGCGTTTCCGTCCCACCACTTGTGGTAGAGCGCGGAATCCGTGCCGACCACGAAGACATCGAGCCGGTTCGCGCCCCAGGACACCGCCTTCGGCTTGGTCGTGCAGATGCCGCCGAGGGACTCCCAGCCCTTGACGCTCGGGCCCCACGCGCTGCCGTTCCACCACTTGTGGTACGTCGCCGAGTCGGTGCCGGTCACGAAGAGGTCGAGCCGGTCCGGGCCCCAGGAAACGGCCTCGGGTTCGCTGACGCAGATGCCGCCGAGGGACTCCCAGTCCTTGACGCTCGGGCCCCACGCGCTGCCGTTCCACCACTTGTGGAACAGCGCCGAATCCGTGCCCACGACGAAGACGTCGAGCCGGTCGTGCGCCCACGCCAGCGCCGTCGGCGGGCTCTTGCAGATGCCGCCGAGGGATTCCCAGCCCTTGACGTCGGGCCCCCAGGCCCTGCCGTTCCACCACTTGTGGAACAGCGCGGAGTCGGCGCCCACACCGAAGACGTCGAGGCGGTCCGACTCCCAGGACACCACGGGCCCCGACGCGGGCGAAGGCCCGTACATCGCGTGCACGGCGGCGACGTCGTCCGTGCTCAGACCGCTGCGCTGGCCGATGGCGACGCCCTGCACGGTCGGCACGATCGTGTCCTGGCCGTTACTGGAGAAGGCGTCCCGCGGGTAGTGCATGATCGAGCCGTAGTCGTACGGGCCCACGTCGTCGCCGTCGGTGATGTGCTGGTCGAAGTTGTGCTCGAAGCCCTGCGTGATGTTGGCCCAGACGATCGTGACGAACTGGTCGCGGTCCTCACGGCTCTGCTCGTGCCACAGACCGATCGCGTGCCCGATCTCGTGGATGCAGTTGCCCGTCGAACACCCCGTGGCCAGCGTGATGTTCTGCGCCCCGCCCTGCATGCCCACGAACGACGAACAGCCGCCGCCGGGCACGAAGCGCACGTAGTTCGGGTACTGCGCCTGGTTGGCCGGGGTGCGCCGCACGAAGCGCATCCGGGTGCGGGACTGCCAGTGCGCGATCGCGTCGGTGACACGCTGCTGGTTCGGCAGATTGCCGTCGATCTCGAAGGGCACCAGGGCGTTGGGCCAGCGGAACTGCCTCCCGGAGATGACGACCGCCGACTGCGGCGCCTTCCCCTCCGATTCCGCCTGCAATTCGACCGTGCGGCGCTCGACCTCCGCGACCGTGCCGAGAACGATGTCGCCCTCGAAGACCGCGAGCCCCTCGATGTCCACGTACTGCACCGGCTTCGTCCGGAAGCCGATGCCGTCGATCAGACCGGTCTTCTTGTCCCGGGAGGAGCGGAACTCCCCGTGTCCCTCACCCGCGACTCGCGACTCGGAAGCAGCCATCCTGTCTCTCCCCTCGGTCCCGACTCCCCGCCCCGCCGTAAAGGGCGCTACGTTGCGGAAAATAGAGGGGCACCACACCGCCAACAAGGGATGGGCGAGCGTATGCGCAACGTAGAAATCGCTGTCCGTCTCGCGTCGGGCACACCGCCGCCGCGAGGAACCGTGACCCTGCGCGCGCAGGTCGAGGAGATCACCGCCGCTGACGCGCCGGCCCGGGTGGTCTCGCGCGCGACCGAGCGCGGCGTCGACCTCACCGCGGCCCCCCGGCTGACCCTTGAGGTCCCGCCGCCGGACCCGCGGGCGCGCTACACCGTCCGCGTCCACGCCGACGTCGACGGCTCCGGGGCGGTGGCCCCCGAGGACTTCGTCTCGGTGCGCGACAACCCGGTGTCGGCCCGGGGCTGCCCGGACGCCATCGTGGTCGAGGTGCGGCCGGCCGGCTGAACGCGGAGGCGCCCCCGCCCCGAGCGGGGCGAGGGCGCCGGAGGGAGCCGGTGACCGCGGGCCTACAGCTCCTTGACCCGGATGTCGCGGTACGAGATCACGTCCGTGACCCCGTGCACCTGGACACCGACGTAGCCGGACGCGTAGCGCCGCCCGTCCGTGCCGGGGTCGTCGCTCCGCGGCGGCGTGAAGTCCTGGCCGCCGGTGTTGTCGAACTCGTTGATCAGGACGCCGTTGCGGTAGACCGAGTAGTGCTGGTCGACCACCCGGATCTCGTAGTCGTTCCACGTGCCCTTCGGGGTGACGCCGGCACCGGCGAGACCCACCCGGTCGAAGCCGTAGACCGACCCCGTCTTGTACATGTCGCCGTCAGGCCGGTCGAGCGCCTGGATCTCGTGCCCGTACTTGATGGCGACCCACTCCGGACGTGACTCCTCCGGGTGGTCGTGGACCTGCGGGAAGCGCACGAAGACACCGCCGTTGGCGTTGCCGTTGCCCGGCGCGTCGTCACGCCACTGGAGCTTCAGCGAGAAGTCCCCGTACTTGCGCTCGGGGAACCAGAGCATGCCCATGCCCTCGACGCTGGTGCTGCTCGTGATCGAGCCGTCCTCGTTGAGCCCGAACCTGCCGCCGCCGACCTGCTCCCACTTGTCCAGGGACGCCTGGGTGCCGTCGAAGATCTTGCGGTAGCCGTCCGTCTGGCCCGGCTTGCCGATGCCGGACTGCTTGGCGGCACGGTTGATCCTGTTGTACTCGCGCTTGTCGATCTCACCGTCCTTCTTCAGCTCGTCGGTGACGGTCTTGACGTGCTTCAGGAAGAGGGCGTGGGACGTCCACTCCTTCTCGTCCTCGATCAGCTCGTTGATGCGGCACCGGCTGTTGGTGACCCGGTTCGGGATGCCCGTGTCGACGGTGCCGACGACGACCGTCAGCCGCTCGTCGAACTCGGGGCAGTCCGGGGCGGGCACCCCGCCGCCCCGCGCGACCGTGAACGCGACGTCCTTGGCCGCCGCGGTGTTGCCAGCCTTGTCGCTCGCCCGGTACGCCACCGTGTGCCGGCCCGCGCGGTCGACGGTGACCGGCGCCTCGTAGGCGAGGTAGGGGCCGCCGTCCAGCGAGTACTCGACCTTGTCGACGCCCGAGTCGGCGTCGGTCGCGGTGACCGTCACCTTCGCCCTGCCGAGGTAGGCGCCGTCGGAGTTCCTGGTCCCCTCGACCTTCGCCGACGTCTGGGGCGGCGTCCTGTCCTGCGCCGGCGGGGCGACCACGGTGAACTCGACGGACTTCTCCGCCGCCTGGTTGCCCGCCTTGTCGGCGGCGCGGTAGCGGACCTTGTGCGTGCCCGTCTCGTGCACCATGACCGGGGCGCCGTACGTGGTCCACGCGCCGTCACCGACCGCGTACTCGATCTTGTTGACGCCGGAGCCCGTGTCGGACGCCGTCACCGTGACCGTCGCCATCGCGAGGTACTGCCCCTGGTCGTTCTTCTCGCCCGTCACCGTGGCCGAGGTCTCCGGGGGCGTCCTGTCGTCCGTGTCGGGCGCGACCACCTCGAAGTCGGCGGACTTCTCCGGGGCGACGTTGCCCGCCTTGTCGGTGGCACGGTAGCGGATCGTGTGGCTGCCGACCCGGTCGACGACCACGGGCGCGGTGTACGGCTGCCAGGCGTCGTCCGCGCCGATCGCGTACTCGACCCGGTCCACGCCGGAACCCTCGTCCTCCGCGGTCAGCGCCACCGTCGCCGAACCGACGTACGCGCCGTCGGCGTTGGTCTGGCCCTCGACCTTCGCGGAGACCTCGGGGGCGGTGGTGTCCTCGCCGCCGCCCTCGGTCACCACCAGGATGCCCTGCATGGCACCGTGGCCCGGGATGGTGCAGTGGTAGCGGTAGCGGCCCGGGGTGAGCGTGACCTCGGCGGTGTGCTTGCCGCCCTGGTCGTCGTTGGGGTTGGCGAGGATGTTCAGCGGGACGTCGTTGTTGTACTCCGGGTCGGAGACGTCGAACGTCAGCGTGTGCGGCATGCCGGTCGTGTTGCCGGTCGCCTCGCTGTTCTCGAAGACGATCGTCGTCGGGCCCGCCACGGCCGTCGTCGGCGCCGACTTGTACTCGGCGATGTCGTTGTCGGCGGTCCAGGTGAGTGTCTGCGCCCGCGTGGAGAGCCCGGTGCCGTCGGGGCGCGCCACGGCCGCCGTCGACGTGAGGCCGAGCACCATCAGGAGCGAGGCGAACAGCGCCGTGTACAGTCTCCGTCTCCGTAGGGACCTTCGTGCGCGCGTGGTGCGCCGCGTCGGAGAACGCATCATCCCGCCTTCCTTGCCAGGTCGCCGGCGGCCGGGGTCGCCGCCTTGCCCTTGTAGGTCACGCGCCACAGCGCCGACCTGGAGTCCGAGGTGAAGAAGCCGCGGCCGTAGTCGAGGACGTACAGCGAGCCGTCCGGCGCGAACTTCCAGTCCATGAGGTTCTTGATGCCGTCGTTGCCGATCGGGATGATCTTCTTGAGCGATTCGGCGTGGACGGGCGGACCGCCCTTGCCGACCGTCTTCGGGTCGGTCACCACCGCGTGCCGCGGCTGGTCGGAGTCGTAGAAGTCACCGACGAACCACTTGCCGTCCCAGTACGCGGGCCACTTGCCGGCGCTCGTGCTCGCCGCGTCGTAGCGGTAGACGGGGCCGTTCATCGTGGCCTGGCCGCCGCCCTTGAGCCACGGCAGGAGGATCTTCTGCTCCGCCGTCTTGTAGCTCGGCACGCCCTTGGCGTCGCGCGGGTAGTCGACGCCGCCGCCCTGCGGCGAGTACCAGATGTTGTTGGGCTCGGCCGGCGGGATGTCGACCAGGCCGTCGTTGTTCGGCGACTCGTTCTTGAGGTTCTTGCAGTCGTACCAGCCCAGGGGCTTCGACGGGTCCGGCAGGTTGCGGTCGCGGTAGGGCTGGTTGTTGCCCATGCAGTACGGCCAGCCGCGGTTGGAGGCGTGGGTGATCGCCGCGAACGTGTCGTACTTGGCCGGGCCCCACGTCGTGGAGGGCGAACCGGCGTCCGGGCCGACCCAGCCCGCGTACAGCGTGTCCGTCTTCTTGTCGACGCTGATGCGCGCCGGGTTCCTGACACCCATCACATAGATCTCGCCGCGCGTCTTGCCGCCGCCCTCGGCCTGCTCCTCGCCGGTGAAGAGGTTGCCTTCGGGGAGCGTGTACGTCCCGTCGGGCTCGGGGTGGATGCGCAGGATCTTGCCGTTGAGGTTGTTGGTGTTGCCGGCCGTGCGGCGCGCGTCGGCGAACGAGACGCCCTTGAAGTTCGGCTGCGGGTTGTTGCCCGAGTAACCGTCGGAGAACTGCGAGGAGTTGTTGTCACCCGTCGCGATGTAGAGGTTGTCCTTGGAGTCCCAGGCCATGCCGCCGCCCGCGTGGCAGCAGCTGTGGATCTGCACCGGCCACTTCAGGAGCACCTTCTCGCTGCCCATGTCGAGCCTGCCCGTGCCCTGGTCGTAGGTGAACCGGGAGACGTAGCGCTGCGCCATGTGTGTCTCGCGGTCGATCTTCGAGTGGGGCGTGTAGTGCAGGTACACCCACCCGTTCCGCTCGAACTGTGGGTCGAGCTCGATGCCGAGCAGGCCCTCCTCGACCTTGGTCAGCTCATCGCCGCCGCCCTTGTTGCCGAAGACGGTCAGCGCGCCCGCGAGCGTCGACTTCCCGGTCTCGGGGTCGTAGACGTGGATCTCGCCCGTGCCCTTGCCGATGTCGGGGTCGTTCCAGTCCGTGACCACCGGGCGGGAGGAGTCCGCGCCGCCGCGGCCGATGTGGAAGACCTTGCCGTCGGGCGCGGTGACCAGGCCGTGCGGCTCACCGATCTGGTCGTTCTCGCCCGGCTTGTTGGCCTGGGTGAGGCGCTCCGCCCGGTAGTTGGCGGTGATCGTCGACTGGCAGTCGGCCCGTGCGATGCGGGTGGTCCACAGCAGGGCGCCGCGCAGATGACTGCGGAAGTCCGCCTCGTCGTACGACGCCGCCGTGCCGCCCATGCCGGTGTAGAAGGAGCGGCCGCCGTCGTAGTCGCGGCACCAGGACACGGGGTGGTCCCAGCCGTTCTTGCCCGCGCCCGGCCGGTAGGTCGACTCCCGTACGCGGGCGACCGTGTGCACCTCCCCCGAGGGGTTCTTGGTCCAGTTCAGCCAGCGGTCGGGCCGCTTCCACTCCAGGGGCAGGTCCTTGGTCGCCGGGTTCTGGCGGTCGCCGACCTCGACGGTGGCGCGCTGCACGTCGCCGGGGCTCGCGTCGGCCGGGCGGGCGCCGATCAGCCCGGTGAACCACGAGGAGTACGGCTCGGCGCGGGCCGCGTCGTGGATGCCGAGGAAGCCGCCGCCGGCCTCCATGTAGGTCTCAAGGCCCGCTTCCTGCTCGGCGTCGAGGACGTCGCCGCCGCCCGTCAGGAAGGCGACGGCGTTGAACCTGCCGAGCTTCTTCTCGTCGGTGAAGACGGACGCGTCGTCCGTCGCCACGATCTTGAACCGCTGGGCCTCGGGGCCCGTCAGGCCGATCCTCTCGATGGCCTCGATGCCGGCGTTGACGACGGGGGACTCGTCGCCGCCCGCCGCCGAGCCGTGGAAGACGAGGACCTTGACGTTGGCGCCGCCCGGGGGCGACGGAAGGGACATCGTTGTCATGGGCGGTTCCGGGTACGGCCGCGCGGACGCGGCCGGTGCCGAGAGCGCGCCGGCGGTTAGGGCTCCGGAGAGCAGCGCGGCCGCCACGGCGCGGCGCGAGCGTCTCGTTCCGCGTCGTGCTCTGTTCGGTCCTCGTACGGCCAAGGGCCCTTGATGCGGTGAGAGCCGCATGAGTACACCCACCCCTCGTCGGTCACAGCAACAGCGCCGACGAAGCTAGACCTCTTTTCGCGACTCGCCAATAGGTATCACCGGGATGGCACCAACTTTGTCCTGAGTGTGGATAAACGAAGGTGCGGTCGTTACCGTATGGCCGTCCCCGGGGCTCCCGCGCCCCGTCATTCTCCGTAGGGCAGTGGGGAGTTCAGCATGGGTGGACGCGGCATGGACGGATTCCGCTCGGCGGCCACGTTCCGCATGGACAGGCGGAGCTTCAACAAGAAGATGCTGGCGGGCGGCGCGGTCGCCGCGGCCGGGGTGACATCGTTGTCGATGGTGAACGCGCCCGAGGCGAGCACCGCCGAGACCCCGCGGACCGCCCCCGCGGGCGGTGAGGTCAAGCGCATCACGATGTACGCCGAGAAGCTGCCCGACGGGCAGTTGGGCTACGGCCTGGAGAAGGGCAAGGCGTCGATCCCCGGCCCGCTCATCGAACTCAACGAGGGCGACACCCTGCACATCGAGTTCGAGAACACCACCGACGTGGACGCCAGCCTGCACGTCCACGGCATGGACTACGAGATCTCCAGCGACGGCACCCGGCACACCAACAGCCACGTCGAGCCGGGCGGCAAGCGCACCTACACCTGGCGCACGCACGCCCCCGGTCGCCGCAAGGACGGCACGTGGCGGCCCGGGACCGCCGGCTACTGGCACTACCACGACCACGTCGTCGGCACGGACCACGGCACGGGGGGTGTGCGCAAGGGCCTCTACGGGCCACTGATCGTGCGGCGCAAGGGCGATCTGCTGCCCGACAAGACCTTCACAATCGTCTTCAACGACATGACGATCAACAACAAGTCCGGCCACGACAGCCCGACCTTCGAGGCCACGGTGGGTGACCGGGTCGAGTTCGTGTCGATCACCCACGGCGAGTACTACCACACGTTCCACGTGCACGGTCACCGCTGGGCGGACAACCGCACGGGCATGCTGACCGGCCCCGACGACCCCAGCCAGATCCTCGACGACAAGATCACCGGGCCCGGGGACTCCTTCGGCTTCCAGGTCGTCGCGGGCGAGGGGGTCGGGGCCGGGGCCTGGATGTACCACTGCCACGTCCAGAGCCATTCGGACATGGGGATGGCGGGCCTGTTCCTGGTGAGGAAGAAGGACGGCACGATCCCGGACTACGAGCCGCACCATGCGGCCAAGTCCGCGAAGGGCGCGAAGGCCGGGAAGGACGCGGAGGACGCGAAGGGTTCCGGTGGGGGCGGGGCCTCGTCCGGGCACCACCACTAGGCTCCGGGCGGCACCGCTGGACGGGGCGGGACGGCGGCGGCCGGGCGTCACCGCCTGCGCCACCGGCCCCCGCCGGGCGGCCGGCGCGCGCTGCTGTCCGACCAGTTCCACCGCACGGTCGCAGTCCGCGTCCAGGCCGGTCGGCCGGCTCCGCGGCGCGGTCAGAACGCCCAGGTAGGAGGGGTCGCACTCGCGGTACACGCGGCTCGCCGGATACAGGCCGCGCAGTAGCTCCGGGGCCTGGGGAAGCGGTGCCCCCAGGTGATCGTCTGCACGACGAGCCGGCCCCCAGTGCGAGCAATTCGCGGGCCCGCGTGAAGAACGCGGTAGCCGCGGATCCTGGCGCGGCCGGACATCCCTAAGCGGGCGAAGTCTCCATCGCCCCCACGGTGGTGATCACGTCGGGGGATCTCCAGGTTCCGTGTCCGGTCGGCCGCGGCGGCGCCAGGACAGTACCCGGTGGGCACGCTGGGCGCCGGCTCCCGATGCCGACGACCGTCACGAACCGGTCCGGGCCCGGCGGCTCGGCGAGGACCCGAGCAGCGCCGTGCACGCCGGCACCGCGCTCACCGCCATCGCCACCGGCGCCAGGGCCGAGACGAGGACACCGGACGAGAGCCGCAGGGCGAGCAGCGCGACCGGGATGCCGCTCGACCGGCCGCCCCCGGGCCGCGTCCCGGCGGCCTCGTCGGAGCGGTCGGAGAGGCCGGCGGCCATCGGGAACGCCGCCACCGCGGCATGGCCGTCCTGCGAGATCCGCCCCCGTGGGCCGCGGGGCCGGTCGGCCGTGCCGTGTCCGCGGGGAGCGCGGCGAGGACGTGTGCGACCGACCGGCGGTACGCGGGGTCGGCGGCGGTCAGCCGCTCCGAACGGAACACGACCACACCGTGCTCCGCCCCCGAGTACGGAGTCCCTGGGTGGTGAACTAGTCGTTCCGCGGTCCGACGCCGCCGCCCCGAGGCCCCCGCCGGGTGTCAGGTTCGGCCCCGTGCCGACGGCCGTCGGGGCCGATGCGGAAGGATGGCCGTGAGGCGGTGGTCGCGGACCGCCGCCCAGCGTGACCCCCAAGCATCCGCCGCCGAGAACGGAGCGTCGAAGGTGACCGAGGAGCCGAGCGTGGCACAGCGCCCCACCCTGGAGGCCGTGGCCGCCCGAGCGGGGGTCTCGCGCGCCACGGTCTCGCGCGTCGTCAACGGCGGGCCGGGGGTGCGCCAGGAGCTGGCCGACAAGGTCAGGCACGCCGTCGACGAACTCGGCTACGTCCCCAACCACGCCGCCCGCAGCCTCGTCACCCGCCGCCACGACGCGGTCGCCGTGGTGATCGCCGAATCGGGGACCCGGGTCTTCGCCGACCCCTTCTTCGCCCTCCAACTCCGCGGCATCAGCAAGGAGCTGACGGCTCGTGACGTACAGCTCGTCCTGCTGCTCACCGAGGGCAGGGACGACCACGAGCGGGTCGGCCGCTATCTGTCCGGCGGCCACGTCGACGGCGCCCTCGTCTTCTCGCTGCACCTGGACGACCCGCTGCCGGGCATCATCCGCGGGGCGGGCCTGCCCACCGTGTTCGGCGGCCGGCCAGGGTGGCGGGACGCGGGCGCGGGGGAGCGCGCCGCGCCGTACGTCGACTGCGACAACCGCGGGGGCGCGCGCGAGGCGGTGCGCCATCTGGTCGGACTCGGGCGGCGCCGCATCGCGCACATCACCGGGGCGCTCGACCAGACCTCCGCGGTCGACCGGCTCGACGGCTTCAGGGACGTCACCCCCGACGCCGACCCGCGGCTGATCGAGGAGGGCGACTTCACGTTCGCGGGCGGCGAGCGGGCGATGCGGCGCCTCCTGGACGCCGAGCCGGAACTCGACGCCGTCTTCGCCGCCAACGACCTGTCGGCGTCCGGTGCCCTGCGGGTCCTGCGGGAGCGGGGCAGGTCGGTGCCGGACGACGTGGCGGTGGTCGGCTTCGACGACATGCTGCTCGTGGCCGAGCAGACGGAGCCGCCGCTGACGACGGTCCGCCAGGACATCGAGGAGATGGGCCGGCTGATGGCCCGCATGCTGCTCAAGGGCAGGGGCGGGGACGGCCTCGCCGCGGGCCCCGCGAGCGTGGTGCTGCCGACCGCCCTGGTGCGCAGGGCCTCGGCGTGACCGCCGGCCACGGCCCGGCCCGCGGTGAGGCACGGGGGGCGACCGGCGGCCCCGCCGGGCGGGGCTACGGCCTCATGAACCGACGCTCACCGTGAACCGCCGAGGGTTGCCGTCGTGGGCGGCTCCCGAGACGTCCGGCTCGCCGTCGGGGCGCACGTCGTCGTACGGGAAGGCGTATCCGATCGGGGAGTTGGCGTGCACCACGCGTGAGTAGTGGTTGGTCACCGCGTCCCGGTAGTAGTCGCCGGAGCCGGTGCCGTTCGGCTGCTGGGGGTGGGTGAGCATGATGCTGCGGTTGAACCCGGCGGCGAGCCGCGCGAGGAGCCCCTTCTTGTCGTCGGGGTCGCCGGGGTTGTTGGCGAAGGGCCCGTGGTTGCAGGTGAAGATGTCCTTCGACGTCGGCTTGGCGAAGGAGTGGCCGCCGCCGAACGTCAGGACGTCGCCGCTGACGCGCCCGGTGAGGACGCCCCGGCCGCCCTGGAGGTCGATCTTCAGGTCGGTGGAGCGGTACTTGTCCCACACCCGGTCGATGTAGCTGTCCCACACGTCGCGGAACGGCATCTGCTCGGGCCGGTCGAAGAAGGGCGCCATGAGGTTCTGGGGGGAGATCACGCGCAGCACGCCGTCGTCGCCGCGGATGACCAGGTCGTCCCACGGCTGCCCGTCCCTCGCCGCCTGCGCCGCGAGGTCCGAGGCGATCCTGTCGACGGCGCCGTCGGGCAGCGGGGCGACGGTGTGGGTGCCGTCGCCCTCCAGGGTCAGGCCGATGGGCAGGGCGGTGACGAGGTCGACGTAGCTGATGTTGGCGTAGAGCTGCTGGGTGTTGAAGGTGAACTCGCAGAATGACCAGGTCCGGCCGTAGTTGGGGTCCTCCTTGGTCGCGAAGGCGGGCTCGACCAGGGAGGGGCCGGGGTTGAGGAAGAAGTCCAGCTTGTCGTCGCGCACGAAGTAGACGCGGGCACCGTACATCTGGGGCAGCGTCAGGATTTTCGGCGCGGAGCCCGCGGCGCCGAGCGGGATGGCGCAGTCGACGGGCAGCGGGGTCCGGGGGGCAGAGGGGGAGTCGGGGCGGTAGACGCCGCCGTCGGGCTTGAGCAGGACCCAGCGGTCGGTGCCGAGTTCGTGTCCGGTGACGTAGGCGTTGACCTCGCCCGGCAGCGACTTGTTCCGCAGGGCCAGCTCGCAGGTGGCGGGCGCGGCCCTGCCGCCGGCTCGGGCGCCGGGGCTGAGAGCGGTCCCCCAGAGGGGGTAGGTGAGGGCGCCCGCGGCGCCTGCGGTGGTCGTCAGGAACATGCGACGCGATATCACGGGGGGACTCCTGCACGGTGGGGGGCGTGTGGGGTGGTGCACCACTGTCGCGGCGGGCCGTTGTGGCGTCAAGACATAGGACTGAGAGCGCTCTCATCAATGTTGTTCGTTCAGGTAGTGACGGCATGACGGGGTGTCTCTTCGGCCGCTCGCGGGTGGTTCGGCGGCGGTCGGGCGGATTGTCAGTGGCCGGTGCCAGACTCGGAGGGAGAACGGAGAGATGCGACAAAGGAGTCGATCATGCTCAGTACCCGTTTCGTCCCGGGCGCTCCCGTCTGGGCCGACACATGCGCCCCGGACCTCGACCACGTCAAGGATTTCTACCGCGAGCTCTTCGGCTGGGAGCTGCGGCGCGGAGGCCCGGAAGTGGGGGGATACGGCCAGTTCCGCCAGGGCGGGAGGACCGCGGCCGGGGCGATGGCCGTGCCCGCCGACATGAGCCCGCCCGCCTGGACGCTGTACTTCCGCGCGCAGGACGTCGACGCCACGGTGAAGGCGGTGGAGCAGGCCGGGGGCGGCGCGGTCTTCGACACCACGGACGTCCTCGACCTCGGCCGCATGGCGGTGCTCACCGACCCGGCGGGCATCCAGTTCGCCGCGTGGCAGCAGGGACGGCTCAAGGGCGTCGATGTGGTGAACGAACCGGGCGGCCTGGTCTGGACCGAGCTGTACACCCCGGACGTCGCCGCGGCCACGGGGTTCTACGGCTCGGTGTTCGGCTGGCGGACCGTGGAGCAGTCCTTCCCCGGCGGCACCTACACCATGGTGTATCCCGGGGACGGCACCGAGGACGACATGTTCGGCGGCGTGGTCCCGCTCGACAGCGATCCCTCGGAGGCGGACGCGGGGGCCTACTGGCTGCCGTACTTCCAGGTGACCGACTGCGACGCGGCGGCCGCCGCGGCGGGGCGGCACGGCGGGACGGTGCGGATGGAGCCGGTCTCCATGGAGGGGGTGGGCCGTTTCGCCAAGCTGGCGGACCCGGCGGGCGCCCGCTTCGCGGTGCTCCAGCCGTCGCCCGCGTAGGCCCGCGGCCGGGGTGAGCGGCGCCGGACCGCCGCCCGCCGGGGCGCGTGCGTCCCGAGGGCGGCGGCCCGGCCGCGGGGGGCCGTGATCTGCGGGGGGCGACCGGCGTCCGGTGGTTTCGCGCGCCGCCGGCCGGGGCAGGTCTCCGCCGGGCTGAACGGCCCGCGCCGCGGCGTTGATCGTTCGTTGATCGGTTGTTTCGCGGGCTCGGGCAGCATCGGTGCCATGCAGATCGACACGACGGCCCAGCCCCAGCTCGCCTGGCAGGAGCAGGCACTGTGTGCCCAGACCGGAGCCGACTTCTTCTTCCCCGAGCCCGGCAGCTCGGTGCGCGAGGCGAAGTACATCTGCCGGATGTGCACCATGCGCTCGGCCTGCCTGGACTACGCACTCGCCAACGACGAGCGCTTCGGCGTCTGGGGCGGGCTCTCCGAGAAGGAGCGGTACGCCCTCAGACGCGCCGCCCCCCGCGCCTGACCGCCCGCCCACAGCGGCCGGCACGCGCGTGCCGGCCATGAAGCCACCCGCCGCGACGGAGGGCGCCCGCCACGGGGGACGGGCGGGCGCCCTCGGGCGTGCGGTTCCGGGACCCCGGCCCGCGGGACCGCGGTCACAGCGGCCCCGCGCTCACGCGTACGTGACCGTGAACCGCCGGGTCCCCGCCGGGACCTGGACGTCGTCGCCGGAGACGGTGAGCCCGCGGCCGTCCGCGGTCGCCGCGCGGACCCGGCCGAACCGGCAGGGATAGACGTAGCGCACCCGCTCCGGCGCCTCGCTCACGTCCACCGTCACCGTCCGCGCGCCCGCGTCGTGGACGAGACGGTAGCCGAAGGGCTCGCCGAACAGCGTCGGCGCCGCCTCCACGGCCACCGCGGCACCGTCGGGCACCCAGTGCGGACGCACGCCCGGCGCGACGTACAGATGCGGGTCGCGGTCCTCGTCCGCCTCGAAGAGCAGGATGTCGCGGATCAGGAGCAGGTACTCGGCGGCGGCCCAGCCGTGCGGGATGTCGCCCATGTACCAGTGCCGTGAGGGCACTTCGCGGAAGTCCGACGCGAGGGTGAAGGCGTGCTGCTCGTTCCACGCGCCGAGGGCCACCGCCCGCTCCTCGGCCCGCGGGAACGCCGCCCCCACGATCCAGCCGAGCAGCTCGTCCATCCGCCCCGGATCGCCCGCCAGCAGGTACGCGTGCGCCAACTGCGTGGTCAGATAGGGGCCGAAGGCGTTCCACGCGGCCTCGTGCCGGTAGCCGCCGGAGACGAAGTGCGCGTACATCGTGTCCAGCGTCCAGCGCGCCGCCCTGTCGATGTCGGGCCCCAGCTTGCTGCCCATGTGCAGCCGCAGCGGATGGAAGAACGCCGCGGCGCCGATCATCGTCGAGTCCAGGCGCCCCACGTCACCGGGCCCCGTCGGGATGTACGTCTCCCACTCCCCGCGCCGGCGCTGCTCTTCGAGCACCCAGCGGATGGAGGCCGCCGTGGCCCGCTGCACGTCGGCGAAGGCCGCCCACAGTTCGGGAACGTCCGGCGCGCCGATCCGCTCCGCGAGGCGCGCCGCCTCGTACAGGCCCGCCAGCGCCCACAGGTCGTCCCAGTAGTGCGGCTTGTCGCGCTCGCCCAGGTGCTCGGCGCTCCAGCCGCTGTGCAGCAGCCCGTACTGGTCGCGGTTGTCGCGCAGCCACCGGGCGCCGTCGATCACGTACGGGGTGTAGAGCCTGGCGCCGAACGCGGCGGCGCGGCCCCGCGTGCGGTCGAACCGGCCGATCGCCCAGAGCGCCTGGCCGTTGCTGTCCCACTCGCGGTCGTCGCGCTCGTGCGGGCCGCCGTAGAAGCCGTACTCGGCGCACGGCCCGACGCGGCCCGTGCCGCGGTTGAACTTCAGCGGATAGTGCGTGCCGAGCTGGTGCTCGGCGAGCGCCGCGTCCCCGACCAGCGAACAGGCCGTGGCCTCCACGGACGAGTCGCGGATCCAGAACGAGTCGTAGACCGTCGGGCCCGGGTGGATCTCGCCCCCGTCGGAGAGGATGAGCAACTGCGAGCGCGCCTCGCGGAACAGGTCCGTCAGGTGCCCCACCTCGCGCGGCAGCTCCGGCTGCACCCCCTGCTCGCAGAGTTTCGTCGTCCAGAAGCGGCGGTTGGCCTCCTCCAGGTCGGCCGCGGGGGGCCCGGTGATCTCGGCCAGGTCGGCGGCCCCGCTGTAGAAGTCGACGGGCAGCCGCGCGTCGAGCTCGAACACCTCGTCGTCGACGACCCGGAACGGCCACGCGAACGCGGCGCTGCACAGCCCCGCGATCTGGTCCTGCGCCTGGAGCGCGCCGTTCAGCTTGCCGCCCGTGACCAGGTCGTGGAAGGGGCTGTGCGTCAGATAGACCCCGGGGTCGTACGAGAGACCGGGGTTGCCGTACACCCCGTACTGCTCGGGAGCTCTGTCGAACACCGGGCCCCAGCCCGTGTTGGTCTCCACCCGGTTCTCCTCCGGCAGGTGCCGCAGGAAGGTGAGCCGCCTGTCGGTGATCTGGCGGCCGTTGCGGTCGTGCCGCTGGAAGCCGCTCGGCCCGGCCGGCATGACCGCCGCGCAGAGCCAGCCCTCGCGCGGTCGCCCGGTGACCGAGCCCACGGTCAGCCGCGTCACGACCAGGTCCCGCTGCCGGGCGCCGACCGTCGTCGCGAAGGTGCGCTGCACGAACGCGACGCCGTCCGGCGTGCGGAAGTCCGTCAGGACCACCGGCAGGTGCGGCGCCTCCATGCGCTGCACGACCTGCCCGCCCTCCGGGAGCTGCGGCAGGTTCAGGGCACCCGTCGCGGGGTCGAAGAGGAAGAACGACAGGCAGTACTTGTCGTAGACCGGCTCGATCTCGCCCGCCTGTCCCACCAGGGACTCCTGGCGGTGGTCCTTCACCCCGACCATGTGCCAGTAGCGGTACAGGGCGTTGGAGGCCAGGGCGGCCTCCTTCGATGCGTAGGTGCCGGAGTCGAAGTCGTCGCTCCAGCGCCGGAAGGCCTGCTGCGCCCACCACGGCACGGGGCAGGGCACCTGCGCCCTCCCCGCCCAGCTGCGCCACATGACCTCGTAGAACATCCACTCATGGGTCTGCGCCATGGGTCGTCACCCCCGCGTCCACCGTTGCACCGGGGAGCGCGGCCGTAAATCGCCGCGGCGATGGTCGGTACGCGGACGGGCCGGGACCGCGCCACGCGGCGCGGTCCCGGCCCGTCCGGTGAGCGGGAGCCGGGGAGGTCAGGCCCCCCGGGCCGCCAGCCGCGCCTTGCGCGCGGCCAGCTTCTCGTCGAACTTGGCGGCCTCCGCGTCGAGGCCGCCCATGAAGAAGCCGAGCTCCTCCTGGGCCTTGAGGCCCTCGGGGCCGAGGCCGTCGATCTCCAGGACCTTCAGGTGGCGCAGCACGGGCTGGAGCACGTCGTCGTGGTGGATGCGCAGGTTGTAGACCTCGCCGATCGCCATCTGCGCGGCGGCCCGCTCGAAGCCGGGCATGCCGTGTCCCGGCATGCGGAAGTTGACCACGACGTCCCGCACGGCCTGCATGGTCAGGTCGGGCGCGAGCTCGAAGGCGGCCTTCAGGAGGTTGCGGTAGAAGACCATGTGCAGGTTCTCGTCGGTCGCGATGCGCGCCAGCATGCGGTCGCAGACGGGGTCGCCTGACTGGTGTCCCGTGTTGCGGTGCGAGATGCGGGTCGCCAGCTCCTGGAAGGCGACGTAGGCGACCGAGTGCAGCATCGAGTGGCCGTTGTCCGACTCGAAGCCCTCGCTCATGTGCATCATGCGGAACTGTTCGAGCTGGTCCGGGTCGACGGCGCGCGAGGCGAGGAGGTAGTCGCGCATCACGATGCCGTGGCGGCCCTCCTCGGCGGTCCAGCGGTGCACCCAGTTGCCCCAGGCGCCGTCGCGGCCGAAGAGGGAGGCGATCTCGTGGTGGTAGCTGGGCAGGTTGTCCTCGGTGAGCAGGTTGACCACCAGGGCGGTCCGGCCGATGTCGGTGACCGGTGACTGGCCCTTCTCCCACGCTTCGCCGTCCTCGAAGAAGCCGGGGAAGTTGCGCGCGTCCGAGAACGGGACGTACTCGTGCGGCATCCAGTCCTTCGCCACCTTCAGGTGGCGGTTCAGTTCCCGCTCGACCACTTCCTCCAGCGCGTAGAGCAGACGGGCGTCGGTCCAGCTGTCCGCGCTGCCGAGGTGGGGAGAGGTGATCGTCACGTGGGCTCCATAGGGGGACGGGAGTACTTACGGGCAGTGCGAGCGGTGCACTACCTACGGTGTCGTAGGTTACGTTGCCGTAGGTTAAGCCCTCCGTAAAGAGAGTGGGAAACCGGTACCCCTGAGCGCCCCGGCGTAACAAGGGCCTCCCCGCTGGTCAGGCGTACAGCTCCCGGAGCCGCACTGAGAGACACGTCACACAGCCCTCCAGCTTCTCGAACTCGCTGATGTCGACCGGAACCGGGTCGAACCCCAGCTCGGCGAAGAGCTCCGCGCTCTTCGGCGCGCTCGCCGCCATGAGCAGCTTCGCCCCGCCGAGGAGCACCACGTGCGCGCCCGCCTCCTCCGGCACCGCGAGGAAGCGGGGGAACAGCGAGCCGCTGTCCACCAGCGGCTCGTACCCGATGACCGTACCGTCGGGCAGCGCCGTCACCGCCGACTTCAGGTGCAGGACCTGGGTGACGGGGACGGTGACGACGCGCGCGCCGAGCGGCTCGAAGACGGCCCGCACCTGCCGCACGCCCTCCGCGTTCGTCCTGCCGCCCCGCCCCACGTAGATCGTGTCGCCCACCTTGAGGACGTCACCGCCGTCCAGCGTGCCCGGCTCCCAGACCCAGTTCACCGAGCAGCCGAGCCGGCCCACCGCCTCCTCGACGCCAGGCGTCTCACCGCGCCGGGACTTCGCGCCGGGCCGGGCGATCAGCGCGACGTTGCGGAAGACCACCACCGTGTCCTCCACGAAGACCGCGTCGGGGCAGTCGTCGGCCGGCTCCACCTCCAGGGTCTCCCAGCCGTGAGCGGCCAGTGCCCCCACGTACGCGTCCCACTGCCGCAGCGCGAGGTCCCGGTCGACGGGCGCGCGGCGGAGGTGGGTGACCAGGCCGTCGGCGACGCGTGGTCCCGGGCGGCGGATCAGGGCCTTCTTGCTGGGCACGGGCTCTCCTCACGGGTGCGGGGCAGTGCCGCACATCATGCAGCGCGCGCTCGCCGCCCGCCCAGGGCCCGGCGCAGATGATCGGCGGTGAGGGACTCGCCGTCCGCAGCGAGCCGCGCCGGGGTCCCCTCGAAGACGATCCGCCCGCCGTGCTTGCCGCCCTCGGGGCCGAGGTCGATCACCCAGTCCGCGTGCTTGACGACGTCCAGGTCGTGCTCGACCACGAGGACGGTGTTGCCCGCGTCCACGAGCCGGTCGAGGAGCGCGAGCAGCCCGTCGACGTCCGCCATGTGCAGCCCGGTGGTCGGCTCGTCGAGGACGTACGTGGTGCCGGTGCGGTGCAGCTGCGTGGCGAGCTTGATGCGCTGGCGCTCACCGCCGGACAGGGTGCTCAGCTGCCTGCCCAGCGTGAGGTGGCCGAGCCCCACGTCCCGCAGGGCGCTCAGCCTGCGGCGCACCCCCGGGTCGTCGAACGGCGCGAAGAACTCCAGGGCCTCGTCGGCCGTCATCGCCAGGACGTCCACGACGGACCGGCCGCGGACGGTGAGCCGCAGCACCTCGTCCTTGAACCGCCGACCCTCGCAGCGCTCGCAGGTCGTGGTCACCGGGTCCATGAACGCCAGGTCGCTGTGGATGGTCCCGCGCCCCTGGCAGTGCTCGCACGCGCCGCGGGAGTTGAAGCTGAACAGGCCGGCGTCCGTGCCGGTCTCCCGGGCGAAGATCCTGCGGATGGTGTCCATGACGCCGAGGTAGGTCGCCGGGGTCGAGCGGCCCGAGACGCCGATGGACGACTGGTCGACCACCACGGCGTCCGGATGCGCCTCGGTGAACACCTTCACCAGCGTGCTCTTGCCGGAACCGGCGACGCCGGTGACCGCCGTGAGCACCCCGGCAGGCACGCGCACGCTGACGTCCTTGAGGTTGTGCAGGTCGGCGTCCTTGATCCAGTGGCCGCCGTCCGGCTCGCGCGGGTGCTCCTTGACGCCGGTCGTGCGGCGCAGCGCGCGTCCGGTGAGGGTGTCCGCCCGGCGCAGCTCGTCCGGTGTGCCCTCGAAGACGACCCGGCCGCCGTCGCCGCCGGCGGCCGGTCCCATGTCGACGACGTGGTCGGCGACCGCGACGACGTCCGGGTCGTGCTCGACGACGAGGACGGTGTTGCCCTTGTCGCGCAGGCGCAGCAGCAGGTCGCACAGGCGCCCCACGTCGCGCGGGTGCAGGCCGACGCTCGGCTCGTCGAAGATGTACGTCATGCCGGTGAGGCTGGAGCCGAGGTGGCGCACCGTCTTCAGGCGCTGGCCCTCACCGCCGGAGAGCGTCGACGTCTCGCGGTCCAGGCTCAGATAGCCGAGGCCGATCGCCTCGATCCGCTCCAGTGCCGCCACGGCCGCCCGCGCGATCGGGCCCGCCACCGGGCCGTCGACGCGCCCCAGCTCGCGGATCAGGTCGCTGACCTCCATCCGCGTGCAGTCGGCGATGCCCAGACCGTTGACGCGGGTGGCGAGCGCGGCCGGGTTGAGGCGGGCGCCGTGGCAGGCGGGGCACGGACCTTCGGCGAGGAAGCCCCGCACCAGGTCGCGGGTGCGCTGGGAGAGCGTGGACAGGTCGCGGTTGAGGTAGAGCCGCTCGAAGCGGTCGGCGAGGCCCTCGTAGTCGATGTCGCGGGCGCCCCCGGTGTTGTCGACCGTGACCTTCGCCGCGCTCCGGCCGCCGCGCAGCAGGAACCGCCGCTCGCTCTCCGTGAACTCGCCGACCGGCTTGCGCGTGTCCAGGTCGGGGGTGTGGGTGTACGTCTGCCCCTGCCAGGTCCCCGCTGCGAACGGCGGGAAGAGGATCGCGCCGTCCGCCAGGGACCTGGCCGGGTCGAGGATGCGGCCGTAGTCGGGCCGCACCGTCCTGCCGAGGCCGTCGCACTCCGGGCACATGCCCGCGGGGTCGTTGAAGGAGTACGCCGTCGCCGGGCCCGCGCTCGGGGTGCCGTGCCGGGAGAACAGCACTCTGATCACGGAGTAGACGTCCGTCATCGTGCCCACCGTGGAGCGCGAGTGGCCGCCGACGGGCCGCTGGTCGACGACGATCGCGGGCGAGAGGTCCTCGATGGCGTCCGCGTGCGGCCGCTCGTACTTCGGCAGCCGGTTGCGGACGAACCAGGTGAAGGTCTCGTTGAGCTGACGCCGGCTCTCGACCGCGATCGTGTCGAAGACGACCGACGACTTGCCCGAGCCCGACACCCCGGTGAAGACCGTGAGACGGCCCTTCGGGATGCGCAGGTCCACCTCCTTGAGATTGTTCTCGCGGGCTCCGGCGATGACGATGTGCTGGTGGGTGTCGTGTCGCTTGTCATGGCGCATGCTGGCGAAGCTAGCCGGGATACCCGACAGCCCCTGTCTTCTTTTCCTGGGTGATCTCCGTCAGCTCCCCGTCCATGTTCAGCCAACGCGTGATGCCGATGGATTCGAGGAACGGCAGGTCGTGACTGGCCACGATCAGCGCCCCCTGGTACGACTCCAGGGCCGTCGACAGCTGCCTGACGCTCGCCATGTCCAGGTTGTTCGTCGGCTCGTCGAGCATGAGGAGCTGCGGCGCGGGCTCGGCGAGCAGCAGCGCCGCGAGCGCCGCGCGGAAGCGCTCGCCGCCCGAGAGGGTGGCCGCCCGCTGGTCCGCCTTGGCCCCCTTGAAGAGAAAGCGGGCGAGCCGCGCCCTGACGCGGTTGTTCGTCGCGTCGGGCGCGTACGCGGCCACGTTCTCGGCGACGGTCAGCTCGTCGTCGAGCACGTCGAGGCGCTGCGGCAGGAAGCGCAGCGGTACGTGCGCCAGGGCCTCGCCGGAGACCGGGTCGAGCTCTCCCGCGATGGTCCGCAGGAGCGTGGTCTTGCCGGCTCCGTTCCGTCCGACCAGCGCGATCCGCTCGGGGCCGCGCAGCTCGAACACGCCCTTCACCCGGGCCCCGTGGCGCAGGTCGAGGCCGTTGAGGGTCAGGACCGTGCGCCCGGGGTGCACGAGGGTCCGGGGCAGGTCGACGCGGATCTCATCGTCGTCCCGCACCGCCTCCACGGCGTCGTCGAGGCGCTCCTTGGCCTCGGCGAGCTTCTCCTCGTGCAGGATGCGGTGCTTGCCCGCCGACTCCTGGGCGGCCCGCTTGCGGGCGCCCATGATGATCTTCGGTTCGCGCTTCTGGTCCCACATCTTCTGGCCGTACCGCTTGCGGCGGGCCAACTTGACCTGGGCGTCGACCAGTTCGCGCTTCTGCTTGCGCAGGTCGGACTCGGCGACGCGCACCATGCGCTCCGCCGCCTCCTGCTCCACGGCGAGGGCGGCCTCGTACGACGAGAAGTTCCCGCCGTACCAGGTGACCTCGCCCTCGCGCAGGTCGGCGATCTGGTCGACCAGGTCGAGGAGCGCACGGTCGTGGCTGACGACGACGAGGACCCCGGACCACGCCTCGACGGCCGCGTACAGCCGCCGGCGCGCGTACAGGTCGAGGTTGTTGGTCGGCTCGTCGAGCAGGAGCACGTCCGGCTCGCGCAGCAGCAGCGCGGCGAGGCGCAGCAGCACCGACTCGCCGCCCGACACCTCGCCGGTGGTGCGGTCGAGGCCGAGGTGGCCGAGCCCGAGCCGGTCGAGGGTGGCGAGGGCGCGCTCCTCGACGTCCCAGTCGTCGCCGACGGCGGTGAAGTGCTCCTCGCTCGCGTCGCCCGCCTCGATGGCGTGCAGCGCGGCGCGGGCGGCGGCGATGCCGAGCACCTCGTCGACGCGGAGGCCGGTGTCGAGGGTGACGTTCTGCGGCAGCCGGCCGACCTCGCCGGAGACCTTGACGGTGCCGTCGGTGGGGGTGAGCTCCCCGGCGATCAGCTTCAACAGGGTGGACTTACCCGAGCCGTTGACGCCGATGAGCCCGGTCCTGCCGGGGCCGAAGGCCATCTGGAGGCCGTCGAAGACGCGGGTCCCGTCGGGCCAGGTGAAGTCGAGCGACGTGACGGTGACGGAGGTGGGGTGGGTAGACATATGGGCCTCGCGGTTGCGTGGTGTGGAGCGCGGTCAGGGCAAACGCGTTCGAGACACCGCGGCGGGGGTGAGGCCGGAGAGAGAAGGAAATGGCCTGTGCCGGGGGAGACGGGACGGCTCATGCGCCGAGGTCGCACACGCGGCGAACACGACAGCGGAGGGCTGCGTGACGCGGTGTCTCATGACCTCAGACGAGCAACGTCCTTCTCCTGACGACGGCAACAGAACCGCTGTCAACGTACGAGGGGGCGTGGCGGGTGTCAACGGATTAACGTCGTCGAGGAGGCCCCGCCGTCCGCGAGGCCCCGCCGTCCCCGTGTCGAGGAGGCGCCATGCACTACGGCACGCTCTCCCTGCCCGCCAGGCTCTTCCTGCTGTCGTGGAGCCCGGACCGGCACAGGTTCACCGGAGGCCCCGACCTCCACCTCGCGGTCCGCGCGGGCGCGCTGGCGGAGCTGGCCCAGCGCGGGCTGCTGCACGAGGCGGGCGGCACCCTCACGCCCGTCGCGGGCAGCCGCACCGGTGACGCCGTGCTCGACGGCGTCCTGGACCTCGTCGAGCGGTCCCGGCCCCGCGGCTGGCGGGGCTGGGTCACGCACCGCTCCGGCGCCACCCTCACCGCGGTCCGCGACGAGCTGACCGCCCACGGCCATCTGCGCGCGGGGCACCGGCGTGCCCTCGGGATCTTCCCCGTCCGGTACTGGGAGCCGGAGCGCGCGGACCACGCCGAGACGCTCCGGGCCGAGGCCCTCGCCGTGCTGCGCGGCCCGCTGCCGGTCACCGACGTGGCCCAGGGCGACGCGGCCCTCGTCGTCTGCGCGGCCACCGGCAAGGTACGCCCCCTCGTCACCGGCAGGGACCGCAGGCGGCACAAGGACCGGCTCGAAGCCCTGACCGACCGCGGCGGCGGCTCCTCACCGGAGCTGCGCTCGGCGATGCGCGGCCTCCGCAAGGCCCTGGCCTCCGCGGTGGCGGCGGCCGAGGCCGCCCGCTCGTCCGGCTCGGGAGGCGACGGAGGCGGTGGCTAGCAGGCGTCCCGCATCAGCGCGGCCAGGTCCTCGTCGAGGTCGACGTGGCGGTGCTCCTGGCCGAGCGGCACGAGGGCCGTCGTGCCGTGCAGGAAGCGGCGCAGCTCCCCGGTGCGGACGTGGACGATCGCCGTGCCCTCGGGCGCGTGGAACTCCACGACCGTGCGGTCGAAGCCGTACGGACGCACGCGGACGTCGCCGTCGCCGGTCGCGTGCTCCACGCCCTGGGTGAGCAGCTCGCGGGCGAACGTCCAGCAGACCTCGACGCCTTCCAGGGTCGCGGGGGCGGGGAAGCTCATCCGGACGGCGAAGGGGTCCCGCCGGTCGTAGTGCAGGGTCGCGGGAATGGTCTGCATCCGCGGCGCGGCGGCGACCAGGCGGGCCTCTACGGCTTGCTCGATGACGGTGGACAACGCCTGCTCCCTCACTGAACTGCTGGACGACTGGGGTCGACACCTGGATAGACGACGGAATGACGGAATCCGTGCACATCGAGGGCGGGTGGGACCGAGTGACCTCTGTCACCGCGACACCGTGGAGGGCCCGGCGGTTCCCGGCGGCCCGGGCGCGGGGGACGCCTTCAGGCCATCTGGACGGACCCCGGCGCGTCGGCTAGCTTCGCCCGCCATGAGGGCCATGGGGAAGTCGAAGTCGATGAGGCGCACGGTGCTCGCGGGACTCTGCGGGGCGGCACTCGCGGGAGCCGTGCTCGCGGCCCCCGCGCAGGCGCGCACCGGCGGCCAGGAGGACCCCTTCGCACAGGGTCTGAGCTGGCGGCTCAAGGAGAGCGGCACCGAAGCGCGCTTCCGCGGACTCGCCGCCGTCAGCCGTGCCACGGCCTGGGTGGCCGGCTCGGGGGGCACCGTCCTGCGCACCGCGGACGGCGGCGGGACGTGGCGCGATGTGTCCCCGCCGGGTGCCGGGAGCCTGGAGTTCCGGGACGTGGAGGCCTTCGACGGCCGGCGCGCGGTCGTGCTCGCCATCGGCGAGGGCGAGGCCTCCCGGGTGCTGCGCACCGACGACGGCGGCGCGACCTGGACCGAGTCCTTCCGCAACACCGACCCCAGGGCGTTCTACGACTGCATGACCTTCTTCGACCACCGCCACGGCCTGGCCGTGAGCGACCCGGTCGACGGCAGGTACCGCATCCTGTCCACCGCCGACGGCGGCCGCTCGTGGAAGGTCCTGCCGGACACCGGGACGCCCGCCGCGCAGCAGGGCGAGGCGGCGTTCGCGGCGAGCGGCCAGTGCCTGGTCAGCACGGGTCCGCGGGACGTCTGGCTCGCCACCGGCGGCGCGGCCCGCGCACGCGTCCTGCACTCCGCCGACCGCGGCCTGACCTGGCGGGCCACGGACGCGCCGGTCCCGGCGGGCGACCCGGCCCGCGGCGTCTTCGGCCTCGCCTTCCGCGACCGTACGCACGGCATCGCGGTCGGCGGCGACCACCGCGCCGGCCAGGCGTCACCTGAGGCCGCGGCCACCACCCGCGACGGGGGCCGCACCTGGCGCCCCGCCGGGCAGCCGCCGCCGGCCTACCGCTCCGGCGTCACGTTCTTCCCGCACGGCCGCGCCACCGCCCTCGCGGTCGGCCCGACCGGCACCGACGTCACCTCGGACGGCGGCCGGACCTGGCGCACGGCCGACGCCGGGTCCTACGACACCGTGGACTGCGCGGGCCCAAGGGGCTGCTGGGCGGCGGGCGAGAAGGGCCGGGTCGCCCGCCTTGAGCGCGGCTGACCACCCGCGCCGCACATCACGCGGGAAGCTGCTCCCGGTAGGGGGCCAGCGCCGGTGCCGTCCTCGTCGCACAGAACTCGGTGACGCGGTACTCGCAGACCCCGGCCCGCGTGTACGGGTCGGAGGCGATGATCTCCTCGACGCGGGCGCGGTCCGGCGCGACGGCGATGAGCACGCCGCCGTCGCGCGGGTTCTTGCGCCCCGACGCGATGACGGCCCCGGCTTCGTAGAGCTCGTCGAGCCAGGCGACGTGCGCCGGCAGGTGTTCGTCGACGGTGGAGAGGGGCGCGGTGTAGCGCAGTTCGAGAACAAACATGACCGCGAGGCTACCGGGCCCCTGGGCCCGTGGGCCCGGCGGCCTCGCGAGAGCCGGCCGGCTGGTCGCCGGTCTTGGCCGTGCCGTTCGGCGGGGTCGTCCGCGGCTGCGGGGACCCGCTGCCGCCGGTGAGGCCCTTCAGGAGTTCGGCCAGGTCGACGCCCGTGGTGGAGCTGAGCAGTTCCATCCCCTGGGCGACGTTGTCGGCGACCGTACGGGACAGCCGGCCCGCCCCGTCCGTGGAGATCACCGTCATCTTGTCCACCGCGCTCAGCGGCTCCGACGCCTTGGCCACCACGCTGGGCAGGACCTCGACGAGCATCTGCAGGATCGCCGCGTCCCCGTACCGCGTGAACGCGTCGGCCTTCTTGTGCATCGCCTCCGCCTCGGCCGAGCCCTTCGCGCCGATCGCGGCGGCCTCGGCCTCGCCCTCCAGACGGACGGCGTCGGCCAGCGCCGCGCGCTGCGCCT
The DNA here is from genome assembly GCF_040654435.1 of Streptomyces sp. NPDC050703. NCBI lineage: Bacteria > Bacillati > Actinomycetota > Actinomycetes > Kitasatosporales > Streptomycetaceae > Streptomyces > Streptomyces sp. NPDC050703. The sequence continues at coordinate 186,939 of NZ_JBFAHX010000011.1, forward strand.
TCTCGCCCTCACCGGTCAGACGGGCCCGCTCGGCGTCGGCCTCGGCCTGCTTGACCAGGCTGATCCTGCGCGCCTCCGCCTCCTGCTCGGCCTGGTAGCGCGCGGCGTCGGCGGGCTTGCGGACCTTGGTGTCCAGCTCCCGGTCGGTCAGCGCGGCCTGGCGCTGGGCGACCTTCTCCTGCTCGGTCAGGACGTCCTGCTGCCTGGCCGCCTCGGCGAGCGGTCCCGCGGCGCCGGCGCGCGCCGCGGCCTCGTCCGTCTCGGCCTTGATCTCGGCCTGCTTGAGGTAGAACGTCCGCTGGGCGACCGCGATCTCCTCCTCGGCCTTCAGCCGCGCCTGCTCGGCGGCGCGGCGCGCCACCGCCTCGGCGATGTCCGCCTCCTGCCTGGCGCGCGCGGCCTCGGGGCGTCCGAGGTCCTCCAGGTACGAGCCCTCGGTGGTGATGTCCTGGATCTGGAAGGCGTCGAGCACCAGGCCCTGTCCGGAGAGGCTGGCCTCGGCCTCCTCCGCGACCTGCCCGGCGAAGGCGGCGCGGTCCCGGATGATGTCCTCCACCGACATCCGGCCCACGATCGAGCGCAGCGCACCGGAGAGCACTTCCTGGGTGAAGCCGACGATGCCGTCCTGCTGCACGAGGAACCGCTGCGCGGCGGCGCGTATGGAGTCCTCGGTGCCGCCGACCTTCACGATGGCCACGCCTTCGAGATTCGCCTTGACGCCGCGCAGCGTGACGGCGCCGCGCACCGCGATCGGGATGTGCCGCGACGACAGGTCGAGGGTGAACTTCTGCTGCACGAACGGCACGACGAAGACGCCGCCGCCGACCACGACCTTCTGGCCGCTGTTGTCGGTCATCACCCGGCCGGTGTCGGGATCGGTGGACTTCTTGCCGCGCCGCCCGGTGACGATGAAGGCCTCGCTCGGCCCGGCCACCTTGTAGCGGGTGATGACGACGAGCGCCAGCAGGACGAGGAGTACGACGACTCCGGCGACGGCGGTCAGGACTGGACTCATATGCGCATTCCCCCCTGCCACCCGGGGACGGCAGATCGGTTACATGGTGGTGGGCCCGGCCCACGCGGCGGTGGGCCTCGCCCAGGTACTGGTGGGCGGTCGCGGTGGCGCCCGGGCTCAGCGCTCCACGGGGCGCACCGCGACCGAGGTGGACGTCAGGGCCGACTCGACCCAGACCTCGGTGCCCCGCGCCACGGCGGCGGAGCTGCGGGCGGCGAACTTCACGGGCTGGCCCGCGAGACGCAGCAGCACCTCGCCGTAGCCGTCGGCCGGGATCGCGGTGACCACGGACCCCGCGGTGCCCACGAGGTCGTCGCCGCGCGGCGTGGCCGCGGTCTGGTCGCGCATCAGGGCGCGGGTCGCCCGCCAGGTCAGCAGCCCCGCCCCGGCGCCGGCGCAGGCGCCCGCGGCGGTGGCCGCGCCGGCGCCGAGGCCGGTCGTGCCGAGCACGATCGCCCCGCCGAAGCCGAGCATGGACAGGAACCCGGCGATCACCGGGAGCGAGAGGAGACCGTCGAAGAGGCCGTCCAGGACGCCCGCACCGTCGAAGAGCCCTTCGAGGACCCCGTCGAGGACGAGCGAGAGCACGAGCAGGACGATTCCCGCGATGCCGAGACCCAGAAAGACCGTCATCGGATCGTTCCCCCGTCCCTCGCCGTCCGCCTCGGTACGGACCGAGGCTGTCACGCACGGACGGCCACCCGCATTGCCGGATTCCGGCAATCTTCACGCGTCTTTGATGCCGGTGGCCCCGACGGGGGCTACCGCTAGGCTCCCGCCCCGTGATCGATTACCGACTCCCCGAAGCGTGGCCGACCGGCGAGAAGGCGGCACTTGCCGTCCAGGACGCGCTGCGGCCCCGCGTCCTCCTCGACGGTTCGGGGCCGCGGCCGGGCACCGGGCACGTGACGGGCGTCGACGTCGCGTACGACGACGAGCGGGACGTGGTGGCCGCGGCCGTCGTGGTCCTCGACGCGGCGACGCTCGCCGTCGTCGAGGAGGCCACCGCGGTCGGCGCCGTCGCCTTCCCCTACGTGCCGGGCCTCCTCGCCTTCCGGGAGATCCCGGCCGTGCTCACCGCGCTCTCCCGGCTGGCCGCCGACCCCGGCGTCGTCGTCTGCGACGGCTACGGCGTCGCGCATCCGCGCCGCTTCGGCCTCGCGAGCCACCTCGGCGTCCTGACCGGGCTGCCGACGATGGGCGTCGCCAAGAACCCCTTCACCTTCACCCACGAGGACCCGGCCGCGCCGCGCGGGAGCGCCTCGCCCCTGCTCGACGGCGCGGAGGAGGTCGGGCGCGCGCTGCGCACCCGCGAGGGCGTCAAGCCGGTCTTCGTCTCCGCCGGCCACCGGGTGACCCTGGACCAGGCCTGCGCCCACACGCTGAACCTCACGCCCCGCTACCGGCTGCCGGAGTCCACCCGCCGCGCGGACGCGCTGTGCCGCGCGGCCCTGCGCGCGGCGGCCGGTCAGGGCCCCTCGGGGCCGCGGGGAGCGGCCGGTTGAGAGGCGCGAGGACGAGCGGGTTAGCATATGAGCGCCGCCTAGCTCGAAAGATACTCCTGTGACTGTCAATGACGACTCGTTCACCAATTGGAAGAACCGCGAGGAGATCGCGGAGTCGATGATCCCGCTCATCGGGAAGCTGCACCGCGAGCGGGACGTCACGGTCCTGCTGCACAGCCGCTCCCTGGTGAACAAGTCGGTGGTCAGCATCCTCAAGACGCACCGGTTCGCCCGGCAGATCGCCGGCGAGGAGCTCTCGGTCACCGAGACGCTGCCGTTCCTCCAGGCCCTCACCACCCTGGACCTCGGCCCCTCGCAGATCGACCTCGGCATGCTCGCCGCGACGTACAAGGGCGACGACCGCGGGCTCTCGGTGGCGGAGTTCACCGCCGAGGCCGTGGCCGGCGCCACGGGTGAGAACAAGATCGAGTGCCGCCGGGGACGCGACGTCGTCCTCTACGGCTTCGGCCGCATCGGCCGCCTCGTCGCCCGGCTGCTCATCGAGAAGGCCGGCTCCGGCAACGGCCTGCGCCTGCGCGCCATCGTCGTGCGCCCGGGCGGCGGCCGGGCCGCCGACGACCTCGTCAAGCGCGCCTCGCTGCTGCGCCGCGACTCCATCCACGGCCAGTTCCAGGGCACGATCACGGTCGACGAGGCGAACAGCACGATCATCGCCAACGGCAACGAGATCAAGGTCATCTACGCCAACGACCCCTCCGAGGTCGACTACACGGCGTACGGCGTCAAGGACGCCATCCTCATCGACAACACCGGCAAGTGGCGCGACCGCGAGGGCCTCTCCCAGCACCTGCGCCCCGGCATCGACAAGGTCGTCCTGACCGCGCCCGGCAAGGGCGACGTCCCGAACATCGTGCACGGCGTCAACCACGACACGATCAAGCCGGACGAGCAGATCCTGTCCTGCGCCTCGTGCACCACCAACGCGATCGTCCCGCCGCTGAAGGCGATGGCGGACGAGTACGGCGTGCTGCGCGGCCACGTGGAGACCATCCACTCGTTCACCAACGACCAGAACCTGCTGGACAACTACCACAAGGCCGACCGCCGCGGACGCTCCGCGCCGCTCAACATGGTCATCACCGAGACCGGTGCCGCCTCCGCCGTCGCCAAGGCGCTGCCCGACCTCAAGGCGCCCATCACCGGCAGCTCGATCCGCGTCCCCGTGCCGGACGTCTCGATCGCGATCCTCAGCCTGACGCTCGGCCGCGAGGCCACCCGCGAAGAGGTCCTCGACTACCTCCGCAACGTGTCGCTGACCTCGCCGCTGAAGCGTCAGATCGACTTCACCAGCGCCCCGGACGCGGTGTCGAACGACTTCATCGGCTCGCGCCACGCGTCGATCGTCGACGCCGGCGCGACCAAGGTCGACGGCGACAGCGCGATCCTCTACCTCTGGTACGACAACGAGTTCGGCTACTCGTGCCAGGTCATCCGCGTCGTGCAGTACGTCTCCGGGGTCGAGTACCCGACGTACCCGGTGCCGGTGGCCTGATCCCGCGGCCGTGGAGGGGTGCCCCGCGCGGGGCCCCCTGCGCGCGCCGGGCGAGCGGACCGGCCGGGTCTACGCCGCCGCCCGGGGGGCGCGGCCGGACAGGGG